>JANPJZ010000295.1:0-31988 GCA_031425795.1 Rhodobacter sp. | reverse complement strand
CATGCAGGGCCGGGGCATCTGGCGGGCAACCTCGCGGTGCTGGTGTGGCTTGGCCCCCAGATTCTGGAGCGGTGCGGGTCGATTGCATTTGCCGGGCTGTGGGCATGCTCTTTGCTGGGAGGGGCGGCAGGCTTCGCGATCCTCACCTCCAGCCCGGCGCCGATGGTTGGGGCCTCGGGGGCGTTGTTCGGACTGGCTGGAGCCTGGCTGGTGGAGGAAGTCCGCCGCACTCCGGGTCGACGATCAAAACTGCTGCGCGGCGGGCTGCCCTTGGTCGCCCTCCTCGCACTCAACGCTGCCGTATGGGCCCTGCAGGGCGGCCACCTTGCCTGGGAGACCCATCTGGGCGGAATGGCGGCGGGAATGGTGTTCGCAACGCTGTGGCACCGCGGGGGAAGCCAGGAGTCCTAGCTGACTGGGCGGCGCAAAGGCTGCTTACGTCCTGGGCACCTGGCCGGTGAGAAAGGCGCGCAATGCGTCCGTGAAACGGCTGTCTGCGAGTGCGGCAATGGGGGCATGCCTGGCGCCCCCGATCTCGGCGAGAACGCGGTCCAACATCGGGCCTAGTCGAGTTTCATCTTCAGCAACATGGATGCCTGGGCGATCACCCAGCATCCGCACCGTAGCCAGTTGGTGGTCGTTGCGATGCTCGCCCAGCTTCGCCCAACGCGGCATGATCAGAATCGGCTTACCGTGGTGCATTGCCGTTATGATGGATCCCATTCCGGCATGCGAAACGATCACGTCGGCCTCGGCAAAGCGTTTCGCATATTCGGATGCCGACAATCTTGAGATGCATTCGAAATTGCGCGGCACATACCCACCCGGTTTCGGGTCACCAATCTGGCCGAAGACGGTTTGAACGTGATTGGACCGAGCACACCATTCATCCATGGCGCGCACCAGGCGATCAAACGGTTCCTGCATGCCAATGCTTAGAAATATCAAAGGACTGACCCAAGAAAGGTTGGCCCGTCGGGTTTGGCCAGATGAGGCCACTGGGTCAGCCAAAGATCAGCATACTTGCCAACCTTCCTTCCTGAAAGCGACAGCTCATCGGCGTTGGCAACACTGTCGATCCAAATCGTGCGGGCGCCCAGCATCTTGCCAATGCGCAAGGCAAAATAGCCAGGCGCAGCGCCGGTTGAGATGACGGCATCGGGGCGGGTCTGGACCATGAGCACAACCATCTGAAGGAACTGTCGGATCAGCTGCAATTTCTGCTTACGACTGGCTTCCGTGACGATGCGCAGCTTCGGTTCGGGCTCGCCGCGTTCCAACGCAGCATCGCGCAGCGCGTCACCTAACCCGGGATCTGTTGTCACAATCGTGACAGTGCATCCGTCCCAAGCGGCCCGCAGCCGCATCAATTGCACCCAGTGCCCCCCTGCCGAAGCGACGGCAACGATTTGGACAGGTCTGGTCAACTGGCTTCCCCAAACTGCAGGCAATCTTCATTCTCAATCATGGTGATGTCAGTCTTTGATCCTTGAAGAGGCGCTTCCGGTCAGCCTTGCCCGCTGCGTATTTCGGGACGCGTGATTGCCGGACAACGGCAAGCCCGGCCTGGAAACCGGCGGAAAGCGTGTGTAGCGCTGCTTCGGCTGCTCGTCCAAAGTCTCGAGCGTGGTCGGTGCCGGGGCTGGGTCGGAGGCAGAAGCGAGCCATGCGCCGGCCCCGAGGAGAAAAAACACATAAGACAGCGCCGTCGACCAAACATCGACAGTCGCCAGCGTCAGCGTCATACCCACTTGCATGATCACCCAAGCCCGGCGGAATTGCCAAATCGGAGTGTCTTCTGTGAAACCGCGTCGCGCGACCGTCCAAACAATCCCCATATAGGCAACGACCAGGAGCACAAAGCCAGGAATGCCATAGCGTACAGTCCCCAGCAGCCAGAAGTTGTCCATGCTGCCAGATTTCCAGGACGGCCGCTCCCAATCGTTCATGCCGATACCCAAGAACGGATTCTTCCAGACGTTTTCCATGCCCCAATTGAAGATATTGATGCGTGCGTAGGCTGTTTCGGGAGAAAGCGTGGCATAACTTAGGAATACCGTGATTGGTGTTCTGTTCGAAAGAAGGTCCACTACCACGTAGCAGACTGCCACGAGCCCGATAAGTATCCACCAGCGGGACTGGACCTTCCACAGAGCCCAGGCCCAGAGCGTCAGGCCAAATTGCAGAACCATCGGTAGAATGGCGCCGCTTGAAACGGAACATATGACACCGACACAGACCAGAAAGCTAAGGCTCAAGCGCTTGAACGAGCTCAGGATCCCCTTGAATCCGACAAAGATCAGGGAGAACAGGCTTGCACAGAACAGCCCGTAATGAATGGGATGCGAGAAGATCACCTGTGAGCGCTCGAGGCCGAGTCGGCGACCGGCCAACTCGTTGTAGAAATCCGCATAACTGAAGATTCCCGGCAGCTTGGAGATGATCGTTGGCAGTGGCGCCCGTCCGGTCTGGGTCTCGTAGATCGCGAATGGCAATGTGAACAACAGAACGGCGAAAAGTCCCCTGCACATGGCGCGAAACTGCTCCGGCGTGCGTATGTAGTTCCGTGCCAGGATGTAACTGCCGTAGACTTCCAGCATATACGAGCCGCCAAAGCTGATTGCGTACTCCGGCGACTTGATGAGAAGAATGAAGATGCTCCAGGCGGAGTATACCAGCAGCAACACATCGGTCGGCAGCAGGCGGCCAAGCTGACCACTGAACAAGCGGATGGTCAGCGGGACGACTGTCACGAGCAAGACGGCCCGCACCCCGGTCATGTAGATCGGCCCCAGATTGAACAGGATCGGCAGGGCAATCATCGAAAAATAGAGCGCGACGGCGAGGTCCAGACGGCCGGTACCGATCGTGGCCAGGGCCGCCCCTTGGGGGACGGTCTGGACGGGTCTGAGGGGCGTGGCACGTGCAGTCATGTTCATAGCCTAAAGGAGCGGTCCGAGAAGGGCGAGAGGCCAGAGCCAAAGTAATGTTTCGCGCACGAAACAATTGCAACGTCGGATACGGCGGCCGGCCGGACTGTGAACATTGCACGAGAGATTGAGGACCGGGCGCAGATAACCCCGGCGTGGCCTGCCATCTGGATGATGGGAGATCGGCGGCAGTTTGGCTGAGAATGACCTTCGACCTCTGCCCTGGCCAATGAACCGGGCGGAAACCTGCGCTTCAGTCACCGGAGTGAGGTGATTCTGCGCCAAGCCGATCGGGGCGTGATGGGGCAGGGGTCGCGGGCCAGAGTCTGCCACAATTGAGACCGCAGGCGCGGGGAGGCCCGGCTGAGATATCTGGAGATGGAGGCTGACGGGCGCTTTGTCTGTAGCCTTGCCGCGCGGCACTTCACAGTCCGGACGTCGGCAGCCTGAGAAAGCGCGCCGAAGAGGGTAAGGGGCAGGCGGCTCTCCTGCGCCCGGCGCAGGATGGCAATGCGCACGCAGGACAACCGGTTCGCGGCCAATCAGGGCATTCAGCATGCAAACAGCGATAGGACCACCTGTGGCCAGCCAGCCTCTGGCCTTTAACCCCCTGTTTACAAACGGTTACTATGGAAGATCCGTGACTTGGTGGCTTTGCCCGGCTCTATCGGTTGCACAATCCAGGAAACTGACCTTCCATGGTCCAAGCAGACCCAAGCGAAACATTGCCGTGAAGAGCATGGCTGGACAGCGTCGTCGTTTGATCGCACGGGCGCAGGTGCTAGAGTCCACACTAGTAGCCGGTGCGAAGGGTGCCGACCCAGAAAACCTACAGCCACGTTGCAGACAATTCTTGGAAATACTGCGGATAAGACAAGATCCAGGCCGGTTTGACTGCCTTTGTTTGTCCGTATCGCTGCCGCAATTCGACGCCAACCTGCCAAAAGTAGCCCTGCCGCGAAACAATGAGGTTCATTATGCTAAAAGTGGCGACCCTGACCGTGGGTCTGTTCGCATTGTCTTGCGTTCCCTCCCTCAGCGAGACCTACTTCATCGCCCCGTTGGGCGCGGTTGTATCGGGCACGCCGGACGGTACGGAGGGTCTTCCTTTCCCGTCAATCGACAAGGCTTTTGCCTCCGGAAAGGTCAAGGGCGGCGATACGCTGCTGCTGAAGGATGGTGCTTACGGTGCTGTGACCATCAAGGCCAACGCTGCCTTCGATCTGCCTGTGGAAATCGCATCCCAGAACGGCAAGTCGGCTCAGTTGGACAGCATCCTGCTGGCGGAAACCACGCGCAACCTTACCTTCCGCAATCTATCGGTCTGGCCGAAAAATCCTGCAACGGGCGAAGCCTATCTGATCCGCGCCTACAGCGGGACGTCGAACATCACGCTTGACGGGCTTGATGTGCGCAGCGACCCGGATTCTATAAATTACATGAAGTGGGACAGCGCCAAGTGGGAGGCACGCAAGTACAGCGGCATCATGCTGGAAGGTCCTCGGAGCCTTGTTACCCGCAACAAGCTGACGGGTATCCGTCATGGCATCATGGTCTTCAATGACTCAAAGATCGTCGACAATGTCGTTGAGGGTTACAACGGCGACGGGTTGCGGGCATTCAGCCGTAGCACCGTTCGCGGTAATCGTGTGACCAACTGCGTTCAAACCGACGGCAACCATGCCGATGGCTTCCAGTCATACTCCCTTGAAGGAGTTCCGGTCACGAATCTCGTTGTGGAGGGCAACACCATAATTGAGTGGACCGGAGTGGCAGATCATCCGCTGCGCTGTGCCTTGCAGGGGATCGGTCTTTTCGACGGTCCTTACGACAATCTGACAATCGTGAACAATCTGATCTCGGCCACGCAATATCACGGAATTTCCGTTTACGGCGCGCGAGGCGCAAGGATCATCAACAACACTGTGGTCAACACCCTTGGGTTGGTCGGCAAGTATCCCTACATCGCTGTGCACCCCAGCAAGCAAGGTGTCGCTCCAAAGGATGTCCTCGTTGCCAACAACATCGCGATGAGCATTCAGGGCATTGCCAGCGAAGTTGACCGCGTCGTGTTCCGCAACAATTCGCTTATCGGCGTTCCATCTCAGGTCTTCGAGAACTCGGTGGCCTACGACTATCGCCCCAAAGCCACGAGCGGCTTTGTCGACACCGGGGATGCTTCCGTTGCGCCGTCCACGGACGTATCAGGAAACATGCGGCCTTACGGCCCGCTGCCGGATCGTGGGGCGTATGAGCTGCAGGGCGCCAATGCCCCGGCACCGGCACCGGCACCGGTCGTGCCCGTCGCAACCACCCCTCCGACCCCGACCGGTGGTTTGACCACCACGGTGGGAAACACCACGACGACCACCTCGCCAGGTGGCGCCAAGCGGATCAAGATTAAGCCTGCCGTATCGACAAAGTCAAAAACGCTCACCACACGTCTTCGTTGAGTGAAGCGCGATGGAAATCAGGATCGGAAAGTTGGCACCGCTTTGAAGCGGACAGTGCTGAAGTCGTGCAAGCACCGATGTTAGCTGGCCGGATTGTTGCGCAAGGCAAGGATGTCCTAGAGGGACCGCATCGCAAGGTGCGGTCCCTCGCGCCAAGCAACATTCATCGCTGCGGGGCCGCCAGGGTCTACCAAGTGAGCCTCGTCGCCACGCCGCAGCCTCAACCCAACCGCTGAGCTTTCCCGCTTTCGGGCCTTACAAAAGTCGGTTGCTCAGGTGCTCCGGATGGGCACCGCGAAACGCCCATCAAGCTTGTCTGCGACCACCCATTGCGCCGGCAAGATCGGCCTCAGCTGCCAGGGCGTGGCATTCCAAGGGCCGGCAAATCCTTCACCTGATTGCCCGGCATGTCGATCTTGCGGTGAGGTTTGGCTTGGGGGGGAAGTATGTCGGACAGATCCGGCATCACATTGGCTATCACCCGCATAGTGGGAAGCAGCGGGTCAGAGATGGGCTCTGCCATGCAATGGGCGAAGTGGTGCGCACCCTCGCTTGTAACTGCTCCACCGGCATGGAGCACCAGGCCGGTGTGTGGCACGGGCCGGCGGTCGGGGGACCGCTCCAGCCGGATGTTGCCACCGGCCACCGCCGATACATTGGACAGAGCGAGACTAGAAGGCAGCGCCAGATCGCCCAATGTCATCAGTCGTGCCCTGAGGGCCGGGTTGCATCCGGTCTGCGGATCTCCCAGGGTAGCGCCTGGCATCGCTGAAATGCGGGCCTCTCCGGGTCCAACCATGAAGATAAGCGCGCCTTCAACGCGCACCAGACTGTCCATCTCGATAGCGCAGTCGGTGATCAGGACCAGATCGCGCATCGTGGGGCCCCCATTTCCGCCAAGCGTCAAAGTGCGTTCCCAGATCGGCCGGGCGTCGTTCGCGACCGGGTCGCAAGCCACCTCGTAGACCAGGCCGGAGGGCCGCTCACGCATCTGGCTGAACTGTAGCGGCGTCACCCGAAGCACATCGCCCTTTTCAATCTCTTCCGTATCGAGACCTACCTCGCGCAGTGCCTCGGGATCGCCATCCAGAGGTCGTGTTGCAAAGAACGCCTTTTCCTCCAGAAGGGTTACCGCAGGGTCAAGAAACCCTTCGGCCAGCCGAAGGACATGGTCCCGGGTTTGCGGCATGACGAAGTTCAGCGCCATCGGGCGCAGGTCGGAGCCTCCCTCTCCGGCGGGTGGTCTTGAGGCCCACATGTCAACACCCTTGGCGCAGCCGCTTTCGCAGCGTTTTGGATCGGGCAGGCTGACCCGCGGCAGGGATGAACCCTGGGCGATCTCCGGCAGCGAGAGTGAGGTCTGGCTGTGCAGGCAAAATCCGGCTGCAAACCCGACCTTGCCACTGGGGTCGCTGTTCAAGGCGAGACTTCCGCGTGCCACGATCCCCTCAGCATTGCCGCAGCGCTGGGTTGGTGCCAAGACTGCCACTGACGTCACCGACAGCGACCAGGCGTTGTGACCGATCAAGTTCATCAGGAGCGTGGGCAGCGGGTTACCCTCGGCCTCGCTGCGCTGCAGGCGCAAGACCACGGCGTTGGCCTGCGCGTCCTCGTTTGGCCGGTCAAGTGTGCCAGCCGTCGCATCGTAACGCAGGAGCTGCAGTTCCGTCGCCGGATCGGTGACGAGCTGACCGTAGTATGCGACGGGAAGGTTCCGTTCAATCATCTCCAGTACAACGCGTCGCGTTGTTGTTGCATCCTCGCCCCGAGCCAGCGATCCCAGGCCGCTTCGGGTCGCTGCGTCGGCGACGATCTGCAACTGGGTCTTATGGCGGTAGGCGTTGGCCACGTCGACCGCTATGCCCATGATCATCAACATCAGGGCAATGACCATGATCCCAAGAAGGGTGATGCCGCCCTCTTCACTGTCGCGGAACCGTGTCGGTGTTGCCAGGTTGGCTGGCGTCCCCGACATCAGATTGGCTCGAGCGCTTGGACGATGACGAAGGATAGCTGGTCACCAAGCACGGGCAGGAGGACGCCGAAGGGGGCAATTTCCCCGGCATCAACGCTGACCGAAACGGTCACTGTCTGGGTTTCCTCGTCAATCGTGACCACGACTTCGGGCGTGTAGCCACCGATCTGCATCCTGGTGCGCGCGAAATCGGCACCGGCTTCCGCATCCAGAGCATGGCGCGATACGAGCCGCGCCGTTTCATTCGACAGGTGCCAGAGGTTGGATTGCCGGGTGAAGGCGGTCGAGGCATCTGCGCCCAACATCAGGACACCCAGGAAGACCGGTACCAGAAGGGTGAACTCCACCGTGGCGCTGCCGGTCTCGCTACGCAAGAAGGATGACAGGCGGTCGCGCAGCCTTGGCAGTGTCATCGGCATGGTCCCCGGACTACACAACGAAGTGAAATCTCCCTTCGGAGATTGTTTCTCTATAGAAACATGGCGGCGCGATTGTGCGTAGATTGTGGCAGGAGGAGGGGGCTTGTGCCGTATTCCGCCGATAGGAGACGGCTTTCAGGGCGTTGGGGGCGCGGGACTATCAGGGTTTTCCCCGAAAACGGCCGCGATCGGCGGAGTTCGGATGAGGTCGGCAATCTCCCTTTCCCACCAACGGCTGGCTTCGATTGCGGCAATCCGGTCGGGTCCGAAGCGCATTCTGATCTGGCGCGCTGGCGTGCCAGCCACCACCGCATAAGGCAGGACGTCCCGGCTGACCACTGCACCTGCGCCGATCACCGCGCCATTTCCGATGCTGCGGCAGCCCGGCAGAATGGTCACCCTGTCCGCAATCCAGACATCATGGCCGATCGTCAAAGGGTTGTCGCGGTTCTGCCTGATCGAATCATGGGTCAGCAGGCCGAGTTGGGCGTTATAGAAGAATGGATGCAGAAATGGCCGTTCGACAGGGTGATTGCGACGACGAACGATCAGACCGGTCCCGACCGAGCAATAACGTCCGACCACAGTACCTTCTGGCAAAAGCCCGGGCACCAGGATGTCGCCATAACTGTAGTGGCCGACGCTGACTTCATGAACCTGCTGCAATATGCGCCGCCATGTGGTCGAATACATCGGCCCGCCTTCCAGGCGCAAACAGATCCGACGGACGAGACCGCGTAGCCGCACAAAGCGATAGAGCACGGCAACCTGCCTTGCCAGCAGATGATCTGTCAGCTTATCGCGCCTTGCGGCAACCAGAGCTGCGTCTTTCTTCCAGGGAGAGGGCTCTACTGTCATTTTGGCCGTTTGTTGCGATAGGTCTGTGTCAGTTCAGGCAAGCAGAAAAGTGCGATCAGCATGGTAGCTCCGCACGCCAACCAAAGTGGCCCAGCTGCAATTGTTGCATCCAAAGGGTGATGCCATGCCCAGATTGCAACCATGCTGATGATTGCCAAGATCATCCCTTGCTGCATCAGAACCCTCAGTCTTGGCAAACTGCTGTGGGACAGCATCAGGGCCAGTGAAACCGAAAGTGCAAGTCCTTCTGCAACTAGGCTTACCAAGAGGAGGTCTCGAAGATCACCGCCCCTGGCTATAACGAGCCAGGCTACAGGAAGCCCCAACACTCGTACCAGATTGGCAACCATCGCATTTGACGTGCGCCCCATTGCCAAGGCTACGAGAGCCGGGCCTGCCTTCATGACGCGCAACGCCTGGCCGAGGGCAAGCCAGATAAGCAGGGGAAGAAGCGCCTCATACTTCGCTCCGAGCAACAGATGAACAACAGGTCCTCCGACGAGGAGAGTTGCCATCGCAAACAGCAAAGCCGAGAGTGAGATAACCTGCAGAGTCTGCTGTGCCTCAACAGAAAAATCCGGTGTCCGAGCAGCCTCAGACAGTCGCGGCAGGAATAGATTGCTGGCCGATCCCGCCAATACCAGCGTGGGTGTAAGCGTAAGCGTCATGCCCATGGCAAAGAGCGCCAGAGCCTCCATCCCCAGTGAGCGGCTGACGATCAGCTTGTCACCATTGAACACCAGATACATCAACGCCGCATTCACCAGGAGCGGCCAGCCAAAGCGCAGCGAACCCAAGACGACGACCTTGTCCCAGACGAGTCGATACGGCCGCTCGGCCATCAGATGCGAGATGAGAGCGCCGATGCCGGCCTGGACAATGATGGACCAGAGCATCACCTGCCAGTCGCCAAGCCAGATGGCCAGGGGCCAGACCAATGCCAGGGCTGCAACAGCAGGCACAGCGCTGGTCATCAGCAGCGGGCCAAAGCGCATATGTCGGCTTAACCTGTGGATGTCGAAATGCTGCAAAGCGTTCAGGACCGGAACGATAGCGAGGATCTGATAGGCCCAGGCTACCTCTGGAATGCCCAGAAACCGGGCAAAAGGTCCTGCGGCGGCAAAGAGGGCAAGGCCGGCCAAGACGCCACGGAAAAGCTGAAAACCCTGCAGCGCCGCCTGAAAGCGAGGATCATCGCCGTCTTTTGACTGAATGATCTGCTGCTGCAAGCCGAGCGTCGATGCCATCTCGACGACTCCCATCGCCAAGGCGAAGGTCGCGGCCACCCCATAGTCGCTCACCGGGATCATGCGGGCGACGATCAGGTTTCGTGCGAGAAGGAACAGCGAGGCGGCTGCATTTCCGGAGAGGATCAGAAGGGCCTTGTACAGCATTGTGGGGAGGCGGGCTCTCACTGTCCGGAAGATGTTCTTGTCGTAGCTGATCAGAAGCGATGCGGAAAGGATTGGGACTGGCAAACCTACAAGAATTCTGTTCACTGGCCCTTATCGCGCCCTAACGGACGCAAGATCCCAACAAGATTCGCCATTCATGAATATGTCTTGTCTGAATTAGCTTCTTCGCCCGCTCTGGACCGCGTCGCGCGGGGCGATCTGTGCGCAGGCTGCGGGGGATGTGCAGGGCTCTTCCCAGACAAGGTGGAGATGGAGACTTCTCCACCCGGCTTTTTGCGGCCCCGTCAGACCGCACCTCTGACTGCGGAGGAAGAGGCCCTGCTTGTTCGGATATGTCCCGGGCTTGGTCAGCGGGTCTGGGCGGAGGGACGGTTGGACCCAGTCCTCTGGGGCCCTTATGTCGAAATGTTGGCCGGTTGGGCTGACGACCCGGTTCTTCGGTTTTCCGGTGCATCGGGCGGGGCACTGTCGGCGATGGTCTTGCACCTTCTTGACAGTGGCACCGTCGATGCAGTGGTGCAGGTTCAAGCCGACCCTCAGCACCCTGCAGCCAACCGCACGGTCATCAGCACATCCGCCTCAGAGGTCTCTGCGGCGGCAGGCTCGCGGTATGCCCCCTCAGCCCCGTTGTCGGGTCTTGCCGATCATTTGCGCGAGCATCGCGCGACCGGCCGTCGGTTCGCTGTTCTGGGGAAGCCCTGCGATGCTGCAGCCCTGCGCGCTTTCGTGCAAGATAATGTCGAGGCGGCCACTGCCTTCCCAGTCATTCTGTCCTTCTTTTGCGCCGGGGTTCCTTCTCATGCCGGAGGGTTGGCGGTGCTGGGCGCCTTGGGCGTAACCGAGGCGGAAGTTGCCTCGTTCCGCTATCGCGGAAAGGGTTGGCCCGGCCAGGCCAGTGCCGAACTTGCCGATGGAAGCACGCGCGCGATGAGCTACCACGACAGTTGGGGCGGCATCCTGTCCAAGCATGTTCAGCACCGTTGCAAGATTTGCGCAGATGGCACCGGCGCTGCCGCCGATATCGTCTGCGCCGATGCCTGGGAAACCGATGCGAGCGGCTATCCGAGCTTTGAGGACAAGCCGGGCGTCAGTCTGATCGTTGCGCGGACCGCCCTTGGTCAGCGGCTGGTTGCAGAGGCTCGGGCAGCGGGCCGCATCAAGACAGCTCCCTTTGATGTTTCTCAGCTGGCCAGCATTCAGCCCGGCCAGCGCGAACGACGCCGGGCGCTTCTGGCTCGACTGCTGGCGCTGAGACTGACGGGCACGCCAATTCCGCGGTACCAGGGCCTGCAGATTGCGGCCGCTGCCCGGCAGAACCCGCTTCAGCGCAACCTGAAGAACTTCCTCGGCACCCTCCGGCGTGTTCTGAGAAGGAAGTAAGCCAGCCGCGGCAGGGTCATTGCTCCAAACTTCAGCGACAGGATCAGCCAGACTCCTGCATCGCGACGGCAAACCGGTCAGCGATATGGTTGAGATGCTCGCTTCCCAGTCTCTGGTCGATGGGCAGTGCGAGAAGGTGGTCCTTGAGATATCTCGCATCGCCCGCATCGTCCCAATCGAGATGTCTGTTGTATCCTGACCACCATGGCACTGCAGCGATCCCTTCCGCGACGAGGCGCCGGAAAACGGCGTCACGATGCGGGACGAGGACGGGAAAGTTGAGCGGGCAGGCTTCTGGAGGCAGGTCAGGATGCAGCGGCCGTGCAGTGGAGACCCCGTCCAGCAGTCCTGCAAGCGTCGCATAGTTCTCGCGTCGACGTCGAATGGCCTGTGAGATGTCTTGCCCATCCAGGGCGCGCCGCGTCAGGGCACTGATACGGCGGTCGCGCAGGGCAGGGTCGAAATGGTAATGGTCTGGCATCACAGACAGGTCTGATTTTGCCTTGTTTCCGGCCGATCCGCCTGCCTTTCCTCGGCCGAGGATCTGGGACTGCAAGGTTCTGATTGTGCCGAGCACCTCGGCTCCGACCAGGTTCTTGATACCCTGAGCGAGAACTCGGCGACCCATCTTTCCGTTGGAAGCAGGACGCATTGGCGCCGGATTGCCTGGCAGGTTTCGGTTGATCACAAGGGCGCCGCCGCCAATCACCGGGAAGAACTTGTAGAAGCAGAAAACCGCGACATCCCCGGTCCGACCTTCTGCAGGTGACTTTCCGCTCAGGAGGCTCAGCGCACAATCCTCAATCAGGTAGAGGCCATGGCGGTCGCAGAGCGCACGCAGAGCCGCAAGCTGCGGCTGAAGAAACCCGAAGTAATGGGTTACATAGACGGCCCGTGTCTGCGGTCCGATTCGGGATTCCACCGCGTCGGGATCAATCTCGGCGGCAAGGTTCACCGGAAAAAGCCGAACCATCAGTCCGGCATGCAGCAGTGGGTCAAGCTCAGAGCCGCAATTGTAACCAGGCGCCAGAATCTCGTCGCCCGGACCCAATCCGAGCAGATCGCAAGCCCTCCGAATCGCAGTGCGGGTCATGTAAGTGAAGGTGACCTGCCGGCCAGCAAAGAGTGCAAGCGCCCCCCCGGACGTATCCGGACTTGGACGGAGGCCTGTCTGCAGCGTCGGGTGGCCGCAATCGAGAAACGCTCGGGTCATGTGCATCACTTGTTCCTGCAGGATCCGGCAGGCCTGCCCAATTCATGTCAACCGGAGCCTCTGCATCGGCGAGGTCGAAGTTCAAAGGCGATAGTTCACACGGAGTATCCGAATCTTTTCGGAGTTTCCTTACTATCTTTGAAGAAAAGGAAGACGTAATAGGTTTCGCAGGTGCGGAACATGGTGGTGCGCCTAGATATCCGAAAGACAGGTATTGCAAGGCCATGACCGTTCCTGTGGTCTCCATTATCATCGTGAACTGGAACACCAAGGATCTGCTGCGTGGCTGCATAGCTTCCATTTTGGCAGAAACAATGGTTCCGCACGAGATCATCGTCATCGACAATGCGAGCTCGGACGGGTCAGCGGCGATGGCGGCTGCCGAATTTGCGCGCGTCAGGCTGATCGCAAACACGGTAAACCTTGGCTTCGCTGCTGCGAACAACCAGGGGCTGGCAATGGCGCAGGGCGAGCACGTGCTTTTGCTCAACCCTGACACCGTCGTTCTTGACCATGCGATCGACCGGATGGTGGCATGGCTTGGTGCGCGACCTGACGTCGGCTGTGTGGGCTGTCAGGTGCTGGAGTCTCCGGGGGTGATCCAGCAGACCTGTTTTGCCGATCCCACGCCTGCGAACCTTGCTATCACCGAATTGGGGCTCATGCGTCTCGCCCGCTGGCTGCCAATTTTTGGGCGCCCCTGGTACCGCGGCTGGGATCGGCGCTCGGAACGCAGGGTTGATGTGGTCTCGGGCATGTTCATGCTGGTCCCGCGTCCGGTCCTGACCGCCGTGGGTCCACTTGACCCAGCGTTCTTTGTCTATGCCGAGGAGGCAGACTGGTGTCGCCGCATCCGCAAGGCTGGTTACACCTGCGTCTTCGCACCTTACGGGCAGATCCTGCATCTGGACGGCGGCGGAAAAAGCACAGAGCAGATCCGGTCGAGGATGTATGTGCAAATGCAGAAAAGCCATCTGATCTATGCCCGCAAGCACCATGGGTCAGTCGGGTATGGGCTTGTTAAGGTCCTGTTTATCGTTTCAGCTGCTTTGCGGGTCACGGCCTTTGGACTTCTGCACCTGCTGCAAGGAGGAGCGCGGGCGCAGGCCCATATCCGCTTGTCCCTCGCATCCTTGAGATACCACCTCCTTGGTCAGGACCCAGTATCGTAATGACGGATAGGGTCTTGCAGGAAAGGCGTATGCTCTGGATCGAGCAGCCAGAGGCGTTGTGGACCCTGAGCGCAGAATGGCAAGCCCTGGCTAGCAGGACAGATGCGGAGGTCTATCTCCGGCCTGCATGGGTCTCGGCCTGGTGGGACCATTTCGGCGCCGGTCGCACGCTGGCCTGTTTGACGATTCGCGAGGACGGGCGGTTAATCGGTCTTCTGCCCTTTTATGTCGAGCAGATCTGGGCCGGGCCGGTTCCGGTACGGATCGCCCGGCTTGCGGGAACGGATCCGCATTGCATCGTTTGCCGACTGCCACTTGAGATCGATGTGACAGCGATGGCGCTGCAGGAGGCCTTTCGGCATCTGCTCACCTCTCAGGGCTGCCATGTGGTCAGCATGACGCCGGTCTCGGACCTGGCGCTTCATCTTCCGGTTCTGCGGGACATTGGTGATGGTCAGTCTGATCTCGCAGTGTACGAAGAGAGAGACGGCAGCCATGTGGTTTTTGACCTTCCTGCGGATTTTCCCACTTGGCTTGCCCAGCTTTCAAAAAAGCGCCGATCCCAGTTCCAGCGTGATCTGCGCGCGTTGCAGACGCGCTATGGGATGCAGGAGACAGAGATCGTACCCGACGGGACGGCAATTGCCGGATTTGCAGGATTTCACAAACAGCAGTGGGAGGCTGTCGGCCGAGGGGGCCATTTCTCTGACTGGCCGGGAAGCGAAGCCTTTTACCGTGATCTTGCCGACCGCTCCGCTGAGGAGCCACCAATGCGGCTGTATATGCTGACCGGAACGACAGGGCCGCTTGCAACGCAGTTTTCCCTCGTCGGCGGCAGCACCGCCCAGTGGCGTCTGCCCGCCCGTTGTCTCGATCCAGAAGCCGAGCGGCTGAGCATCGGGAAGGTCGGCCTGCTCCGGATGATCAAGGCGATGATTGATCAGGGCATCCATCGGATCGAGGCTGGGCGCGGCGACTACGACTACAAGCTTTCCTATGGAGGGCAAAGCGTTGCTGTCTGGCGGTTTCTGGTTTTCCGTAACGTTGGATGGAACAGGCGCCGGCTGCAATGGCTGTTGGCCTGGGCGACTGTGCTGCATCTGATCTACTATAGGATATGGTTTCTGAAACTGGCTCCAAGGCTTCGCAAACATATCGGCTTGGTCCCTCGCCCGTTGTGGCGCGGCTGGATTCGAAGCCGGCTTTGAGGGAACCAATGCGGATACGCGTCCTTGATCCTGGCGATTGGCCTGTCGTCTCCGAAAAGTTCCGTGACCTGACGTTCGAGCAGACACGGGAGTATTCTGATCCGGCAGCAGCGCGGATTGGCGGACAGGCCCGATATCTGGCCGTCGAAAACGACGGCACGACGGTTGCCGCAGCGGCTCTGCGGGTCAAGACGCTGCCGGGCCTTGGACGAGGCATCGCCTGGTGTCCTTCGGGCCCTCTGATGGTGCCCCATTCGGGCAGTCTCCCGGATATTGCCAAGGTCGAAGGCGTTTTGGCGGCCCTTCGCCGGCAGGTGGCTCTGGAAGAAGGGCATGTTCTGCGGGTCCGACCGTCCGCAGTGTTGGGCTTGCCTGCCGAAGCCGTGGCGCGGGCCGCGGCAGCGTCTGGATATTCCGGTGCTCCGGGCCATCCCTATCGCAGCATCGCTTTGGACCTGTCGCAGGATGACACGACGCTGATGCGAAATCTTGATGGCAAGTGGCGCACGGACCTTCGGTTTGCCCATAAATCTGGCCTGACGCTTGAACATGGCACCGGGTCTGACCTGGAAGGTCGATTCATGGCCATGTTCGAGGCGTCAAAAGCGCAGAAGGGCTTTGATCCTGACATTCCCCCAGGTTTTCACTTTGCTCTTGGTGGCTCCGGATACTCTGTCGAGACAATGATCGCCACACATGAAGGGCAGGACATTGCCGGGATCGTCGTCGGGCATTGCCGGTGGTCGGCCACCTATCTGTACGGCACAACAGCGCAGATCGGCCGTCACCTGCGGCCGGGATACTTCCTGCAATGGGCAGCTCTGGGACTGGCCCGGGCGAGGGGGTGTTTGTGGTACGACCTTGGAGGAATCGATCCCTTGACCAACCCCGATGTAGCCCGGTTTAAGACACGCATGAACGGTGTCCCCCTGCTTTCCGAGGTCTGGCAGACCGGCCGGCCGGGAATTCTGACCCCACTTTTGCTGAGGCTTGAACGTCTGCGGCAACGCCGCAAGCGACAATAGGAGTTCGCATGGCGGAACAGTGGTCTGGCCTGATCTTTCATGGGATCGGCACGCCCGAGCGAGAGCTTGAACCCGGAGAAGAACCCTATTGGATATCTATGTCATTCTTTGAAGACATTCTGGATGCGGTATTGAATTTGCCGTCGCCATTCCAGGTTCGGCTGAGCTTCGACGACGGAAACAGGTCCGATCACGGGATTGCGCTGCCGGCTCTTCTGCAGAGGAATTTGAAGGCGGACTTCTTTGTCTTGACCGGCCGGCTTGGACAGCCCGGCTCGTTGGACCCCGATCAGGTCAGGGCACTGCAAGCGGCGGGGATGGGCATCGGCAGCCACGGAGTTGACCACCGGAACTGGTCCAGACTTGATTCCGCAGCTCTGCAACACGATTTGGCTGAGTCGCGCAAAACGCTTGAAGCCGTGTGCGGAACGTCAATCCAGTCTGCGGGAGTACCCTTTGGTGCGTATAACTCCCGCGTGCTGCGCGCGATCGCCGCGACAGGTTATGCCTGCGCTTACACCAGCGACGGGGGGAGCATGCAACCGGACGCCTTTCTGCGCCCTCGCAGTTCGGTACGTCACCACATGACACTGGAAGACGTGATCAACATCATGAAGGGTCGGATGCGCCTCAAGGACCGGATCCGGCGCAGTCTTGGAATGATGCGCAAGCGTCTCATCTGAGTTTCGAGCCCGCGGAAATGGATACAAAGGTGCCGCGCAGACTTGGTGCAATGGACTATGGTGTCTTTGGCCTCTATAGGGTTGGCTTCAAACCTCCGAGCCGGCTTATTCAGCAATCAGGTGGCGTCCCGTGTCGCATTCGATTGTCAGCTCTGGCCAACAAATGCGAGTGTGGATCAGGACATGATCAATGTAGGATTTCTTTTCCATTCATCGGGAAACGATAATCTCGGCGTTGGAGCCTTGACTGTTTCCGATCTCGAAATTCTTCGGGAGGTGGCCCGAGAACGCGGTGTCGGCATACACGTCACACTCATTGATGGGCACAATCAGCGAAAACCTTGTGTCGGGGGCCCGGACGTCACGATTCTTGCACTCCAGCCCATCCGCAAACCCTGGACATTCCTTGCAGCCGTTCGCCGTTGCGATCTGATCGTCGATATCGGTGGGGGAGATAGCCTATCGGATATCTATGGCTGGAAGCGTTTCGCCAAGATGCACCTGCAGAAGTACCTCGTCCATCTGTCAGGCCGCCCTCTGGTGCTTGCTCCCCAAACGATTGGTCCGTTCAAATCACGCGTCTTCGGGGCGATAGCGGCTTTTTCGATCCGTCGCGCGGCACTTGTTGCGACCCGTGATTCCGCATCGACGCGCGCCCTCCGCGAGATGGGGGTGGCCAATCCCGTGGTCGAGGCTTCTGATGTCGCGCTGCGACTGCCCTTCACCCCTCCCACAGCCATGAGAGCTGGGCCAGTCAGGATCGGGTTGAATGTCTCGGGTCTGCTCGCAAGCGGCGGTTATACACACAACAACATGTTCGGTTTGCGGATGGACTACCCGGATCTGATCCGGCGTATCATTTCCGGCTTTCTCCAGCACCCAGACGGGTGCGAAGTGCATCTCGTTGCGCATGTCATTGCTTCGGGGCAGACAGCACTTGAGGATGACCTCAAGGTGTGTCGCGATCTCGCAGCGGAGTTTCCCGGGGTTCTGGTCGCCCCTGCCTTCGAGACCCCGTCGGAAGCCAAGAGCTACATCGCCAACTTCGATTTCTTCATGGGCGCAAGAATGCATGCCTGCGTTGCAGCATTTTCGGCTGGAGTTCCCGTTGTTCCAATGGCTTACAGCCGGAAATTTGCAGGTCTGTTCGGAAGTCTCGGCTATGACCAGACAGTCGACTGCACGACTGACAGCACTGAGGACATCCTTGCCAGAATCTTTGAATCCTATGAGAACCGTCGCCATCTGGCTGTCCAAGTGCAAGATGCCTTGGCGGTCGGTCTGGGAAAGCTAAAGGGGTATGAGCAGGCGCTCGGAGATATCCTGGATCGGACGTCCGCCTCTCACGTGTGAGGCTGGGGTCTTGCTGATTTCATCTTTCCCGCACCCGCAGGGGGCTTTCACGAGTCCAGGTCCTGACGAGGAGGACGGAAGAGGCCGACAAGATAGCCCGGCCGCATGGCATCGGTGCTGATGCGCCAGCCAGGGCCGTCCGCTTTTTCCTGGAACAGAAGGCCGGCAAGCCAAGTGGACTGTCGAGAGATTGCCTGCATGATCCTTTGGGATTTCGGATCGTGCTTCATGCTGACCGCGACAATTCCATTGGCCGCCAGCGCGGCCGAGTAGCGGGTATACTCCGACAAGGCATCGGCGACGGAAAGATAGTAGAGGACCTCGCTGAAGATAATGGCGTCATAGCCTCGTTCAGGCACATACTGCTGCAACTCTGCCACATGGAACCGGCTGCCCGGAGAGAGACGTCTGGCTTCGTCAATCGCAACGGAGCTGATGTCGACCCCCGTGTAGTCAAGAAAATCTGCTCCGGGACTGCGCACCATGCTGCCGGAAGCGCACCCCACATCGAGAGCGCTCACCATCGATGGATGCTTGATGCGGAGCAAAGTCAAAACAGCCGCGTTGCGCGTTTCGACTGAAATTGTGCCACCAAGATAGCTTTTCAAAGGGCCTGAAAGCTGCTGGTTCCAGTCTTCGGCGCTTAATCTGGACGTGCCCCGGCCCATCCACCTGTGGACGGGTGTCGTGTACATGAATTGCCGCAGGGCTCGACGAATACCATTCTTCATCTTCCGGCCTTTCCCCGTGAATAAATGGCTTGCTCTAACCTACCCCCGGTTCCAGCTTCCCGAAAGTCTTTCAGGGTCGCCGGTCAGCAGCAGGAGAAGCATCACTCTGGTGCGGTGCAGGCGGATTGCGACCAGACAGGCAAAAGCGAGGGCCCGGGCACGCGGGCCCGAGAGCCGCGAGGATGCAAGCACCGTGGGCAGTTGCGCAAGTATCGAGGGGACCATCGCAACTGCCTTAAGGGCAAAGCCGAGGTGGCCCCGGGGACGGGCGATCGCCAGGACATAATCATGCGCTGACTGCCTGTCCCATTTGGTGCAAAGCTCGGCAACGCTTTGCCGCGCCGGATGATAGGCCCGCATCTGCGGAACGAAACGGATGACATGGCCCTTCGCCGTCGCCCGCTGGCCCCAATCTCGATCCTCGGCCACAGCAATCCCGGCGAAGGCCCCTACATCCTGCAGAACCGCGCGGCGCACGACCAGGTTGCCGGTGCCGGTAAAACCTTCCCGCGCGATGTAACGGTCCATGCGATAGGCATAAAGGCTTTCGTAGGCTTCGGTCATGGTCGGGCGGGCGGGGTCGGCCAGTGCGATCCGCACGTCGCCGCCCAGAATGGCGGCTGCGGGGTCGGTCATGGCGGTTTCTGCCGCAGCCAGCCAGCCCGGGTCGGCCAGACAGTCGGCATCTATGAACGCGAGGATATCTCCGGAGGCCGCCGCCACGCCTCGATTGCGCGCAGGACCGGGGCCGGGCTCAGCCTCGGTCAGGAGTTGCGCTCCATAAGCCGAGCAGATGGCTGTAGGCAATTCGCGTGAGCCGTTGTCGACGACGATGACCTCATCGGGCGGCCGCAAGCCATTGACGAGGGAGGCAAGGCAACGCTCGAGAAAGTCAGGCTGGTTCAGATGTGGAATGACAACCGAGATGCGCGAGCGCAGGGGGCCGACGTCAAGTTTGTCATGCAACATCATTGGCGTTCCTTAGCACAGGATCGGTCCGGAAACATGGCAGATCGGGACATGTCAGAGGCCGTCGAACCGTGTCAAGCGAATCCCGCGAGAGAGGGCGTGGCTGGTCGTGCGACTCAGGCAGCGTTGTTGACACATCTGTTCCCTCCAAAGAAAGAAAGCGAGACGATCGTTTCCAGTCCAGCAACCAATCGGGCGGATTGGCGGCGGATGGCCAATCTTGGATTGAGGCGGTGGCGAGGGCGCGCAACCCTCAGATGTATTTCAAGGACACAGTCTTTCCTGGTTTGGATTTCCCTTGCTGCAACAGTCGGCGATGGGTAGATTTGGTCAAGGCCACAATTTCGCCCTTATTGGTCGCCTTCAACCTTCTACATAGGAGTAAAAGCATGTTCGATTTCGTACGCAAAACTTTTATCAGTCTTGCGGCAGCCCTTGCCATCGGTGGTGCAGCCCAGGTGGATGCGGCTACATTCGGGGGAACCGGGTGGTCCGGGACCAACCCGACCTGCAATGTGACCGGGTCTTTCGCCAACAACTCGTCCAACATTGACGTTCTTGCCGGAGCGAGCTTCAACTCGACGTTTGCAAACGGCGATGCCGCTGGCAACCTGTGCTTCAACTTCACCAACACGTCCGCCACGTCCGCGGTCGTTACGTTGGCCGTTGCAACGGTCAACCAGTTTGAAAACCTCTGGGGCTTCATTGGTGGCGTGCAGCTGTACAGCGAGCAGTCAACTCCCACGCTTCTCTGGACGGTTGCTCAAGGTGTCTTCGATACTGAAGCATTTTCGTTCCTGATGGCGGCAGGAAGCACCATCTTCTTCGACTGGTCCTATGGCCAAGCCTACGCTGCAGGCGGTGCCCTGCCACAAATCAACTTCTCTGTGGTTGCTTCGCCCGTGCCGCTGCCGGCTGGGGGCCTGTTGCTGATCGCTGCTCTGGGTGGTCTGGCAGCACTGCGTCGTCGCAAGTCGGTTTGACCACCGCACGGCTGGTGTAAGCATCAAGTATAAGGAAAGGGCCGAGAGAATTCTCGGCCCTTTCTTATCTAAATCAGCCGTGGCGCGCGGGGAACGGGATCACCCTCCGTAGTAGTCATATCCATACCCCTCGCCCTCCATGTAGCGGCACTTGTTCAGCACCACGCCAAGGACATTGGTCTGGGTGGCCAACTCACGCTCGCAGCGATCGATTTCCTTGATCTTCGTGGATTCCGCGGCAGCAACGATCAGCACGCAATCCATATGACCCATCACCGCCATCGTGTCGTCCGAGACCAGCATTGGCGGCATGTCAAAGAGGAAGACCGAAGGGTCGTACTCGGCTTCGATCCGGACCAAGGCTGCTGCCACGCCCGGACTGTGCAGAAGCTCGGCCGGGTGTGGGTGGGCCACATGGCAGGTGCTGACCGCAAGGTTCTCGCCGATGCGGATCGCCTGGGTGGAGAAAGGTTCAAGCCCTTCGAGGACGCGGGCAAAACTTTGCGGAGTTCGCAGACCCAGCATCCGCGGCAGAGAGGGGCGACGCATGTCCATCTCGGCAAGCACGGTGCGCAGGTCGGATTGACGGGCAAGGCTCATCGCCAGATTGAGCGCGATGGTGCTTTTGCCGCAAGCCGGCCCGGGCGATGTGATGGCAACACGTCTCCAGTTGTTGGCGCGCATTTGCTGCAACAATCGGGTGCGCATCAGGTCGAAGGGCACCGCCTCCTTCCCTGCGACGGCCGTGACTATGTGCCCATTCGCGAGGAGGTTCAGATCCGGGGCAAAGCTCGGCAGCGACGACCAGAAACTCGCAACGGCGCCCGGGTCGGCGCGGCTGTCCCTGGCGGTTGCCGGAGGATGCGATACGGGCGAAGCCTCCAAGGCCTGCCGACCAACTGCGGCAAGGGAGTCGCCCGACTGGACGGTGGCGCGGGCGGCCCGGGCCTTTGCAATGGCGGATTGGATCTTTTCCATCGGTTTTGGCGCTTTCCGTCCGTATCAGACTGTCGATGAGGGCGGGAACAGTCCCGATAGGCCAACCATCTGCATCATCCGGTTGAGCAGCAGGTCAAGCGGCGCGACTTGAGTATGAACCAGCCACAACACGGCGGGAATGGCCAGCAGAACCAGCAGGAAAGACATTCCGATGATCGTGCGGTGGCGCCTGATCTGCCTTGCAGTGCGCAGATAGGGCAGTGTCGCAAAGGGAGCGATCCCCAGTTGCGCGGTAATATCGGCCGGACGTCGGACTGCGCCCTTCAGCAACTCTATCAGCACCACCAGTCCAATCCCGGCGACAAGCCCGAAGCCGAGGCCCCCCGCCGCGATCAGCGGGCGGTTGGGGCTGGCCGGCTCGCGCGGGGCGATGGCCTGTTCGATGATCGAAATGCGCTGTCCCTTGGAAAGCGCCTCGATGGTATCACCAGTCTCGGCACGCGCCTTGTTGGCTACTGCTGCATCATACTGTTTGCGGGTGTTGGCATAGTCGCGCTCCAGTGCGTCCAGAGCGATGGCATTGGCAGGCGTGGCTTCGATCGATATCCGAAGCGCATCAAGCTCAGCGGTGATCTGCGTCCTCAGATCGGTCAGGAAGGTCATCTGGCGATCGATGTCTGCAAGCTGGATGTCGAGTGGTGACAGCACCTCTCCGGCCGGAGCCAGTGGCGCAGCCGCGGCGGTCTGATCAGCCACGATCTTTTCAAGAGCTGCGATTTGGCTTTCCAGCAACTTGACCTTGGGGTTCTGCGGCGCGAGCACGGCCAGCGTCTGGCCCAGTTCGTCACGCAGTACCTGGAGCTGGCGTGCTTCCACGGTCAGGGTATCCGCGCTGGGGGTCGCAACACGGCCGGTCGCCTCGTAAAGCGCCACCAGCCCCTGGCGGCGGTCCTTCAGAAGTGCTTCGTCGCGCTCGATCTGCAAAAGGCGCTCCTGGGCGGCGGCCTGCTGGCTGCGACGGAATTCAAGACTGTCGGGCAGGGCCTCGCTGTTTGACTCCTTGAACGCGAGGATGGCGGACGAGCGGCTGGATATTTCGCGGTCAAGTCGGGCGACTTCCTGGATGAAGTAATCCAACGTCTGACCCGCCACCGTGGTGCGCATCGAGACGTTTTCCCGCAAGATCAACGTCACGACCTCATTTGCTACGGCGGCGGCAAGCGAGGCGGTGGGGGCATCAAAACCGACCTGCACGATCGTGGCCTGCACAGGGCCGCGCGCCTGTTCGCCTCCGGTGGTTACGATCGAGATTCGCTCCCGCAAATCCTGGACGATTTCGTCCGGTTCCAGGCGCTGGGGTGAGTGGCTGGGCGCGGGCGCGTATATCTGCAACCGGTTGGCCATTTCGAGCAGCGTGTCGCGGGTCAGAATGCGCTGCTGGATGATCTGAAGCTGCTCGGTCGCAGCGACGCGAACGGTCGAAGAAGCCAGCTCATCAGGAATCTGCTCGCTTTCGACGACAAGGCGGGCCTCGGCCACATAAACTGGTGGGAGCATCCAGGCCAAAGTCAGTCCGACCACCGTGCCCAGGGTCAGCACGAGGAGAAAATAGTGCAGCCGCCGGAGAAACAGCGAAAAGTAGAATTTCAGGTCAATCACGATCCGGTTCCAGTTGCTGTCACAATGCGAGATCCGGCCCAAGCAACAACGTTGTCGGGCTGCGGTACGGAACGCCGGGGTTGGGCTGCGGTGGAAGTCCGCCACCAAAGAACACGCCGTCATCCAGCACCTGCTGCACTGTCAGATGTGACACCTTCAGCCGCTCCTTGGAATAGGCATAGACCATTGCGAGATCACAAAGCTGGTTGACCAGCCGCGGCACGCCGCGTGTCACTTCATGCACCAGGATCTTGGCGGAGGGACTGAAGATTTCGGTTTCAGCCCCCGCCACCTTCAAACGGTGCGAGATATAGTGCCGGACGGTCCAGGCATCCATCGCCGACAGGTGGAAACTTGCAGACACCCGCTGCGCAAATTGCGTCAAGTCGGGGCGCCGGACCATGTCGCGCAATTCAGGCTGCCCGACGAGCACGAGTTGCAGCAACTCATCCTTGCCGGTGTTGATGTTGGTGAACATCCGCAGCTCTTCCAGGTTTTCCCGGCTCATGTTCTGAGCTTCGTCAAAAATGAGAACGACTCGATTGCCAAGCGCGTATTCACTGATCAGGAAAGCCTGGAACTGGCTGAAGAGCTCGACATAGCTTGCTCCCGGGGGTGCGGTCTGACCCAGTGCCATCAGCACCCAGTGCAAAAGCTCGCCCCGTCCACCCTGAACGTTGGCCACAAGCCCAATCCGGACATCGTCGGTCACCGACCGCAACAAGTGCTGCAGCAGCGTGGTCTTGCCCGCCCCCACTTCCCCGGTGATCAGTGTGATCGGCGCCCGCGTCAGAATACCATACTCCAGCATCGCATAAGCGCGCTGATGGCCCCCCGACCAGAACAGGAAGTCGGGGTCCGGCACCAAAGAGAATGGGCGCTCCTTCAGACCGAAGTGCGCGGTGTAGATATCAAGCGCGCTGCTCATGTTTCACTTCAAAAATCCTGCCAGGCCAGCCTCTGCCTTATAGTAAGGGTCGGAATTTGACCAGTGCAAGTACCGGGGAGCTTGACGGATCCTTTCGGTTCGAAGGGTTTCAAACTGGGGGACGGCATTGCGTCAAACAGGGAAACAATCCCCTAAATGTGACAAAATTTCTGTTTATTATTAACCATTTACAACCTATGGGCGAGAAGATTTTGTCAAATACAAGATTGAGATAAGTCGTAATGAGATGTAGTGGTTAACGACAGAGCTGCCTGCTCGAAGCTACGCTGCTTTTGTTCCTGCCAAGCCGCCGCCATTAAGAATCTGTTTGTCCAGCTGCTTTGGCGGCGGCCTGATTATGGCCGAGAATGGAGTTACTTTTCGTGACCGCACATTATCGTACGCCTTCCACACCAGGGTCGTCTCTTCCGCCTGCCCAGATTGTTCGTCCGGCATCCTGGTCTGCCTCCCCGCGTTCCTCTGTTGCCGCCCCCAATCTCTATCGAAATGGCGCAAAGCGGATCCTCGATGTTCTGGCCATTCTGGCTGCGCTTCCCATCGTGTTGCCCATGATCCTCGTTCTGGCGCTTGTGGTCATGCGGGATGGGGCTGCTCCGTTCTACCGCCAGACCAGGGTTGGTCGCGGCGGCCGCCTCTACACGATGTGGAAGCTGCGCTCGATGATCAGCGATGCGGACGCCAAGCTTGAAGACTATCTGGCCACCGATCCATGCGCTCGGCGTGAATGGGACTCGACCCAGAAACTCAAGGATGATCCGCGCATCACTGTGTTCGGGTACTTCCTGCGCCGGAGCTCGCTCGACGAACTGCCACAGCTCTGGAATGTGTTGAAGGGCGACATGAGCCTGGTCGGCCCACGCCCGATGATGCCAGAGCAGGCGTCACTGTATCCCGGGGATGCCTACTACACGTTGCGTCCTGGCATCAGCGGCCTGTGGCAAGTGTCCGAGCGGAATGCATCGACCTTCGCCGAGCGGGCTCATTATGATGCATGCTATGAACAGAATGTCTCGCTGGCCACCGATCTGCGGATCCTGATGGCGACCGTTCGTGTCGTGTTGCGCGGCACCGGGTACTGACAGCGCACTGTTTGACGCACTTGCAGCAAGGTGGTCGTCTGGCGGCAGCGGCCTGTTTGCTGCCATGATTCTTTGTCATAAAGTCAGGATGGACGCTTATCGTGTCCATGACTCGCCTCCGATGCCCTTTTCCCAAGGATGACAGACCCAGATGCGCGAACCTCGCTCCATGTCCCGTTATTTGTTTCATGTGGTGTTCACGCTGTTTGCAGCCCTTGCTCTTGCGGGGTGCCAAAGCGCCGAAGAAAAAGCCGAAAGCTACTATCAGTCCGGGCTGGAGCTTTTGGCCGCGGGTGATGAAGAGCGCGCCCTTGTCGAATTTCGCAATGTGTTCCAGTACAACGGCTTCCACAAAGAGGCCCGGAGAGCCTATGCCGACACCGTACTGAAGCAAGGTAACATCCAAGATGCCTACAGCCAGTATCTGCGTCTGATCGAACAATATCCGGATACGCCCGAAGTGCGTCGAATCCTGGCAGAGTTGGCGATCAACAACGGCGACTGGACCGAGGCCGAACGTCACGGCAATGAGGCGATTCGCCTTGCCCCCGAGGGTCCGGGGGTGAGAGCCGTCGCGCTGGCACTTGGCTATCGCAAGGCGGTGCAGGACCGGGATGATACCACCCGCGCCGCCCTGGCCGAAGAGGCCCGCGCCCTTTTGGCCGAAACTCCCGACAGCCGCATCGCCCTGCGGATCGTGATCGATCAACTGGCCACCTCGCCAAACCCGGCCGCCGCTCTGCCCGAAATCGACCGTGCTCTCGTGTTGGACCCGGATGCGATGGATCTCCATGTCGCGAAATTGCGCATCCTGGCCGAGACCAACGACGTCGCGGGTGCCGGCGTGCAGTTGAAGACGATGGTCGAACGCTTTCCCGACAATATCGAGGCACGTTCCGCGTTGATCGCCTGGTACATGTCCGAAGGGGACATCGACGGGGCCGAGGCCTTCATGCGCCAGTTGGCAGGTGATCCCAAGGGGCCGGTCGAAGGCCATGTTGCCGTGATCCAATTGTTGCGCGCCGCCCGCGGTGTCGAGGCCGCTGCGGTGGAACTTGACCGTCTGATCGCGGCGAATGAAGGTACCTCAAATGCTGATCTCTATCTCGCGCTGGATGCCGTCATCGACTTCGAGGGCGGCAAGCAGACCGAGGCAATTGCCGCGATAGAGGCTGTTCTTGCGAAAGCGACCCCTGGTGATCAGACCCGGCGCATCAAGACGATGCTGGCGAAGATGCTGGAAACCACCGGAAACAGCGTCGGTGCTCGGGCCCATATTGAGGAAGTTCTGGCCGAGGATGCCAGCAATGTTGAGGCATTGAAGATGCGTGCGGGGTGGCTGATCGAGGGAGACCGTCCCGGCGAGGCGATTGTCGATCTGCGCGCCGCTTTGGGGCAGGCCCCCCGAGACGCCTCCATCCTGACGCTGATGGCCGCTGCGCACGAACGCGATGGTAGCCTTGATCTGGCAGGTGAACGCCTTGCTCTCGCGGTCGAAGTTTCGGGTGCTGCTCCGCAGGAATCACTGCGCTATGCCCAGTTCCTACTGCAGCAGGGCAGGGTCCAGGTCGCGGATTCGGTGCTGACCGATGCGCGCCGGGTTACCCCTGGCCATGTCGGCGTGCTGGCCATGTTGGCGGATATCGCACTGAATGCCCAGGACTGGCCCCGCGCCGAGGAGATTGCCGAGACCCTTGCGCAGATTGCCACGCCCGAAGCGGAAACTGCCTCCAGAACGTTGCGGGCTGCGCTGCTGCTGGGGCAGAACCGCACGGAGGATGGGCTGGCCTTTCTGGAAGAACAGGTTGCCGAGGGCGGTGGTGACCTAGCGGCAATCCAGATGATCCTCCAGGCCCGCATCGGCAGCGGCAAGCCGGAGGAGGCCCGCTCCTATCTTGACGGCGAACTGGCCAAGCGCCCTGATGATCCGGAGCTGCGCTTGCTGAGTGCAGGTCTGCATGCGCTTATGGGTGAGATTGCGCAGGCAGAGGCCCTGTTCCGCGCCCTGATCGCCGAAGACCCGGGTGCAGAGCTTCCCGCGCGCCTGCTCTACGGCCTGCTCCGCGGCAACGGCCGGGAAGCGGAGGCCACCGAAGTGTTGGCAGCCGCCCTTGCCGTTCAGCCTGATGCTGCCTCACTGCTCTGGATGCAGGCCGGCGAACTGGAACAGGCGGGCGATATCGACGGAGCGATCGCGGTCTACGAAGAAATGTACTCGAAGGATTCAAGCAACGTCGTCGTGGCCAACAATCTCGCCAGCCTGATCACCACCTACCGTGACGACCCGGACAGCCTAGCCCGCGCGACAGCCATCGCAAGACGTCTGAAGGACACCGATGTGCCGGCGTTTCAGGACACCTACGGCTGGATCGCCTATCGCAACGGCAACCATGACGAAGCGCTGACCTATCTGGAACCGGCTGCGGTGGGCCTGCCCAATGATCCACTTACCCAGTTTCACCTTGGCATGACCTACCTGGCTCTGGGCCGCAGCGAAGATGCCCGCCGTGTGCTGACAAGCGCGGTTGAACTGGCCGGCGACAGTCCCTTGCCTCAGTTCGAGGCGGCAAGGCAGGCCCTGGCCGGCCTGCAATCAGCGCCGCAGCCCTGAAGCGCCTGTGGCAGCCGCGCCCGCGCGCGGAACAAAAATTGGCTGGAGCGGTCCGCGGCCTTCCAGCGAACTGGGTTGCCCGATACTATGTCAGCGTAACTCGAGGTGGCGGGCGTCCTTCACGAAACGGGGTGGGACCCTCCAAGGAGAACATGGAATGAAGCGTCTGATTGCAGCCATAACCAGAATCCTGGCCGTCCCCGCCCTCTTGGCGGCCTTGGTTGTTCCAGCCGTCGCCCAGGACGGTGGCTATCTGATACGACCCGGCGATACATTGCGGGTCGAAGTGCTGGAAGACCCTGGCCTCAACCGTTCGGTCCTGGTCTCGCCGGATGGACGAATCTCATTGCCACTTGCAGGCGGCGTTCAAGCATCCGGCAAGACGGTTGATACTGTACAGACCGAACTCACCAGCCTCTTCGCCCCGAATTTCACGACAACGCCCAATATCTATGTCTCGATCGAAAGTGTTGCCGAACGGGCAGCAAGCGGTGGCGGCGGCGGCGGTGGTGGTGTCCGGGCACCCGCGACTTTAGACATTTACGTACTTGGCGAAGGTGCCAAATCCGGCAAGATAGCAGTCGCGCCCGGAACTACGATGCTCCAGTTCTTTGCCGAGATGGGTGGGTTCTCCAAATTTGCTGCCACCAAGCGCATTCAGTTGCGCCGCACCGACCCGAGGACTGGCGAAGAGACGACCTACACAGTGAATTATGATGCGATTGAGCGTGGCACCAGCAATATGGGTGCCACCGTGCTGATGAAGGGTGACGTCATCGTCGTTCCGCAGCGCAAGCTGTTTGAATAGGAGTTGGCATGGTGGGCAGCAGCCGTAGCCAGCGCCGCCTGACCCGGCTCGCTTTCCCGCTTGCCGGGCTTGCTGCACTTCTGACGGCGGGTGCCGCCATCTCGCAAGAGGGCGGCGGCATCCTGCTTACACTGGGCATCGACCAGCGGTTCAGCTGGGAGAACAATCCCGAGCTGGACATCCCTTCGGCGGGGGACAGGTTCCGCTCTGACACCCGCCTGTCCTTCAGCGGTGTTTCGGAAACCTCTCGCGACCGGCTGTCGTTCAATCTCGGCACGGTCCTGCGGGGCGAGGATGGTGGCAGCGGGTCCGATTTCGGACTGACCAGCCCCTCGGCCGAACTGGCTTATGCCCGCTCTGGCTATTCCTCCTCCTTCACCTTCTCGGGATCCCTGCGCGAGGCCGATCTGGGCGAGGGGCTGGCTCTGGTCGAAGGCGAGGATGGCAGCTTGCCGGTGCTGATTTTTGAAGATGGCACCACGCGCGTCAAGAGCGCCCGGCTGGCCTACACATGGGGGGAGGGCAAGCCTCTGGGAGGTTCGCTTCGCGCCGGGCTGACGGATACGGACTACAGCGACACCATCGACCCGGACCTGGTAGACAACCGCACCATTACAACCGGCGCCGGACTGCGTTTTGCCTTGAACGAAGTGACGGATGCGACGCTGGATCTGGACAACAGCCGCTATGACGAGGACGGTTACGCCGCAGTCGAAGACACCACCACACTCAGTGTGGGTCTGGTCCGGGCCTTGCCTCGCGGCAACTTGCGGGGCAAGCTTTCCACCACCCGGGACGAGGATGGAAACCGCACGGGCCTGAGCTTTGGGCGAACCTTCGAGCTGCCACGCGGATTGCTTTCAGTCGATCTCGGCCTGACCGAGGCGGAAGGCGGCGGCACCGACTTCACTGGCGCGCTGGACTGGCGGCAGGAGCTTGCCCAAGGCACAATCTCGGCCCGGTTCACCCGCGCAGTGACAAGCGGCACCGACAATGACGAGACATTGGTGACAGCGCTTTCTCTGGGTCTGACCCGAGAGTTGACCCCGCTTCTGGGCGTTAACCTTGGCGCAAGCTGGGTGCAGAGCGAAGAACAGGACACCAGTCTTGTGACGGACAACACCAGCATAAATGCATCGTTCAGTTATGCCCTGACCGAGGACTGGGCGATGAACTTCGGGGCCAACCACAAGGTGAAAGACGAGGATGGCTTTGGCCGTGCCGACTCCAGCTCTGTCTTCCTTTCCGTTGGCCGCGTCTTCGATTGGCGGCCCTGAGAGACGTGGTGCAGAGCGGGACATCCAGCGTAGCGTTGGCCGACAACGGCTTCGGAATATCCGGGACAGCGTTTTAAGAAGCATCGCGGGCAATCTGGGATTTCAGCGAGGATGATGCGGGAATTTTGGATCTTTGATGGAATTCCAGCGGACAGCTGCGCTCTCTCTCTGCCAGGTGGAACGGTAATTACCTATGGCATGTTGTCGAGCAGAGCTGATGATTGGGCTCGGCAACTGTTGCAGCTTACGACAAGCCAGCGATGCCTGGTTGCTCTTGAATTCGACATCGATCCAGAGTCGATTGCCGCATATCTTGGTGCACTCCGGGCGGGTTATCCGGTTCTTGTCATGGAGCCAGGTCAGTTGGCCTCCAGCAGCGGCATCGTCACCACCTGGCAGCCAGAGATCAGCATCACTTCTGGCGCCAAGCACCCTGTTCTAAACAGGCTTTCCGCTGAAGACAGGATCGATCCGCATCCAGATCTGCGTGTGCTGCTGTCAACCTCCGGCAGCACTGGGGACCCCAAGCTCGTGCGGCTTTCCGCCCGCAATATTGCGTCAAACGCGAGCGCAATAGCCGAATATCTCGGTCTCTCCTCCGCAGATCGGGCTGCGACAACGCTGCCTTTCCATTACTCCTACGGTCTGTCGGTTTTAAATTCTTATCTGGCCGCAGGAGCGTCGCTTCTGCTTGTGCGTCAGTCGGTCGTTGATCTCGCCTTCTGGAATGAAGCCCGTGCCGCAGGCGTCACAAGTCTGGCGCTTGTGCCGCATCAGGTTGAGCTGCTTGCGCACAGTGGATTTACAGGAACCGAACTGCCCTCCTTGCGATACATCACACAGGCGGGCGGCAAACTTGCCTCCGACCTTGTGCGCCGCTTTGATGAGATTTCTCGCGCGAACGGCTGGAAGCTTTTCATCATGTACGGCCAGACAGAAGCCGCGCCCCGCATCTCGTTTGTCCCACCTGAGGCCCTGCCAGACGCCGCCGACACAATTGGACGTGCCATTCCTGGCGGGCGTCTTTGGCTCGCCGCCGAAGACGGAACCGAGATCACGGCCTCTGACCAGCCGGGCGAACTTGTCTACGCTGGTCCAAATGTGATGATGGGATATGGAACGGCACGGACCGACCTTGTGCGCGGCCAAGATGGGACCGATCTGCGCACTGGTGACGTGGCTGAACGCACCAGGGCTGGTTACTTCAGGATTGTCGGCCGGATGAAGCGTTTTGTTAAGCTTTATGGACTGCGGATCAGTCTCGACCAGGTCGAAGCGTTCCTGTCTGACCGTGGCATCCCGGCCCAGGCGGTGGCAGTAGCGGATCGGCTGGTGATCCTCCATCGCGGTCCAGATCATGGTGCTACCGCGATCGCGGCGCTCTTGGATCAATACGATCTTCCGCCCGACGCCTTCCACATCGGCTTTCTCGCGAAAGTACCGCGCCTCTCTTCGGGCAAGCCTGACCAGGCAGCATTGCGCGACATCGCAGCCGAAATGTTAGCGGCGTCTGTGGCCGCAGCGCAGCAGGCCCAGAAAGAGAAGACCTTGGCAGAGATCCTCAGGCGAGCGACTCGCAGTTCACATGTGGGCCCTGGCGATAGCTTCAACTCGCTGGGCGGTGACTCGTTGAGCTATCTGCATATGCAACTCGCCCTTGAGGAACGGCTGGGGCAAGCGCCGCAGGGCTGGGAGAACATGTCGCTTGCCAGGCTCGAGGCGCTGTCACGCGATTCTGCTACGACAGTTTCGGCACAGGTTCACATCGGTGTCGACGTGCCGCTGCGCCTTGCTGCGATCTCTCTAGTGGTCGTTCAACATGCCACCACCTACACGCTCTATGGCGGCACCTGGATGCTGATTGCGCTGATGGGCTTTTCGTCGGCGCGCTTTCAATTG
>JANPJZ010000294.1:0-9522 GCA_031425795.1 Rhodobacter sp. | reverse complement strand
CGCGGTCGCGGTATCGACGCCGAACTTGGTGGCGAACTGCGACTCTTGGGCACTACACGGGCAATCGTGCCGTCAGGCAGGTTCTCCCTGATCCGGGGGCGACTGGACATTCTGGGCCGCCGGTTGGTCCTGAGTGAAGCAGATCTTGTGCTGGAGGGGAGCTTTGTGCCGGTCCTTCTGGTCACGGCCAATACGGAAACCGATGGTGTGACCAGCACCATCAGGATTGCCGGCCCGGCGGACAGCCCAGTTGTGTCCTTCTCCTCGGTGCCCGACCTGCCACAGGAAGAGGTGCTTGCCCGATTGCTGTTTGGCCGAGGGCTGGAGAGCATCTCGCCTTTGCAGGCTGCCCAGCTTGCCAATGCGGTGGCAGTACTTGCCGGCCGGGGTGGCGTCGGGCTTGTAAACCGGCTGCGCAGTGGCTTTGGTCTGGATGACCTGGATCTTGCAACCGCCGAAGATGGCACGACCGCACTGACGGCCGGCAAATACTTGTCTGAAAACCTTTACACCGAGATCGAGATCGAACAGGGTGGCAGAACCAGCATCAACCTGAACCTCGACCTTCGCGAGGGCGTCACGGTCAAGGCTGGGCTTGGCGCGGATGGAGACACGGGTCTGGGCATCTTCGTCGAGCGGGACTACTAGCCCAAGTCAGTCGACCACGCCTTCAAAGTCGATGAAGCCGATGCCGCCGCTTGTCCACTGCCGCGACTTGCGGATGACCGGACCTTCGAACCAGAAGGTGTTGCTGATGGTGCCCTGCGGGCGAACGCAGTCTTCGGTCACTTTCGTGGTGGAATGGGCGCGACCGAAGATCTCGATCCGCTCGGCTCCGTCCACCGTGACGGTACAGTCATAGGTGCGGCGGGTTGTCTGGTCGTCGGCACCCAGGAAGAAATAGACCCGCTGATGCGAACCGCCACTGCTCAGCGCGCTGGCAGAGGGGGCTTGCGATGACATGAGGTCCGCACCCAAACCGCGCGTCTGAATCAGCACACCATCCCGAAGGGTAAAGCTGGTGCCATCTGTCGTGGCCCATGTCACTGTGCTGCCCTTGGCATCCGAAACTGTCAGCAGCGCATCGGCTCCGCGCAGGGGGATCACCGCCCGCAGGATCGGAATCCCGAATTTCTCGATGTCGGCGCGGGTCACTTGCGCAGGTTGGGCAGCAGGTGCTGCGGCCCGCCCGGTCACGCGGGCAAGGGTTGCCTTGGCCATGTTGCCAACAGCCGCGCCAACCGGCGACGGCTCGGACTTGTCATTGCCGCAGCCGGCGAGCAGCGATCCGATGAGTACGGCGGTTGCCGTGCGTGTCCAGGATTTCAACGCCAGACCCTGCCCCATTCTGGATCAAGCGCGTCGGTGTGGTAGTCGCGGATCGAATCGTACAGTCGTCCGTCCACATTCAGGCGCGCACCACCGTCACCGGTATTTGCCCGCAACGTCGTGCCGAAGTTGTTCTTGGTCTGGTTGCCCAAGGCCCAATTCAGCGGCACGGAAAAGCGGATCCCCTTGTCAAAGCCGCCATCGCCGAAATCGGCAGCGCTGACATCGGTCACTGTCGCGAAGGCACCGACACGCCAGCCGTTCACGAACACGCGGTCCAGCGACAGGGTCGCGCCCACATCACCAGCCAGATACCTGCCCACATCCAGTTGACCCAGATAGCCGTTGCCAAAGTCGTAGTAGGCCGAGACATGGCCCGTCACGACGTCATAGTCATACTCGCCAAAGCCAAGGCCGCCGTCGGTATCGCGTTGCTTGGTGTAGTTCAGCTCGACCCCAAGCGCGAGTTGGCTGTCCACCGGCTTCCACAGCACCTCGCCGGAGATGCCGGCGTGCATCCGCTCCAGATAGCCGAAGCTAACACGGGAATAGACATCTGCCGCCGGACGCCCATACAAGGCAAGGGTCAGCGACTCGAGCGCCGGGTTGCCGAATTTGGTATAGCGCGACCCGTCCGTCCGCACATGTGGCAAGACTGAATCCGACGGGTCGCCCGACCGGTCCACGTTCCCGACCACGCGCCCGTAGATCGATCCTGACAAGACCAGACCGGGCCGAATGTCGTAGGAGGCCGACAGACGAAGCCCAAGGTCACCTTTCAGCGGCTCCGACATGCGGAAAGCGGGCTTCAGGCCCCACCGAAAGCGCGGGTAAAGGCCGTCGTCCCCCACTGCATTGGCGGGCAGCGGACCCGCGTCGCTGATCATGGTGCGTTGACGGAGCAGTGTCGCGTTGTCCGAGGCAAACTCAAGCTGTTCCAGGTCACTGCGGCGGATGGTGACCTTTGACGCGCCGATCCCGTTCACCACCGGGACGATCTCGAACACCTCGACCGAGGCGGGCATGACATTGCTTAGCGCCCGGGCCGTGCGGCCAATGGCCTGCGCGCCCGCGTCGATGCGGTTGTTGCGGATACGGATCTGGGCAGTGGTGGCGGTGTAGGCAAGGTTCTCGATTACGATGCCATCGACTGCCAGCCGCTTGGCAAGGTTCTTGCGCAAGAGCGGGCCGGCGTCCGGCTGGGTAACCCAGCCGCCGTCATAGGCCTCGGGATCGGCAGACCGCGGCGGCCTGGCCTTGACCGCCACCGGGGCTGCGCCCATCACACCGCCCGTCGCCCGGCTTTTGGGGTCCAGAACAAGGTGGAAGACCAGACCCACTTCGGTCCCGTAAAGCGAATAGATGCCGTAGCGGGTGTTCGGCCCCTTCTGGTACTCGAAGCCGAAGTTGAACGGGCTTTTGCGGTCGATCAGTCCCCGCTCGTCATCTTCCAGCACATAAGCATCCGACGAGTATTCGCCCTTGAACGTCCAGGTGTCGGACAGCTTGACCTCGACCCCGGCGAACGGGGCCGCGTCGCCGCGGAACCACTGGTCTGTGTTCGGCTTGCCATTTCCTTCGGCCACCGCTGGACGGTCGCCGAATACCTGCCCGATGGACCCGTCGCTCCCCAGCCGACCCCAGCCGAGCCCTGCGGTGACCTTCACCCGCTCGCCCAGCGATTTGGTCGCGGCAATGTATTCCGACGAGAACAGGCCCTGACCGGTGAAGTCGATCAGCCCGATGGTCAGCGAAGGCAGATACCGACCTTCCTGCAGCACCTGGTAGCGCAGGTCGAAGCTGCGATCGTTGAACTTGGAGTCGCCCGCGATGACAGCGTCCCAGTCGCGCCAGGTCTGGAACCGGAACGAGGCCGACAGCCGCTCGGTGATCTGAAAGCTTATGGTCGCGCGGGTTATTGTGCCGACAAGCGCCGTGCTGAAGGTAAAGGCCGCATCATCCTGCGCCTCGCCCGACGGCATGTCGATGAGGCCGGTCGTTCCGTTGAGGTTCAGCGATTTCGTCATCTCGGCAAAAGCAGGCCCACTGCAAAGCGAGGACCCAAGCGCAAGCGCGGCAAGCAGGCGAGACGGCGATTTCAGCATGATGTATGGCACCCAGTATCCCCTCACAGTCTATGCGAAGAACCGGGGCAGAGGGCAAGGCCTAAGAACCGCGCGACGCGGCTAGCCACAAGGTGTCTTGCATGCGCAACACCGCCGGTCAGGGCGCGGCTTCTTCCAGCTTGATCCGAAGCTCTCGCAAGACTGGAAGCAGCGCCCTGACCCGGTCTCCGCCGAGAGACTGCACCACCTCGGCGATCAGCGGCACCACCGCGGCGACCGCTGAATCCCGCGCAGCCCGGCCCGAGGGGCTGATCGCCACGAATTTCTGTCGCGCATCCTCCCAATCGGGGCGGATGTGGATGTGTCCGGCCCATTCCAGCCGCCCCAGCGTGTTCGTCATCGCCCCCCGCGTAACGTGAAACGACTTTGCCAACTGGGCGGGGGTGCGTTCGTCATTGATCCGCGCCAGGTGGTTCAGGACCGAAAAATGCGAAAGCTCCATCCCCTTGGGCAGCACGCGCGAGATGCGGTTGCGCGCCAGCTGGTCAGCCATGAACAACTCGCCGAACAGGGCCACGGCGATGTCATCGGTCCGCTCGGGGGTCTTTTCCTGACTCATGGCCCGTCGAAACCGCGGTCGTGATGCAGCGACGGCACCCGATGCCGCGCCCGTTCCACCTGGTCCAGATCAAGGTCCACCAGCGTCACCCCGGGCTCGACCCCGGCATCCGCCAACACCTCGCCCCAAGGGGCAACCGCAAGCGAGTGGCCATGCGTCCGCCGGCCCTTGCCGTGGCTTTCGGCGTGGAACCCGGTCTGCGCCGGGGCCAGCACGAAGCACCCGGTCTCGATTGCCCGCGCGCGCAACAGCACCTCCCAATGTGCAGCGCCGGTGATGTGGTTGAAAGCTGCCGGAACGGTGAGGATCTGCGCCCCCGCCTGCGCCAGCCGACGGTACAGCGCCGGGAACCGCAGATCATAACACACCGTCATCCCAACCCGCCCGAAGGCAGTGTCGGCCAGCACTGCGCTGGCACCCGGCCGATAGCCCTCACTCTCGCGGTATACCTCGGTTTCCGACACGTTCACGTCGAACATGTGGATCTTGTCATAGCGCGCGACTATCGCCCCATCCGGCCCGATCAGGAACGACCGGTTGGCAAAGCGGCCGTCCGCGTCCTGTGTGAGCACACCAAGCGAGCCGATCAGCAGCCAGATCCCAGCCGCCTTCGCCTCATCCCGCAGGGTGGAAAGCGTTGGGTCATCCTCTTCCGCCTTGAATGCGTTGCGCTGATGCGCGCGACTGGAGGACAGCCCATTCGTCAGCTCGGGCGTCAGGACAAATCCTGCCCCCGCCGCTGCCGCCTTGCGCACGAACCCCACCGTCACGGCCAGGTTGGCCGTCGGCTCGTCGGTGACGTTAAGCTGAACCAGCGCGGCCCGCATCAGTCGGCCAACAGCGGGTCAAGCTTGCCGGCGTGGTCCAGTGCGTGCAGGTCATCGGATCCGCCGACATGGGTGTTGCCGATGAAGATCTGCGGTACGGATCGGCGGCCCGCGGCCCGCTGCATCATTGCGGCCCGCAGGCCAGGGTCACGGCTGACGTCAATTTCGGTGTAGGTCACACCCTTTTTGTCCAGAAGGCGCTTGGCCGCGTGGCAGTAAGGGCAGATCGGGGTGGTGTAGATTTCGACAGGGCGCATGGATAAACCTCTTTTGCGCCATGACTATAAGGGTTCAGGCGTCTTTCGCAACGCGCGCCAGCGCCAAGACGTTGACCGAGCGCGCACCAGCCGAAAAAACCGCCTCGGTCGCTGCCGAAAAGGTGGCGCCCGACGTCATGACATCGTCGACCAGCAGAATATCCCTGTCCTCGATCAGCGTACGATGGCGGTTTGGCACAGAGAACGCGTCAACCAGATTGGCAAAGCGGGCATCGCGCGTCCGCCCCTCTTGTGTGCCGGTGGGCCTGTGGCGGATCAGCGCATCCGGGCAGTGGTCAAGCCCCGCGCCCCGGGCAAGGGTCTTGGACAGCAGCGCCGCCTGATTGTACCTGCGCCGGAACAGACGGAACCAGTGGAGCGGCACCGGGACCACCAAGACCCCGGGCTGCAACAGCGGCCTCGCGACTTTTGCCAGCCAGACCGCCGCCGGGCGGGCCAGGTCCATCCGGTCTCCATGTTTCAGCGCCAGCACGAGCGACCGCGCATTGTCCCGGTACAGCAGCGCCGCCCGTCCCTGTCCCCAGGGTCGCGCAATGGCGATGCAGTCATCGCAGATCACGCGCTCGCCGGAATCGGTGCCCGGCAGCGGAACGCCGCACTGGTCACAGACCAGCCCCGCAATGAACGGCGTTTGCCGCCAGCAGTCGCCGCACAGCCCGAAGTCCGAGATGACATGCGCCCCGCAACTGATGCATTGCGGAGGGTAAAGCACATGGAGCGCGCCTTGCATTCCCATTCTGTCCCCCTACTCTCCCGGCCATGACAATGCCGCCACCTCTGTCCGATCGGCCCGCGCTTCTGGCCCACCGCGCCCGCGCCCACCGACTGGCCGGCCATGACGGAGCGCTGTTCCTGCATCGCGCCGCGATCTCTGATCTTCAGGAAAGACTTGCCGAGGTTAACAGAACCTTTACGGCACCCGCTATTGTCACCGGTTTCCCTGACTTGTGGGGCGGACTTGCCGCCGACGCGAGGCTGGTGGACGACTCAGACGTGCTTGCGCTCGAACCAGGCGCACATGACCTCATACTGCACGGCATGGGCCTTCACTGGGCCAATGACCCGCTCGGCCAGCTGGTGCAGTGCCGCCGCGCCTTGCGTCCGGATGGCCTCTTCATCGGCGTTCTTCTCGGCGGACGCACGCTGCACGAACTCCGTTCCTGCCTGGCCGAGGCTGAGGCCACGGTTACTGGTGGCCTCTCGCCCCGCGTCCTCCCGATGGCCGAGATCCGGGATCTTGGCGCGCTGATGCAGCGGGCCGGCTTTGCGCTTCCGGTGGCCGACAGCTTCACCCAGACGGTGCATTATCCGGATTTCGCCACCCTCTGCGTCGACCTTCGGGCGATGGGCGAGACCAACGCCCTCGCCGCCCGCCTGCGCCGCTTCACCCGCCGCGCTGTACTGGCCATGGCCGAGGCCATCTACCGCGCGAACTTCTCGGCGAATGGCCGTCTGGTCGCCACCTTCGACCTGGTCTTCCTCACCGGCTGGGCCCCGCATGAGAGCCAGCAGACCCCGCTCCGCCCCGGCTCTGCGCGGCAGCGGCTGTCTGATGCGCTGGGCGTTCCGGAAGAACCTTTGCCCAAGGGCGGTTGACCCGACCGCCACAGCCTATATGTCCCCGCAATGGATATTTCGGAAAGACTTGCCATGCTGGATGCAAAGCCCATTGAAGTGGCGGACCGACAGGTGAACCCGGGGCAGGGGCGGCTTGCCCACGCCCCCGCCAGCCACCCGCCCGTCCGCAAGGCCAAGATCGGTGTGCTCCTGGCCAATCTCGGCACGCCAGACAACTACGACTACTGGTCGATGCGCCGTTACCTGAACGAGTTTCTGTCCGACAAGCGGGTGGTGGATTACTCGCGCTGGCTGTGGCAGCCCTTGTTGCAGCTGGTGATCCTGACGAAGCGACCGTTTTCTTCGGGGGCGAACTACAAGCTGATCTGGAATCACGATCTGAACGAAAGCCCGCTCCTCACGATCACCAAGGCCCAGACCGCTGCCATCGCCAAGTCCGTTGCCGACCGCCACGGCGCCGAGATCATGGTCGATTACTGCATGCGCTACGGCAACCCATCTACTGATTCGAAGGTGCGCGCCATGGTGGCGGCTGGATGCGAGAAGATCCTGTTCTTCCCGCTTTACCCGCATTACGCCGGCGCCACCTCGGCCACCGCGAACGACCAGTTCTTTCGAGCCCTGATGAAGGAAAAGCGCCAGCCCGCCGTGCGGACCGTGCCGGAGTATTTTGAGCATCCCGCCTATATCGACGCCCTCGCCCAATCGGTGACGGCGGCCTATGCCAAGCTGGACCACACCCCCGACGTGCTGGTTGCCAGCTACCACGGCATGCCGCAGCGCTATCTGATGGAGGGGGACCCCTACCATTGCCAGTGCCAGAAAACCTCGCGCCTCTTGCGGGAGCGGCTGGGCTGGCAGAAGGGGTCGATCGACACGACCTTCCAGTCGGTCTTCGGGCCTGAGGAATGGCTGAAGCCCTATACCGTGGAACATGTGGCCGAGCTGGCCAAGGCCGGGAAGAAGCACATCGCGGTGATGGCCCCGGCCTTTTCAGCCGACTGTATCGAGACCCTGGAAGAGATCAACGGAGAGATCCGGGAGGCGTTTGAACATGCCGGCGGCGAGACCTTCACCTACATCCCCTGCCTGAACGACGACGCGGCCCATATCGAGGCGCTGGTCGCCGTGATCGAGGAAAACCTGACTGGCTGGCTGCCCCGGCTGGAGTGATGTCCCGGGCAGGGACATTCTTTTCCTTCCAAACATAACAAGGGCTTGCAGGAACGCTTCACCAGGCGTCAACCATGATCAGCCCGCAGCATGACCCAAAGCTGCGGCCGATCATTTTGCAGATACTCAAGGAAATCTGGAGGGCGGACACCCTCCAGTCCGCAAGCCGGAAGAAGCGTCAGATCAGGATCACCTGGGTGCCGACCTTGGCCATCTCGAACAGTTCTTCGATATGCTCGTTATACAAGCCCACGCAGCCGTTCGACGATTTGCGGCCGATCTTGCGCGTGTCGTGGGTGCCGTGGATGCGGTAGTAGGTCCAGGACAGATACAGCGCACGGGTCCCGAGCGGGTTGTCCTTAGCGCCGCCTTCCACCACGTCCGGCCACTCCGGGTTGCGTTCCTTCATCGAAGCCGTCGGACGCCAGGTTGGATTGACCACCTTCTGAACCACTTCAGTCCGGCCACGGCGGGTCAGTTGCTCGGACAGCGGCACCGAGGTTGGGTAAAGCCGATAGATCGACTGATCCTCGGACCAGTAGTGGAGCGCGCGCGACGTGATGTCGACGAGGATGGCCCCGCCCCGCGTGTTGTCGAAATAGTCCTGCCACTGCAGCATCCGGAAGCTGGACGCATTGTTGCGAACGCTACTGGACACCGGGGCCTGAAATTCGGTGCTGCCGTCCTGTGCAAGGGCCGGCATGGCCGCAAGACCGGCCATTCCGACCGCGCCACCCAGCAAAGCCCGCCGACTGATCGGATCGTTGGCCATGGAACACTCCTGCATATGTCTCTTCGTGGAGGCCTATATCGCTTTCTTTCGGGCGCAGCAAATCAAACAGACGTTAGCTGTCGCCGGATGCAGAGTCCCATTTGAACCTCCCGCAAGGTTTCGCTATGGAGAGGCGGGACGCCGCGCTTTGCGGCATGGATTGGTGGACGCGATGGAAAGACGGATTTTCTTGCTGGCAACTGCGGGCCTGGCGCTTGCCGCCTGCGCCCCGCCGGCCCCGACGGTCGGCGGTGATGGTCGGCCCCTGCCACGTGTCTACAAGATCAACCCCGGCGACGAACGTGTGGTGTCGTTCCGTCTGCTTGATGCCGTCAACACGCTACGGGGCGCGCGGTCGCTGACCCCACTCAGCTTTGACGCCAGCCTGACCGCAGCCGCCGCGACACATGCCCGCGACATGTCGGTTCAAAACCGGCCCTGGCACTTCGGGTCGGACGGGTCTTCTCCTCTGCTTCGGGTGCAACGCAGCGGCTTTACCGGCCGGTTGGTGGGCGAACTGATCTCGGAAACATACGAGACCGAGCTTGAGACTTTGTCCACCTGGATGGCCCAGCCCGACACCCGCGCAGTCATCATGGACCCGACGGCAAGGTTGATCGGCTTTGCCTGGTTTCAGGAACCGAACGGCAAGATCTGGTGGACGATGGTGACGGGGGCTTGATCGGGTGTCACCTGTCCCGGCAGCCGGTCACGGCATGAGGTAGATCGGGGTTCCCGGTTTGATCATCGAATAGATCACTTCCATCTCGCGGTCGCTGACTGCGACGCAACCCCATGTCCAGTCCCGCTGGCGGATCGGGCCGGTCGGGCCGCCGTGAATGAAGATCTCGCCGCCCGGCTCTTTCCCCTTCGCTTCGGC
>JANPJZ010000293.1:0-5060 GCA_031425795.1 Rhodobacter sp. | reverse complement strand
GGCCTCGATCAGCCGCGCGCGCGCCTCGCCCCTTGGAACGCGGGTGACTACCGTCAAAGGAGCATCGGCTTTCTCATGCGCCCTTGTCCCAGAGCGCAGGATCGGGTGTCAACACCGCCCAGTTGAGGCCGAAGGGATCGGTCAGCAAGCCCCAGGTATCGCCCCAGAACTGACGCTCCAAGGGGGCGACCACCGTGCAGCCCGCCGCGACCGCCCGGTCCCACCAGACCTGCGCATCCGGGACGATGAGTTGCAGGTGGCCATGCGCCATCGGCACCTCTCCCGCTTCAATACTGGACATGCCATGGTCGGTCAGCATCAGCGCGCCGCCGTTAATCTTTAGCTGAAGATGCATGAACTTGCCCGGCGCGTCGGGCATCGGCATTCGCCCGATGTCCTCTGCGCCGAAGGCCTTGATGAAGAAGTCCGCCGCCTCGCCACAGCGACCGGCAAGGCCTAGATAGGGGATCACGCCCTGCATGATGCGGTCGTCAGGGCGGTAGCGCTGGTCGTGGGGAATGTCTTCTGGCATGGGAACTCTCCTTGTTGGTTGGGTCGGCTTGGGTGGGGCTAAGCTGCAGCCGCTTCGACAGCGGCAAGGTCGATCTTGCCCATCTGCATGACGGCCTGCAGCGCACGTTCTGCGCGGGCCCGATCGCCCGAGGCCATCAGCCGCGACGCCGCCTCTGGAATCACCTGCCACGACAGGCCGTAGCGGTCCTTCAGCCAGCCACAGGGGCCATGGCTGCCACCGCCTTCGACCAGCGCGTCCCAAAGCCGGTCCGTCTCGGCCTGGTCGGGTGTCTCGATCATCACCGACACGCATTCGGACAGGGGAAACATCGGGCCGGCTTGCAGAAGCTGATACGGCACGCCGTTCAAGGTGAAATCGATCACCTCGAAATGCATTTTCCCGTCCGGCCCGCCATTGTCGCTGGCAAAGACGCTTGTGACTGCGCTGTTCGGAATCAGACTGCAGTAAAAATCGGCAGCCTCGCGGCCTCGCTCGCTGAACCACAGGACAGTGCGGATGGAATGGGTCATGGGGTCTCCTCCTATTTTACCAGGTGTCGTCTTGTGCAATTCGGGCCTGCCGCGCCTGTTCGGCGGCGCTTGGCTCCGGGCCGGGGCGGGTGCCGATCTCTACTTCGCCCGCCAGCTCGTAATTCGCGATGACCACGCCGCTGGCCGACACCTCGCCGCCGAACATCTTCATCCCCAGCGCGGGCGTGCCCTCGCCGAACAGGCGTTTGCCGCGGCCAAGCGTGACCGGATAGGTCAGCACCATCAGCCGGTCGAGAAGCCACGCCGCCAGCAGCTGCGGGATCAGGGTGGAGCTTCCCCATACGAACAGGTCCGGCCCCTTCGTCGCCTTCAGCGCTTGAACCGCCTCAAGGTCAGCCAGCCGGTGACTGTTCTGCCAGTCCAGCGGCTGCGAACCTCTTGTGAGCACATATTTCGCCGCCTTCTCGAAGGCACCGTGGACCGGGTTGGCCGGGTCCACAAAGGGCCAGTATCCAGCGAAGATGTCGTAGGTCCTGCGCCCGAGAAGCAGGTCGTACTCGGTCTCGAACACACCCCCCAGCGCGGCGTCCGTCTCCGGGCCCTCATGCGGCATGGTCCAGCCGCCGTGGGTGAAACCACCGGTCGGGTCCTCCGTCGGCCCGCCGGGGGCCTGCATCACCCCGTCGAGCGACTGGAAAACCGCTGCATGAACCTGGCGCATCTGATCCTCCGACTCAGGTTTCGTTGCAACAAACATACCAACCAGTCGGTATTTGGCAACCCTGAATGTTCCTCCTTCGCCAGATGCGCCACTTCTTGCCTGAGTCCGGGTTTACGCCATCCCGCCCGCGATCAGACGTTTCGCAAGGGCGGCATAGGGTGCAGCCAAGGGCCCGTCCGTCGCCGCAATCGGCGTGCCCGCGTCGCCCGCGACCCGCACGTCCAGCGCCAGCGGCAGTTCTCCCAGGAACGGCAGATCCAGCTTCCGCGCCTCGGCTGCAACGCCTCCGTGCCCGAATATATGCGCCTCATGCCCGCAGTTCGGGCAGATGTAGGTCGACATGTTCTCCACCAGCCCCAGCACCGGGGTCTTCAGCTTCGAGAACATGTCCAGCGCCTTGCGCGCATCCAGCAGCGCCACGTCCTGCGGCGTGCTGACGACAATCGCCCCGGTCAGATGCGTCCGCTGGCAGAGCGTCAGCTGGATATCCCCCGTCCCCGGCGGCAGGTCGACGATCAGCACGTCCAGCTTGCCCCAGGCCACCTGCCCCAAAAGCTGCTGCAACGCCCCCATGATCATCGGCCCGCGCCAGACGACCGCCTCATCCTCCTTCAGCATCAGCCCGATCGACATCATCGTGACCCCATGTGCCACCAGCGGCTCGATGATCTTGCCATCCGGAGACGCGGGCCGCTTCGACACACCCATCATCTTCGGCTGGCTCGGTCCGTAGATGTCGGCGTCCAACAGACCCACGCGCCGCCCCTGCCGCGCCAGGGCGACCGCAAGGTTCGAGGCCACAGTCGACTTGCCCACCCCGCCCTTGCCGCTGGCAATCGCGATGATCCGGTCGATCCCCGAGATCCGCTGCGGCCCGCCCTGTTGCGGGGTCGGATGTTGGCCGATCTTCAGGCTGGGCGGCTTGGCCGCCGGCCCATGCGCCGTCATCACCACCTGCACCGAGGTCACCCCCGGCAAGGCCCGCACCTTCGCCTCCGCCTCGGCCTGCGCCGACCCCAGCGCCCGCGCCTCCTCCGGCGTTGCCGCCTCGATGACGAAGCGCACCGCACCCCCCTCGACCGACAGGGCGCGAATCAGATCGCGGCCCACAAGGTCCCCTCCGCCAGGATGCGCCACCCCGGCCAGAACCCGCATCACGCCATCCCGATCCACCGTCATCGTTTCCTCCAATGCACAAGATTTACCCTAACGTCGTGATCTTTGCGCAGAGAGGCAAGGGTTGTTGACCAAACGCTCAAAATTCCAGCGAAGCGGCTGACAAACCATGACAATTCTGTGACCAAAGCCATGCGGATGCTGCATGGCAGCATTGCGAACAGGGGCTATTGTGCAGTTGCAGCAAGTGCCCCATGTTACCCCTAACAGCACGACAGAACGGTGCTGGCGACATTCGAGAGGCTTGAGAGACATGGCATACGTGAACACAACCCGCATCGGCCGCAAAGGCCTGTTCAGCACCCTCGCTGTCCTCAAGGACAACACTTTGGTCGCTTTGCAGCAGCGCCGGACCTACAGCCGCACGGTGGCGGAACTGGTCGCCCTGACCGACCGCGAGCTGGCAGACCTGGGCATCTCCCGCATGTCGATCCCCGACATCGCCCGCGAGGCCGCCTACGGCAATTGAGTTTTCGTGAGGTCCTCACCTCCTCCCGAGGGCCTTCGCGATCGGCGGCAGTGTCAATCCTCCTCCCTGGCACTGCCGCAATTTTGCAACGGGGCCACGGCCCCAACAGTTTGGGCGACCCTCTCCTCCTCCCTTGGGTCGTCTGATCCCGCGGCGGTGCCAACCTCCTCCCTGGCATCGCCGCACCACCCTTTCGGGCCGCAAGGTCCACCGGCTTTGGGCGACCCTCTCCTCCTCCCTTGGGTCTCCTGATCCCGCGGCGGTGCCAACCTCCTCCCTGGCACCGCCGCACCACCTTTCCGGGCCGCAAGGTCCACCGGCTTTGGGCGACCCTCTCCTCCTCCCTTGGGTCTCCTGATCCCGCGGCGGTGCCAATCCTCCTCCCTGGCACCGCCGCCTCCTCCCCCTTGAAGATCGCCCCAGCCCTGCGATAGTCGCCCCCCACGTGACGGAGGCTTCATGCGCTTTTCGGTGATATCGGCGGCGCTGGTGGCCTCGCTAGTCGGCTTCGGCTCGACCGTGGCGCTGGTCCTGTCGGCGGCTGCGGCACTGGGGGCGACGCCAGCGCAGACGGCAAGCTGGCTTCTGGCGGTGTCGCTGGCCAAGGCGGTTGGATCTGCAGCCTTGTCCTGGGGCACGCGCATCCCCGTTGTCCTGGCCTGGTCCACGCCGGGGGCCGCGCTGATTGCCGCCACCAGCGGCACCACAATGGCCGAGGCGGTTGGCGCTTTCCTTCTGGCCGGGGTGCTGATGGTCCTGACCGGGGCAATCAAACCCCTCGGGCGGCTGGTCGACCTGATCCCCGACGGGGTGGCGGCGGCGATGCTGGCAGGAGTGCTCCTACCCTTCTGCCTGAAGGGTGCGCTGACACTTCCTGCGGCACCGGCGTTGATCCTGCCGATGGTTGCGGTCTTCGTCCTCGTGCGGCTTGCAAGCCCGGCTGTCGCAGTGCTGGCGGCTTTGGGCCTCGGGCTCGGGCTCGCCTTCGGGACAGGGGCCGCAAGCCTGCCCGACCTCAGGCTGCCCCTGCCCGCGTTCACCCTCATTGTGCCGGACTTCGACCTGGCCGTGCTGCTTGGCCTGGGCGTGCCGATCTACCTCGTCACCATGGCCTCGCAGAACCTGCCGGGCTTCGCCGTCTTGCGGGCCGCCGGGTATGAACCGCCCGTCCGCCCCGCCCTGATGGTGACCGGGGCCTTGTCCGCCGCAAGCGCCTTTGTCGGTGCGCACATGGTCAACATGGCGGCCATCACGGCGGCGATCTGCCTTGGCGACGATGTCCACCCCGACCGGGCACAGCGCTGGAAAGTCGGCCTCGCCTATGCCGGGTTCTGGGTGACGCTGGGGCTCCTTGCCCCCCTGATCATCGTGCTTCTGGCCGCCCTGCCACCCGAAGTGATGGTGGCGCTGGTCGGCCTCGCCCTCCTGTCGCCGATGATGGGCGCGCTTGCAGGGGCCTTCGCCGTGCCCGAGCAACGCTTCGCCGCGACCCTGACCCTTGCCGTCAGCGCAAGCGGCGTCACCGCCTTCGGGATCGGAGCCGCCTTCTGGGGCCTTCTCGCCGGACTGACCGTGCAGTCGCTGGAACGGTTTAGGCGCTGATCCACCGCCTCAGTCGTGGCGCACCCCTCGTGGGGAGGTTCCGGGGCTGCGCTGCCGCCGCCCTGAAAGCCCCAAACGCCAACTCGG
>JANPJZ010000292.1:0-2548 GCA_031425795.1 Rhodobacter sp. | reverse complement strand
ACCACCTCGTCCGGGGCGTTACTCAGAGCGGCTTTCGAGACCCAGACCCGGTTCGCTCCCGAGTCGGCTTCCACGGGCAGTTGGACGAGCGCCGTGCCGTACCGGGGGTCGCGTGCGATCAGACGTACCGGGAGATAGTATGTGCCCTCCCGGATGGCGAGGAACCGTTCCTCGATCGTCAGGTACTCGCTGAACCCTTCGACGCTCGGAACGTCCACCGCCTTGAACCCCACCCGAGGGCCGTCCGTCACCTCGCACACGACTAGTGCCTCACCGCTGAGGAGATTCGCGGTTCCGTCGCTATCCTGAGCTCATGCGAGCCAGGAGGCGGGGATGCGGAAGAAGCATGTGGTGGCCCTCACCGACGACCAGCGCGCGGCCCTCGACGAACGGGACCGGGGGCCGCTCACCCGGCGGGAGCGGAACCGGGTCCACATCCTCCTCCGGGCCGACGCCCGGGATACCGACGCCGACATCGCCGACGACCTCGGGGTGTCGGTCGGGACGGTGGCCAACGTCCGCCGCCGGTTCGCGGCCGGCGGGCTCGACCCGGCCCTGACCGAGAAGCCCCGGCCGGGGGCGGCACCGCTCCTGGACGGGAAGGCCGAGGCGGTGGTCGTCGCCCTGGCGTGCAGCCCGACCCCGGACGGGGCGGCCCGGTGGACGGCCCGCCTGCTGGCCAACCGACTGGTCGAGTTGGAGGTCGTCGCGTCGGTGTCCGAGGACACCATCCTGCGGGTCCTCAAAAAAGCGCTCTCAAGCCGTGGCAGAAGAAGAGTTGGTGCCTGCCCAAGGGGGTAGACGGGGCATTCGTCCACGCGATGGAGGACGTGCTCGAGTTGTACGCCGAGCCGCACGACCCGAGGCGGCCGGTGGTGTGCTTCGACGAGGCGGGGAAGGAACTCCGGGGCGACGTGACCCCGCCCGTCCCGCCGGCCCCGGGGGTGCCGGGGAAGGAGGACTACGAGCACGTCCGGCACGGGACGGCCAACCTGTTCGTGGTCGTCGAGCCGCTCGCCGGGAAGCGGCAGGTGACGGTGACCGAGAGGCGGACGGCGGCCGACTTCGCGGCCCAGATGAAGTCCCTGTGCGACGACCTGTACCCGCAGGCGGACGTGATCCGGGTGGTCCTGGACAACCTGAGCACCCACGCCTTCGGGTCGCTGTTCGCCGCCTTCCCGCCGGACGAGGCGTGGCGGCTGCGGCGGAAGCTGGAGTTCCACTACACCCCGAAGCACGCCAGTTGGCTGGACATGGCCGAGTGCGAGTTGAGCGTCCTGGCCCGGCAGTGCCTCGACCGGCGGATCCCGACCCGGGAGGAGTTGGCCACGGAGGTGAAGGAGTGGGTCGCCGCCCGGAACGGGGCCGAGGCCAAGATCAATTGGACCTTCCGGGTGGCCGACGCCCGCAAGAAACTGGCCCACCTGTACCCACAGACTCCTCAGAGGCTATACGGCAATTCAGAATTCCATAAAATGACATCCCACAGGCACTTCGGAGTCGTTCATGGCCGGCACGAATCCGCCTCGCAAGGCGTATAGCAGTGACCTCACGCACGACCAGTGGGTCCTACTGGAACCCATGTTCCCGCCGAACATCGGCCGAGGCCGGCGGCAGCGGCACCACCTCAAGGACATCATCGACGCCATCTTCTACATCAGCGCCAACGGCTGTACGTGGGCCGACCTGCCCCACGACTTCCCCCCGTACACATCCGTCTCGTACCACTACACCAAGTGGATGCGGGACGGCACCTGGCGGCGGGTCAACGACATCCTCCGCGAGGCCGTCCGGGAGCGGGCCGGGCGGGACCCCCGGCCGTCGGCCGGGGTCCTCGACAGCCAGACCACCAAGGCGGCCCCGACCGGCGGACGGCGGGGGTACGACGGCGGGAAGATGACCACGGGCCGCAAGCGGCACGCCCTGGTCGATACCCTCGGCCTGCTGATCGCCGTCCTCGTCACCGCGGCCAGCGCGTCGGACGCCGCCGGGGCCGTCGGGCTGCTCCGCCAGGTGACCCGATTCGACCAACCCCGACTCGCGGTGATCTACGTCGATGGGGCGTACCATCGGCAGATGTTGTACGACCACGTCTCGGCCAGCAAATGGTATGAGATACGGGTCGTGAGCCGCCCCGCCGGGGCCGTCGGGTTCGTCCCGATCCGGAAGCGGTGGGTGGTGGAACGGACGTTCGGGTGGCTCGCCCATCACCGCCGGCATGCGAAAGATTATGAGCGGACGTACGCGTCGAGCGAGTCTCAAATCTACATATCTCACGTGAGACTCGTGCTCCGCCGGCTCGCCAGGGAGACCGCACCGGACGATTCGTGCCCGGCATCAAACGCTGCAATTGCTGGGCTGGCAGCGTGATTCATTCCCGTATAGCCTCTGAAGGCGGCCGCAATCGGCATGATGTTACGCCGGCTGCGAAACACCGATGATGTGGGGCACGATAACATGGCGGCCGTCAGGAATAATCATGTTGGTGCCCGACCGGTTGCAGCGTGATTGCAAGGGATTCTGCTCCGGATAGCCTCTCTTAATCTGT
>JANPJZ010000291.1:0-6745 GCA_031425795.1 Rhodobacter sp. | reverse complement strand
CCACGTGCTGGCGCTGCCCTATTCCTCGGGGACGACGGGGCTGCCGAAGGGCGTCATGCTCAGCCACCGCAACATGGTGATCAACGTCGACCAGTCTCTGCCGCTTCTGGACGTCCATCCGGGCGAGACGACTGTCGCCTTCCTGCCCTTCTTCCACATCTACGGCATGAACGTGCTGATGAATACGTTTCTCGCCCGGGGGGCCGCGCTCGTCACGATGCCGCGCTTCGATCTCGAGGCGTTTCTTGGCCATATCCAGCAGCACCGCGTGCAAAAGCTGTTCATCGCGCCGCCGGTCGCCATCGCCTTGGCAAAGCACCCGATGGTCGACCAGTTTGATCTCTCGCCGCTCACCTTCATCCTTTCTGCCGCAGCGCCGCTTGGTGCCGATGTGGCAGGCGCGGTCGGCCAGCGGCTGGGCTGCGCGGTGATCCAGGGCTACGGGATGACGGAGCTGAGCCCCTTGACCCATGTCGTCCCGCACCGCGCGCCCCGGGCCGGCGCCGTGGGGGTCAGCGCGCCAAACACGGTGACCCGCATCGTCGATCCCTCAACCGGCGCCGACTGCGCGGCAGGTGAGGAGGGCGAGGTCTGGGTCAAAGGCCCGCAGGTGATGATCGGCTATCACAACCGCCCCGAGGCGACAGCGGCGATGATCCAGGACGGCTGGCTGCGGACAGGCGATCTTGGTGTCGTCGATGCTGATGGCTACCTCTACATCCGTGACCGGCTGAAGGAACTGATCAAGGTCAAGGGCTTCCAGGTCGCTCCGGCCGAGGTGGAGGGCGAACTCCTTGCTCTGCCCGGTGTTGCCGATGCCGCCGTGATCGGTGTGCCAGATGATGAGGCCGGTGAACGCCCCATGGCCTTCATCGTGCGCCAGCCCGGCAGCGACATCACGGCCGAGGCGATCCTGCAGGCCCTCCGACCGCGGCTTGCCAGCTACAAGCTGCCGGCAGAGATCACATTCATCGACGCAGTCCCGAAATCCGCCTCGGGCAAGATCCTGCGTCGGCTGCTTCGTGACAGGCTCGCAAGCACCTGACGACCTGTGCGGCCGACCCTGATCGGACCGTTGCCAAAGGGTCCACCTGGCCTGCAGCGCTTCGCTTGGCTGCCGGGCGCTGGTCGCATCCGGACTTTCCCATGCAACCCTTCGGCCTGTGGCCCGCAATCCTGTCGCGCAAGGGTTGCGGGGGCCGGGTTTCTGGCGGATAGTCTATCGCAATGTGCAGCCATGGGGACCCGATGGGAAAGACGGCCCAGCTTGATCCCGCAATCGCCAGCCCCGCGCGGATCGAGCTTCTCGTCATCGACCTGATGAACCGGTTGCTCGATCCCGGACCCGCGGGCATTGAACCTGCACTCGATGATGCTCTCGCCCGCCTTGGAAACGCCTGTGGCCTCGACCGCGCGTTTTTGTTTCGTACCGTGCCGACGGGTCTTCATCGCAACAGCCATGAATGGGTCGCCCCAGGCGTGCCTGCGCTTAAAGACCGGATGCAGGCGCTCAGTCCGGCTGATCACCCCACTTGGCACGCCTCATTCAACGCGGGCCTTGCTGTCGCGATCACGAACCGTTCGGATCTGGCGCCGGACCTGCCAGAGCGGCTTTTCCTTGAAGAGATCGGCGTTCATTCCTCCTTCATGTTGCCGCTGCGCGATGGCGAGCGGTTGCTTGGCATCATCGGCTTTGACAGCCAGACCCCCGGGCGGGTCTGGGGGGAGTCCGAAACGTTTCTGCTGACGTCGGTCGGGCGGGCACTTTCGTCGGTCCTGCTGAGGAACGAGGCCGCGCAGGCCGAGGCTGACATCCGCAGCCACCTGCAAGCCACGCTGCGCGCCCTGCCTGACCTTGTGATTGAAATCTGCCCCGGCGGCCACGTTTCGGCCTGTCACAGCGACAACCTGCCGTGGCTGTCCAGCTTGGTGCAGGCCGGCATGGGTCGCCACGTCACCGAGATACTGCCTGAACAGCTCGCCTCGGCTCTGCTTGAGCTTATGGTAGACCCACCCGCCAGCCATGCCGCTCGCACCCGACGGGTCGGCGTCCCGAGTCTGGTCGCGCCGCACTGGTACGAGGTTTCTGTAGCGTTCCTGCCGCCTAATCTCGACAGGGAAGATGCCGGGATCGTCGCTGTCATTCGCGACCTTGCTGCGACCCAGACCACCAGCGAAATGGCCTCGTACCGCGAAGGGCAGTTCACCGCCTTCTTCGAGATGTGTCCGCATCCGATCCTGCTTAACGACTATGACACGGGCGAGCTTCTGGACGGCAACCGTGCCTTCAAACAGGTTTTCGGCATTGATCCCCAGACCGGACCCAAGCGGGACCTGAAGCAGATACTGCCCGCCGACGCGGCTTGGGTCATCGAAACCGCAGTTGACTCCCTCCGGGCCCAGCGCCGCTATGGCCCGGTCGAGGCGACCCTTCGCCGTGGCGATGGCGAGCGTTTTCCCGCCGTCCTGCGCGGCTTCATGAGCATCGATCCCAACGGCCGTCGCCTTGTCTGGGCACTGATCGAGGATGTGACCGACATCCGCGCTAAGGAAGCCGCGCTTCGTGCCGAGCAGGCTGCCTTGGAAGCCACACGCATCCGCTTGGTCAACGCGATCGAGGCGCTGGATGACGGCTTTGCCATCTGGGACGCCGATGACCGCCTCGTACTCTGGAACACGCAATATACCCGCGTCTTCGCGGGAATCGCCGACCATATCAAGGTGGGTGCGCTTTACGATGATCTGCTGCGTGCTGCCATCGACGCCGGCATCTTCGGCCCGGAGGGTGAACGGGATGACCTTTCGCTTGGTCGGCGCCTCGACCGCCCGCTGACCGAAATCTGGGATGGAGAGGACGCATTTGCCGATGGCCGGCTGATCTGGGTACGCGAACGCGCGACCCCCTCGCGCGAAACGGTAGGCGTCTATGAAGATGTCACCGCCCGTCGTCTTGCTGACCGACGCCTGCAGCAAGTGGTTGACGGGGGCGAGGTCGCAGTCTGGGATTGGGGCGACGATACCGGGCTCAGCGCCATGAACGATCGTTGGCGCAGCATGCTGGGTCTGAATGACACGACCGACCTTCCGGATCTGATGGCGCTGGTCCACCACGATGACATTCCGGCCCTTCAGGACATCCGCCGATCCCTGTTCGAGCGTGGTGAGCATGACTTCGAGATGGTGTGTCGCTTGCGGCACAGCACCGGTCGCTGGGTCTGGCTTCTGACCCGCGGCCGGGTGGTTGCCTGGCGCGGCGACGGCTCGCCCCGGCGCATTTCCGGCGTGATGCTCGATGTCTCCGCTCGAGTCGAAGCGGAACAGCGGCTGGTCCGGCTGATTGATGGCGCACGCGTCGGCACCTGGGAGCATGATCTGCGCAGCGGGCTGACGCTGGTCAGCGAACGCTGGGCGGAAATACTTGGCTACCGTGCAGCTGAACTGAACCCGATGCCGCGAGAGGAATGGCTGTCCATCGTTCATCCTGATGACGCCAAGGCGCTGATCGAGCATGAGGAGCGCCGCTATGCTGCGGGCGAATGGGCCTACGAACACGAGCTTCGCGTCCGGCATCGGCAAGGGCACTGGGTCTGGGTGTTGACCCGCACCCAGGCCATCGAGTGGGACGTTTCGGGTCGGGTGGTGCGCACGTCCGGTGTGAACATCGACATCTCCGCCGCCAAGGCCTTGGAAATGGCGCTCGCCCGTGAACGCGACACGCTGGCGCGGATCATGGAAACCTCGGTATCCGGGATCATTGCGGTCGACGGGCTTGGCCGCATTGTCTTTGCCAATGCCGCGGCCGAAGCGGTGCTGGGCCGCCCCGTGGCCCCTCCTGATCACCTGCGCCAGATTTTTGCCGCCGCGACGGTGACCGACCCTGCGGGCAACTTCGTGCCAATTGAAGATCTGCCGCTTCAGCGCGCGCTGGCTGGACAGACGGTGCGGCAGGACGTGCGCCTGGCCATCCAGTGGCCCGGCAGCACCCGGCGCATCCTGTCGGTCAACGCCGCCCGGCTGTCCGCGCCCGGTACCGATCTGGCCGCCCTCTGCTCTCTGACCGACATCACCGACGCCGTCGAAAGCGAAGACCGGTTGCGTGCCGCCATGACCGCTGCCGAAGCAGCAAACCGCGCCAAGTCCGATTTCCTCGCCACCATGAGCCACGAGATGCGCACACCGCTCAATGGTGTTTTGGGCATGGTCAATGTCCTTGATCAGGAACTGCGGGACCCCGCGCATCAAAAGATGCTGCAGGTAATCCGCGACTCCGGAGAGCACCTGCTGTCGGTCATCAACGACATCCTCGACCTTGCCAAGATCGAAGCCGGGCATCTTGAGCTTGACCCTGGCCCGCTTGACGTGGCGAACGTGCTCAACCGTGTCGCTGCGATTCACCGGCTTCACGCAATGGAAAAAGGCATCCGTCTGACCTTCTCTTGCACCGGACAGGCCCGCGACATGCAGCGCCTTGGGGATGAAAAGCGGTTCATCCAGATCCTCCACAACCTTGTCGGCAACGCCGTCAAGTTCACCGACGCCGGAACGGTGACGGTGACGATCGATGCTGGTTCCGCCACCGATCTGGTGATCGAAGTGACAGACACCGGAATTGGCATGGACAAGGCCGAGATGGAGCGTGTCTTCGAAGACTTCACCCAAGGCCAGGCCGGCATTTCGCGCCGCTACGGTGGCACCGGGCTTGGCCTCCCGATTGTCCGCAGGCTTTCTCGGCTGATGCAGGGCACCATCAGCCTCTCCGGTGCGCCGGGGCAGGGCGTCTCTGCAAGGGTGGTCCTCCAGATGCCGGTCCTTGCGGAAGGCTCGGCGGCGCCCGCCCTTGCGCCCGCGCCGCCTTTGCCACCCATGACCGTCCTTGCCGCCGAGGACAACGCCACGAACCGGATCATCCTTGCCAGCCTTCTGCGGTCGCTTGGCGTCTCTGCAGAGATCGTCGGCAGCGGTGACGAGGTTCTGGCCCGTTGGGAGCCCGGCACCTTTGCCGCCGTGCTTCTGGACATCGCCATGCCGGGCCGCGACGGTCTCTCCACGCTTGCCGCCCTGCGCGCTTTGGCAGCCGAGCGGGGCCTTCCCGCGCCCCACGCCATCGCAGTCACCGCCAACGCCATGACCCATCAGGTGCGGGATTACCTTGCCCAGGGCTTTGCCGACGTGGTTGCCAAACCGCTGGACCCTGATCGACTGGCCGAGGCGCTTCGGGCCTGCCAGCCCTTGCAGACACATTCCCTTTGACAGTGTGAACCGACCTGACCCATCCTGCTTTAGCAGGTGCAAACCGCGTTTTGCCGCTCGAAGGATGGTTCCCGTGCCACTCAGCCCCTGGGCCTGCCCGTGACGCAGCAGATCGACCCGGTCGCCCGCGCCCTGCAACTGCCGCTCTGGTCTGGGCAGGCGACCGGTGTCCCCCTTGGCGGTGGCATTACCAATCTGAACGTTCTGGTCACTGACGCCAACCGCCGCGCGGTGGTGCGGATTGGCGATGACATCCCCGTCCACCAGATAATGCGCTTCAACGAACTCGCCGCCAGCCGCGCCGCTCATGCTGCCGGCGTCTCGCCCGCCGTCCTCTACCATGAGCCAGGCGCCCTGGTGATCGACTTCATCGAGGGGCGCACCATGACGCCTGAAGACCTGCGTGAGCCTGACCTCCTCCATCAGGCCCTCGACCTCGTCCGACGTGCCCACCATGACATCCCCCGTCACCTGCGTGGCCCCGCCTTGACCTTCTGGGTCTTCCAGACCTTGCGCGACTACTCCGCAACCCTGGCCGAGGGCCACTCCCCCCACCGGCCCTTGCTCCCGGCCCTCATGGCCGAGGCGGGTGAGCTTGAAGTCGCCGTCGGTCGCATCGATCTGGTTTTCGGCCACAACGATCTGCTTCCCGCGAATTTCCTGCATGACGGCACCCGGATGTGGCTGATCGACTGGGACTACGCTGGCTGGAACTCGCCTCTCTTCGACCTTGGCGGGCTTTCAGCGAACAACGGTCTTGATGCCAAGGCCGAAGGTCGTCTTCTCGCCACCTACTTCGGCCATGATCCTGATGCCGACCTCTGGCGGCGCTACCGTGCGATGAAAGCAGCCGCCGCCCTGCGTGAGGCGATGTGGTCCATGGTGCAGGAAATCCACTCCGGGCTAGATTTCGACTACGCCGCTTACACGGCGGAATACCTGGCAACCTACCGCGCCGCCCTAACAGCCTTCAGGACATCCTCATGACCGAACTGCCCTCCACTGCCCGCGTCGTCGTCATCGGCGGCGGCATCGTCGGCACCTCGGTCGCCTACCACCTGGGCAAGCTCGGCTGGTCTGACACCGTCCTTCTGGAGCGCAAGAAACTCACCTCCGGCACCACCTTTCACGCGGCGGGCCTCGTCGGCCAATTGCGCACTTCCGCAAACATCACCCAACTCCTCGGCCACTCCGTCGCCCTCTACAAGACGCTTGAGGCGGAGACGGGCCTGCAAACCGGTTGGAAGATGAACGGCGGCCTGCGCCTCGCCTGCAACGCCGAACGCTGGACCGAAGTGAAGCGCCAGGCCACCACGGCGCACAGCTTCGGGCTGGAGATGCACCTTTTGACGCCGAAGGAGGCGCAGGACCTTTGGCCCCTGATGACCATCGACGACCTCGTCGGGGCCGCATATCTGCCGACCGACGGCCAGGCCAACCCCTCCGACATCACCCAGTCCCTGGCACGGGGAGCGCGGATGTCCGGCGTCAGTAT
>JANPJZ010000290.1:0-3652 GCA_031425795.1 Rhodobacter sp. | reverse complement strand
CTGCATCGGCAGAAGGCGGGCAAGGGCTGCGGCCCGGTCTTGCGGCGTGTCGGCGAAGATCATCTCGCGCATCACGATCAGGCGGTCTTCGTCGAAGAACATGTGTTCGGTGCGGCAAAGGCCGATGCCCTGCGCCTCGAACTTCCGAGCCGTCTCGGCGTCGGCGGGGGTGTCGGCGTTGGCGCGGATGCCGATGTCGCGCAGCTCGTCCGCCCAGGACAGAAGCCGGCGGAAGCTGTCATCCAGCGCCGGCGGCAGCATTTCGGCGGCACCGGCCAGCGCCTCGCCCTTGGAGCCGTCCAGCGTCACCATGTCGCCTTCGCTGAAAACCCGCCCGTCCGCTGCCGTCAGCTTCTTGTCGCGCGGATCCAGCCGCAGCTCGGACGCGCCCACCACGCAAGGCAGGCCCAGCCCCCGCGCGATCACCGCCGCGTGGCTGGTCATGCCGCCGCGTTCGGTCAGCACCGCCGCGGCCGAATGCATGCCACGGATGTCTTCGGGCGAGGTTTCGCGGCGGACCAGAATGCAGGCCTCACCGCGCGAGGCGCTGGCCTGCGCGGCAGAGGAGGAAAACACCAGCCTGCCGGTCGCGGCGCCGGGAGAGGCCGCGATCCCGCGGGCGAACACGTCACGGGGGCCACGGGGATCGACCTGATGGTGCAAAAGCTCGGACAGGGCGCGGGGTTCGACCCGCATCACCGCTTCTTCGCGCGGAATCACCCCGTCATCGGCCATGGCCACGGCAATCCGCAGGTTTGCCCGGCCGGACCGCTGCACCTTGACCGCGTCCAGCACGGCAAGACGGCCATCCTCGATGGTGAACTCGATCTGCATCTCTTCCCGCAGGCGGGCGCGGCAGGTAGCGCCATGGTCAACCAGTGTGGCGAAGATGTCCGGCGCGACCTCCTCAAGCGAGGGGCCACGCGGATCGCGCGTCAGATATAGCGCCTCGGTCGTGCGCAGGGCATCACGGCCCTGGCTTTGGCCAAGGTAGCGCCCGGTGATCTGCGGCTGGCCGGTGACCGGATCGACGAACTGGATCACGCCGGACCCAGAGGTCCCGACGCCGATGCCTTGCGCCATTTCCTGCACCACAAGGCCCAGCGCCGCCTGCTCCGGCGCGCCCTTGGCCTGGCGAAGGAGGCGGGCCGAGGTCCCTTCCCATGCGCGGGCCATGCTGCGCAGCACCTCGGACAGTTGCACGGCGGGGTCTTCCGGGAATGCTTCGTCGGTTTCCACCTCATATTGGCGCAAGGCTTCCCGCACGGCACCGGGGCCGGGCTTCAACCCGTCGAACTCTTCAGGATCAAGCCTTGCCACGTGGATCGCGTAGGACTGGACGAAGCGCAGGTACAGCGCATCTGCCGCCGCCTCGCCATGCGTTTCAGCCAGACGGGCGTGGCGCTTGGCGTTCAGACCGATGTTGAGGATGGTGGCCGGACCGCCCCAGTCGGGGTTGGCGGGGCTGGGGCGCACCGAAATCAGCGGGCCGTCACCGAAATGGTCCAGAACCCCCGCCGCATCAAGGCCATGCCCGGCGGCGATGGCGCGGACGGTTGCGGCAGGCAGGGCCACGGACTTCGGCACCGGAAGCTCCAGCCGGACAAGGCGCTGCAGGCATTTCGCCCGCCAGCCATGCGTGGCCGTGGCGATGGCAGCCGAAGGGCTGACCTGCGCGAATTCCGGAATCGGATCGTGTTTCTGCACTGCAGCACCCGTTGTTCAGGCGCAGCATACCCCGATTGCACTGTCACACAAGCGTGACATGTTAGCCCAGCGAGGAATCCTTCGGCGATCCTAGCCCTCGATGCGCGAAAGATCGGCGACGCCGGAACAGATCGCGCGGATGCGGTGGAGGAGGTTAAGCCGATTGCGCCGGATGATCTGGTTGTCGCTGTTCACCTGCACGGCGGTGAAGAAGGCATCTATCGGGCTGCGCAGGTCGGCCATCGCGGCCATCGCCGTGGCGAAATCCTCGGCCTGCATCGCCGGGGTGATCGTCGCCTCGGCCCGGTCGAGGGCGGCGAAGAGGGCGCGTTCCTCGTCGGTTTCGGCAAACTTGAGGTCCGCGCCGAAGGAGTATTCGACACCGTCCTTGGCCTCGGCCTGGCTCAGGATGTTGTTGGCCCGCTTGTAGCCTTGCAGCAGGTTCGCGCCGTCCTCGGTTTTCATCACCGCCGCCAGGGCCTCCGCCCGTTTGACGAGGAGGGTGAGGTCATCGTTGCCGGGCATGGCGAGGCAGGCGTCGATGATGTCGTGGGAGACGCCCTGGTCGCGGAGGGTGACCTTGAGGCGATCGTGGAGGAAGGCGAGGAGGTCGGCAGCCTCAGGCGTGTCGAATAGCTCGTCGATCAGCTTGTCAATCTCTTCTTGGCTCAGGATGCTTGGCGCGGACGAGGCAGGAAAGACAACAGCTGTTGCATCTTCAACCGCTTCTTCCATTTTTCTCAGCGCAACAAGAACCATATCGGATGGAATGCCGCGCTCTTTCGCAACGGCAACAGCGCGGTCCCATTGACCAGCGAGTTTCAAAAGAGACGGGCGCGCTTTCTGGGGCTCGATCCTACCTCTCAACGTTGGCAGGAGAGAAAAACGCACCCCATTCCCTAGCACCAACCGAATAACCCCCAACGCCGCCCGCCGCAGCGCGTAGGGGTCCTTGCTCCCCGTCGGCTTCTCATCAATCGCCCAAAACCCGGTCAGCGTGTCGATCTTGTCGGCCAGCGCCACGGCGACCGATACGGGATCGGTCGGGACGGAGTCGCTTTCGCCTTTCGGGCGCCAGTGGTCGCGCGCGGCGTCGGCCACCGAGGGTTTCTCCCCGGCCTCCAACGCGTAGTAGCGGCCCATTACGCCCTGGAGTTCGGGAAACTCGCCGACCATCTGTGACCGGAGGTCCAGCTTCGCCATCTTCGCGGCCAATTCCGCGTCATCGGCATCAGCCCCGACGAGCGGCGCAATCTCCCGCGCCAGCGCTGCGATGCGCTCCACCCGCTCGGCCTGGGAGCCAAGCTTGGCCTGGAAGGTGACCGACTTCAGCCCTTCCGCCCACTCGCCCATGCCGGACTTGGCGACGCGCAGGTCATTCTCCCAGAAGAACTTTGCGTCCGACAAGCGGGCGGACAGCACCTTCTGGTTGCCCTTCAGGATCACCGCGCCGCCGTCTGCCGCCTCGATGTTGGCAACGGTGACAAAGCCCTCGATCCGGACGGTCCTGGGGTTCTTCACCGAAAAGAACTTCTGGTGCTCGCGCATCGAGGTCTGCAGCACCTCGGGCGGGAGGCCTAGGAACGCCTCGCCGATCCGGCCCATCAGGGGGACCGGCCATTCGACCAGACCGGCAACCTCGGCCAGAAGCCCCGCATCGGGCACCACTTCCATACCGGCAGCAAAGGCGAGGTTCTGCGCCCCCTGCCAGATCGCTGCCTCACGCTCGGCTGCGTCGAGCACGACATGCGCGCGCTTCAGCTTGACCGCGTAGTCGTCAAAGCCGGTGACGGTGAAGCGACCGTTGCCCATGAAGCGGTGGCCTTCGGTGGTGTTGCCAGCCACAATCCCATCCACGGTCAGCGGCACGACATGGGCGCCGGTCTCATCCGACAGAAGGCAGAGGATCGACTGCAGGGGGCGCACCCAGCGCAAGGTGCCGTTG
>JANPJZ010000289.1:0-9645 GCA_031425795.1 Rhodobacter sp. | reverse complement strand
AAACGCAGGTCGCGCCGACCGAACGGGCCGCCTCCGGCAAGAGTTATCCCGTGTGCTGTCTGGACAATCGTAGGTTTCATGCAAAACTGTATCCAATTAAGGCAGGATTCTTGGGCTCCGGCCACAATCAATCCATCAAATTACCCCGGTCTGTCCATGCATTAGGGCGGAGAGACTCCGACTGTTGCGACGTACAAGGCGAAAGGTTACCCGGTCATGACCAGTGAAAGCAAAATTCTGACGGTGTCTTACGGCACGTTCAGCTGCACGCTGGAAGGGTTTGACGATCCCTTCAACACGATGAAGGCGATTGCAGAGTATTTCCGCGACCTTACTGCAGAAGACCGTTACTTCGGGGCCGAACCGCCGCAACCAGACGCAGCCATGCTCCACCGCATCGCCGAGCGTGAGGTGTCCCGCCTGGTCGACACCCGCGTGAGCGAGAACGGCGTCCGGCTGCGTCCGCGCCCGGCAGCCCCTGCCCCGGTTCCGACGGCTCCGGGACCCGCCGTGGCCGAGCCTGAACGCCGGATCAGATCCCGCATCCTGCGGGACGAAGAGACCGTGCCGCCGCCAGAGCCCACGCTGCAAGACGAGATGCCCGAAGGTGTCGTCGCCAAGCTGGCACGCATCCGTCGGTCGGTGCCGCCTCCTACCCTCGCTTCCGATGACTTTGATGCGACAGAGGGGTTGGCCTGGGATCAGGATGCCTCTCCAGTCGAGGTTGAGAACATTGCGCAGGATGCTGCGGCCCCCGACCTTGCGTCGCCGGTCGCCGCGCCAGCCGAAGCCGCAGCCGCTGTCGTCGACACCGCTGTTGCCGACGCCCCTATTGCTGACGCCGCTCCAGTTGCCGAAGCTGCCGAGGCCGTTGCCGAAGCCATTGCCGAAGCCCCTGCTGTTGCCGATGCAGTTGCCGATGCCGCTTTTGCTGACGCCGCAGCGGTTGCCGAAGACCACCCGATTGCCGACGCCGCTGCAGTTGCCGACGCCACTGCAGTCTCCGCAGCCACTGCAGTCTCTCCCGACGACGACACGGTCGCCGATGACACGACCGATGACCTTGGTCGCGAGGCGCTCAACCGCCTTGATGCGTTGCTGCGCGCACCGGTCGACGACACTCCGCTTGTGGCCGCCGACATTGCCCCCGCGCCCGTTCCGGACTCGGTCGAGGATGTTGCGCCTGTCGAGGCTTCTGCCCCCGACGGCGCCGCCGAGGCCCCCTTCCTTGACACGTCCCTTGCGGATGCACTGCCGGAAGAGGCTCCCGCCGTCACCGCCTCGCTGACCGAGGCGTTGGCCGAGGACCCGCTGCCGGAAGAAGCAGTGGCCGAACCGGCCGAAGCTCCGGTTGCACCGCCAAAGACCTCGGGCCGCAGCAAGCGCGTCAATTCCCGCGTTGTGCGTCTGCACCCCGGGGATGAGACATCCGAGGGCCAGGGCACCCGTCCCCTTGACCCGCGTGCCGAGGATGCCGAAGTGTCGCGCCTGCTGCGTCAGGCCGATGACGTGATGGCCAATGAAGGTAATCGTCGACGCATCGACTCCATTGCCCATCTGAAAGCCGCCGTCGCCGCGACCGAAGCTGACCGCGCCATCACCGGCGAGGCCAAGCCGTCTTCCGGTGCCAATTCTGATCCTTATCGTGACGACCTGGCGCATGTCGTGCAGCCGGACCCCCAGCCTGTCCCCGCAGCGCCTCCGACAGTCCGGCCCCGCCGCAAGACGGTTTCGGTCCGGCCACAGGAACCGCGGCCCGGCACGATCCGGCCCGGCGTGATGGGCCCGCCCCCGCTGGTTCTGGTGTCAGAACAGCGCATCGACCGGACACCGCCTCCGCAGCCGCCTGTCGCCACGCCAGTGCCCGCCCCTGCTGCTGCCGCGCCGCAACCCATCGTGGCGGTCCCCGGACCGCGTGACAGCCAGCCCATGGTCGGTCTGCGCACCGGACGGCTTACTGGTGCGATCGGTCTTGGTGCCGCCTCGGCAAGTCCTTTCCTGCCCCAGCAGAAGATCGTGCTGGAACAACCCTCGCAGTCAGGCGAACCTGATGACGAGGATGGCCAGGATGAAGAACTGGGCCCGATCGAACAGGCAGGTCTTGTCAATTTCGCCGAACGTCTTGGGGTGAAATCGATGGCCGAGTTGCTGGAAGCCGCCGCTGCCTATGCAACCTGTATCGAAAAGCGCAGCCAGTTCACCCGGCCGCAGTTGATGCGCCGCCTGATGGCAAGCGCCGGTGATCGGCAGGTCACCCGCGAAGACGGACTGCGCAGCTTCGGCACGCTTCTGCGGACCGGTCGGATCGAGAAGGTCAGCCGCGGCCACTACGTGCTGGCCGAAAGCTCGCCCTATCTGGCCGAAGCCCGCCGGCAGTCCTGACGCTTCCGACCAGCGGACTAATCCCGCTGGTCGTCCTCTGCCGTCGCTGGATCCGCTTGCCCGATCCCGCGAAAGATCATGCGGAAGGGCAGTGCCCAGACAAAGCCAAGGGCAACATAGACGAACAGCTCCAGCAGGATCGGCGGCCGATCCATGAGGCCGACAAGAGACACCGCTGCAACGACGTAAAGCGGCATCCCCACCAGCAGGATGCCCAGCGACCAGCGCCGCCTTGCCTTGTAACTCAGTGCCATGTCGCCCTTTCCAAAGCCGCCCCGGCCCTGTGCGGCGCACGGGATCGGGGCCGCGAATCCTCAGTCCGCGAAGGGGTCGGTCACAAGGATCGTGTCGTCCCGTTCAGGAGAGGTGGAGAGTAGCGCGACCGGGCACTGGATCAACTCTTCGATCCGCCGCACATATTTGATCGCCGCCCCCGGCAACTCTGCCCAGGACCGCGCTCCGGCGGTGGTTTCCGACCAGCCTTCCATCTCCTCGTAGATCGGCGTGCAGCGCGCCTGCTGGTCCGCCGCCGTGGGAAGATAATCCAGCCGTGTGCCGTCCAGATCATAGCCCACGCAGATCTTGAGCGTCTTGAACCCGTCCAGTACATCGAGCTTCGTCAGCGCAATTCCAGACACGCCGCTCGTAGCGCAGGTCTGCCGCACCAGCACCGCGTCGAACCAGCCGCAGCGCCGCTTGCGCCCGGTCACGGTGCCAAACTCATGCCCCCGCTCTCCCAGCCGCTCCCCATCCGCGTCGTGCAATTCTGCCGGGAACGGCCCCTCCCCCACGCGGGTCGTATAGGCCTTGACGATCCCCAGCACGAAGTCGATCGCCGTCGGCCCCACCCCGGTTCCCGTCGCCGCTTGCCCTGCGATGGTGTTGGAGCTGGTCACATAGGGATAGGTGCCGAAGTCGATGTCCAGAAGCGACCCCTGCGCCCCCTCGAAAAGGATGCGCTTGCCCGCCCGCCGCGCCTCGGTCATCACCTTCCACACCGGCCCGGCATAGGGCTTGATCTGCGGCGCAATCTCCAGCAACTGCGCCTTCAGCGCGTCCGCATCCACCGGCTCAAGCCCCAGACCCGACCGCAGGGCATTGTGGTGCGTCAAGAGCCGCCCGATCCGCAACTCCAGCGTTGCCGCGTCAAAGATATCCGCCACGCGGATCGCTCGGCGACCGACCTTGTCCTCATAGGCAGGCCCGATCCCCCGCCCCGTCGTTCCGATCTTCGCCACGCTCGTCTGCGCCTCACGGCCCCGGTCCAACTCGCCATGGATCGGCAGGATCAGGCTCGCGTTCTCGGCCAGCATCAGGTTCTCGGGAGAAATCTCCACCCCCTGCCCCCGCAGCTTTTCGATCTCGCTCACCAGATGCCAAGGATCGACCACCACGCCGTTGCCGATGATGGAAAGCTTGCCGCCGCGCACGATGCCGCTGGGGAGCAGGCTCAACTTGTAGACCTTGCCGCCAATGACCAGCGTGTGCCCCGCATTGTGGCCACCCTGAAAGCGCGCAATCACATCGGCCCGCTCGCTCAGCCAGTCGACGATCTTGCCCTTGCCCTCATCGCCCCATTGGGCGCCCACCACGACGACGTTGGCCATAGGATTCCCCTCATCACGTTCAAACCTTGCGGGGTATAGCGGCAGGGGGCCAAGGGGGAAACCCTGCAAATGCGCAGGGCGCGGTTCAGCGGTCAGTCAGCCCGCCAGACGGCCGAGCGGAATGAAATCCACGCAAGCCATCCAGACCGGGCCGCCCGTAGGATCGCCATACCAACGGTCAACGGCCAGCCCCGCCGCCGCAATCTCCCCCGCGAGGACCGCAAACCCCGGAAAGCCGATCTGCGAGGTTGCCTGCAAATGCCGCCCATCCACCAACCGGTAATGCGTCTCATAGGTGACGATCCCTGACACCACGTCCCAGGTTGCTGTATTCCAGCGCTCCACCGGACCATATTCGGGGTGGGCCTGCACCTCGTGCGTGGCCGCTTTTGTCCACCGCTCCCATTCCCGCGCCTCGGGGTTGCGGCTGTCAAAGAGGAAGCGTCCACCCGGCTCCAGATGCCGCGCGATGGTGGCAAGGCAGGCGGCCCGATCAGCCGGGGTCAGCAGCGTCTGGAAGGCGTGCCCGGTCATCACCACGGCATCAAACCGCCGCCCAAGGTCCAACCCCTGCGCTGCAGCATTGATCCAGCACACCCCGTCTGCACCGGGCCGTGCGCGGGCAATCGCCAGCATCGCGGCAGCCGGATCAACGCCCACCACCGCCACCCCCCGCGCGGCCAGCGCCACCGAAAAGACCCCGGTCCCGCAACCCAGATCCAGCACCGTCCCTGCCCCATGAAGGTGCGACAGGAACCAGTCGAAGTCCTCGGGCCAGGGATTGTCCCAGTCATAAAACGCGGCCAACTCGGCATCATTGTAAAGCGCGTCCTGCATCGCTGCCCCTTGGCGTTTGGCCCCGCATCACGTTACCATGCGCCCGGCTCAACCCCAAAGAGGCGTGATCATGGGTATTCTTCTCCGCTGGCTTGGCGCGTTTCTCCTCCTCGCCGCGATCTTCAACCCGACCACGTGGAACTTCGTCACCTGGGCGCAAGAGGCTTGGGGCGAACAGACCCCGCTGATCGTCTTCACCGGCCTCCTCCTCGCCGTGGTCGCCATGGTCTACCTCATCGCCACCCTGCGCTCGATCGGCGTCCTCGGTGCCATCGTCATCGCCGCCATCTTCGCCGCGGGCCTCTGGGTGCTGACCGACTGGGGCCTCATCGGCCTCGACAATTCCGCGCTGAACACCTGGCTTGGCATCCTGGTGCTTTCGCTGATCCTCGGCATCGGCATGTCCTGGTCGATCCTGCGCCAGCGCCTTTCCGGCCAGCAGACTACGGATGAGGTGAATGGCTGAAACCTTCCTTTACCTCACCCTCGGCACCAACGACCTTGCCCACGCCACGCGATTCTACGATGCGACCCTCGCCCCCCTTGGCCTCCTCCGCCGCGCCACCGAAGCGGACGAGGTTGGATACGGTCACCCCGATGACAGCCGCACCCGGCTCTGGATCACCCGGCCCTTCGACGGCCAGCCCGCAAGCGTCGGCAACGGCTCGATGCCCGCCCTCGTCGCACCCAGCCGGCAGGCGGTCGACGCCTTCCACAAGGCCGCCCTCTCGGCCGGTGGCGCCGACGAAGGCGCCCCAGGCCTGCGCCCCTTCGGCCCGGCCTTCTATGCGGCCTACGTCCGCGACCTCGATGGCAACAAGCTCAGTGCCGTGCACGAGGGCCCGTGACCAGCTTCCGGTTTGCTCTTTTCAAAAATACTCCCGCCGGAGGCTCCCCGACCAGCCCCGCACGCCATCCCCGAAAAGCCGGGCCGCGGCAGCGCCGTCCAAGGGGCTCGATGCCCCGAAGGATGGCTCCCCCGCCGGAAAGCTGCCGCAACACTTGCACCCCCGCCGCCTTCCGCCTAGATAGGCGCGTCAGCCGCCCAATCCGGCTCTGAAATTCGGCCAGGAAGCTAATGGAAAACGTCGTCCTCACCATCCACCTGATCCTCGCCCTGCTCCTGATCGGGGTCGTGCTCCTGCAGCGTTCCGAAGGCGGTGGCCTTGGCATCGGTGGCGGCGGCGGTGGCACGATGTCGGCGCGCGGTGGCGCGACCGCGCTCACCAAGGTGACCTGGATCCTGGCGACCGCCTTCATCATCACCTCGATCACGCTGACGATCCTCGCGACCCGTGGCGCCGAAAGCGGCTCGGTGGTCGACACCTTGCCCGAAGGCGCCACTGCACCGGCACCCGCCACGCCAGTGCCCGGCGGGCTCAGCGGCACCGACCTCCTGCCCCCGACCGCAGGTGACGCGCCCGCGACCCCCTCCCGCGCGGATGAGCCGGCCACCGAGGCTCCCGCGTCCGACGCACCCGCAACTGAGGCTCCCGCAACTGAGGCGCCCGCTGCACCGGCTGCTCCCGCCACGACGCCCTGACCAATGGCCGAGAGGCCACTATGGCTTGGCTGCGCCCAGCCTCCCTCCGCATCATCTAGCGGGGGCGTTGCCTAAGCGCTTGGCCTTCTCTATACCTCAACTCCCGTGGTGTCGCGATTCCACCTGCTCCGAATCGCCGCAAGCACAGTGACACAGACACGGGGATCCACCATGGCACGCTACATCTTCATCACCGGCGGCGTGGTGTCCTCGCTCGGCAAGGGCCTCGCTTCGGCCGCGCTCGGAGCGCTCCTCCAGGCCCGTGGCTATACCGTCCGCCTGCGCAAGCTTGACCCCTATCTGAACGTGGACCCCGGCACGATGTCGCCCTTCGAACATGGCGAGGTTTTCGTCACCGACGACGGCGCTGAAACGGACCTCGACCTCGGCCATTACGAACGCTTCACCGGTGTCCATGCCCGGCAGACCGACTCCATCTCCTCCGGCCGCATCTATTCGAACGTGCTGGAGAAGGAACGTCGCGGCGATTATCTGGGCAAGACGATTCAGGTCATTCCCCACGTCACCAACGAGATCAAGGATTTCCTGCGCATCGGCGACGCCGAGGTTGATTTCATGCTCTGCGAGATCGGCGGCACTGTCGGTGACATCGAGGGCCTGCCGTTCTTCGAAGCCATCCGCCAGTTCATCCACGAACGCCCCCGCGGCCAGTCGATCCTGATGCACCTGACCCTGCTCCCCTACCTCGCGGCCTCGGGCGAGCTGAAGACCAAGCCCACCCAGCACTCCGTCAAGGAACTGCAGTCCATCGGCCTCGCCCCCGATGTCCTCCTCCTGCGCTCCGAGCATCCGATCCCGGACAAGGAGCGCGAGAAGATTGCCCTCTTCTGCAACGTCCGCAAGGAACACGTCATCCCCGCCTACGACCTGAAGACCATCTATCAGGCCCCCCTCGCCTACCACCACGCCGGCCTCGACCAGGCGGTCCTTGACGCCTTCGGGATCACGCCTGCGCCCAAACCCAACCTCGCCCGCTGGGAAGACGTGATGGACCGCATCACCCACCCCGAAGGCGAGGTCCGCGTCGCCATCGTCGGCAAATACATCCAGCTCGAAGACGCCTACAAATCCATTGCCGAGGCGCTGACCCACGGCGGGATGGCCAACCGCACCAAGGTCCGTGCCGAATGGATCGACGCCGAGATCTTCGAACGCGAAGACCCCGCGCCCTACCTGGAAAACTTCCACGCCATCCTCGTCCCCGGCGGCTTTGGCGAGCGAGGTACCGAAGGCAAGATCAATGCCGCCCGCTATGCCCGCGAAAAGAAGATCCCCTACCTTGGCATCTGCCTTGGCATGCAAATGGCGGTCATCGAATCCGCCCGAACCCTCGTCGGCCTGGCCAATGCCGGGTCGGAAGAGTTCGATCACGAGGCGGGGGAGAAGCGGTTCACCCCGGTCGTCTACCACCTGAAGGAATGGGTCCAGGGCAATCACACGGTGACCCGCAAGGCGACCGACGCGAAGGGCGGGACGATGCGGCTTGGGGCTTACACGGCCAACCTCAAGGACGGCTCGGCGGTTGCCCGCATCTACGGCACCTCGGTGATCGAGGAACGCCATCGCCACCGCTACGAGGTCGACATCCAGTATCGCGACCAGCTTGAGAAATGCGGGCTTGTCTTCTCGGGCATGTCGCCCGACGGCAAGCTGCCGGAGATCGTCGAGGTCAAGGACCACCCCTGGTTCATCGGCGTCCAGTTCCACCCCGAGCTCAAGTCCAAGCCCTTCGCCCCCCATCCCCTGTTTGCCGATTTCGTGCGGGCGGCGGTGGAGGTGTCGCGTCTGGTCTAGGATTTCCCGGGCAGGGACACGAGTCCGCCGGACGGGAAATCAAGGGCTTGCAAGCACGCGTTCACCGTTTGTAAACACCTGCAACCGACAGCGGGCCTTGCGCGTTATAGATCAAAGCGGCAGCACGCCGCAGTACCTGAAAGGATGCGTCATGCGGAGCTTTGCCCTTCCCCTTGTCCTTGCGGCAGGCCTCGGCCTGAGTGTCCCGGCCACGGCGCAAGACTTCAACGACATCATCGGCGGCATCGCGCAGGGCCTGATCCAGCAGGAACTGGACCGCAGTGCCTATATTGCCGCGCAGGAAGCGAACACCGCCTCGGCCTACCGCAACTACCTTTCGCAATTCCCCAAGGGCCAGTTCCGCACCAATGCCGAGCGCGCGCTGGCCCGGCTGGGCGCCAGCACCGACAGCTCGGCAGACACCGCCGCCCAGGCGGAAGCCCGGCTTGGCATCACCCGGACCCAGCGCGTGGCGGTCCAGCGCGAGCTGACGCGGCAGGGTTACAACACCTACGGCGCGGACGGCTCCTGGGGCCGCAACACCCGCACCGCCATTGCCACCTGGCAGCGCGACCGGGGCGAAACCGCCAACGGCTATCTCACTGCCGCACAGCTGAAGCTTCTGGCGCGCGCCACGGTGGTGACCCCGCCGACCGAGACGCCCCCCGCCACCAACGCCTCGGCGGCAGAGGTCGAGGCGGGGTTGCGCCTGACCCGCAGCCAGCGGACCGAGATCCAGCGCCAGCTCAGCGCGCTTGGCTATGACGCCGGGGTGGCCGATGGCCTTTGGGGCAGCCGGACCCGTCAGGCTGTCGCGGCATGGCAAAAGGCGAACCGGCGCACGGCGACCGGCTATGTCACCTCGGCCCAGGTCAAGCTGATCGCAAGCCAGGCCGGCACGGCAGCCCCTGCGCCAGCGGACCCGACCTCGGGCCCCGCGCTGGAGGAAAGCCTGCTGGAACTGACCCGGACGGAGCGGGTGGACCTGCAGCGCCGCCTGTCCCGCCTTGGCTATGACACCACCCGCACCGACGGCAGCTTCAACGCCACCACCCGCCGCGCCATCGCGGAATGGCAGGGCGACGAGGGTTTGCAGGTGACGGGGTATCTTACTGCGGATCAGGTGCGGCTGATCCGGGTAGAGACGGGCGGCTAAGACCCGCGCAAAGCGCGCGCGGGCCGCAGGGGAGGGGCGGGCACTAGAGCGCCCCGAACCAGTCAGCTGGTGCCGAAGGTTTCCAGCGTGCCGCCCTTCACGAGGTGATTGAGCAGATCGCGCCGGGCATTCGGCCCGCGCGCATTCAGCGCCGCGACTTCGGACTGCGTCAGGTCACGCCGCTTGAAGCCTTCCTGGGCCAGGCATTTGTCCACGGCACTCGCCTCGCCTTGCGCGCGGATCGGGTCCTCGTTGCTGGCGACGATGATCGGGCCGATGATCACGCCCGCCAGCAGGATCGAACC
>JANPJZ010000288.1:0-5600 GCA_031425795.1 Rhodobacter sp. | reverse complement strand
TGGCGCTGATCGTCAGGTCGATCAGGCTGTGGCGGGCCAGCTGGTCCAGCATGTGGTCAAAGAAGCCGACGCCGGTCTGGCAGTCTGCCGTGCCGGTGCCGTCAAGATTGACGGTGACCGAGATCTGCGTCTCGGCGGTGGTGCGGTTGACCGTGGCGGTGCGCATCGAGGGTTCCTTCGCTGACGCGGGCCTTATAGGGCGCGCGGCGGGCGATGGGAAGGCGGTTCAGGGCAAGAGGCGGCGGACCGAGAGCCAGCTTAGAAGTGCCATCACCCCGGCGGTGGCAAGGCAGAGGGGCAGGCCGCCGATCTGGTAGCTGAGGCCGGAGAGGAGCGTGCCGATCAGCCGGCCGGCGGCATTCGCCATGTAGTAGAAGCCCACGTCCCGGGTGATGCGCTCGGCCTGGCCGAAGGCGAGGATCAGGTAGGAATGGACCGAGGAGTTGACGGCGAAGACGAAACCGAAGGCGAGAAGGCCGATGACCAGCGTGACGGTCAGCCAGGGGGCGGGCTCGCCCGCGATCCAGGCGGCGGCGGCAAGGGCGAAGGGGATCGGGGTCAGAAACCCGGCCCAGCGGACGGCTTTCCTGGTGGTTTCGGATTGGGCTTGGGTCTTGCCGCCAAGAAGGCGGGGGGCGGCGGCCTGCACCGCACCGTAGGCGATGATCCAGAGCGCCATGAAGGAGCCGACAAGAAAGAACGCCTCGCGCCGGCCTTCGGCGGTACCGTCGGAGAGGACCGCCTGAAAGTAGACCGGGATGCCGACGACGAACCAGACATCCCGCGCGCCGAAGAGGAAAAGGCGGGCCAGCGACAGCCGGTTCACGCGCGGGTCCTGCGAACGCCATCCGGACCAGGCCTCTTCAGATTTGATCCGGCCGGGGAGGCCCTTGGGCAGGAAGAGGAGGATGGCGATCAGGATGACGCTGAGGATGGCCGCCATGCCCCAGACGGCCGTTGTGAAGCCGGCTGTGGCCAGGAGGACCGCGCCAAGGAAGAAGCCCGCCCCCTTCACCGCGTTCTTGGAGCCGGTGAGAAAGGCGACCCAGCGGAAGAGCCCGCCGCCCTCGCTCGGGGCCAGCAGCTTGACGGCGGATTTCGAGGACATCTTGGCGAGGTCCTTGGCGATGCCGGAGACCCCCTGGACGGCCATGACAAAGGCGACGGAGGCGGCGATACCCCAGGTGGGGTCAAGCTGCGCGAGGGCGGCAAGGGCGGCAATCTGCAGGGCGAGGCCCGCGTAAAGCGTGGCGGCAAGACCGAAGCGGGCGGCCAGCCAGCCAGCGGCGAGGTTGGTGGCGATGCCCGCGACCTCATAGAGAAGGAACAGCCAGGCAAGCTGGATCGGCGTGAAGCCGAGGCTGTTGAAGTGGAGGAGCACCAGCATCCGCAGCGCGCCGTCCGACAGCATGAAGGCCCAGTAGGCGGCGGTGACGGCCGCGTAGGCGCGCAAGGGGCTGGCGGTCATCTGCCTTGCCAGCCCCGGGAGGGCGCTGCCCTCCCGGACCCATCCGGGATATCTGGGGAGGGACAGCGCATCAAAGCGAGCCTGCGACCAGGCGGGCGATGTCGGCCAGGCGGCAGGCATAGCCCCATTCATTGTCATACCAGGCGTAGATCTTCACCTGGGTGCCGTTGATGACCATGGTCGACTGCGCATCGACGATGGCAGAGCGCGGGTCATTGGTGAAGTCGGAGGAGACGAGGGCGCGGGTCTCATAGCCGAGGATGCCCTTAAGCGGGCCTTCCGAGGCCGTCTGGAAGAGCGCGTTCACCTCTTCTGCCGTGGTCGGACGTTCCACCTCGAACACCGCATCGGTAAGGGAGGCGTTCAGAAGCGGGACACGGACGGCGTGGCCGTTCAGGCGCCCTTTCAGCTCCGGGTAGATCAGGGTGATCGCGGTCGCCGATCCGGTGGTGGTGGGGATCATGTTCAGCAGCGCCGAGCGGGCGCGGCGCATGTCCTTGGCGGGGCGGTCGACGATGGTCTGGGTGTTGGTCACGTCATGGATGGTGGTGATGGAGCCGTGGCGGATGCCCAGCCCCTCATGGATCACCTTGACCAGCGGGGCGAGGCAGTTGGTGGTGCAACTGGCCGCCGTGATCAGGGTCTGCGAGCCGTCATAGAGGTGGTGGTTGACGCCGTAGACCAGGTTCAGCGCATCCCCGTCCTTGACCGGGGCGCTGACGACGACCTTCTTCACCCCCGCCGCAAAGTAGGGCGCGAGTTTGGCGGCAGTCTTGAAGACGCCGGTGCAGTCGATCACGAGGTCGATGCCAAGGGCGGCGAGGGGCAGGGCGTCGAGGGATTTCGCATGCATCAGGGGGATGGTCTGGCCGTTCAGGACAAGCGCGCCGTCGGAGTGGCCGACGGGGGTCCGCCAGCGGCCGTGGACCGAGTCGAACTCCATCAGGAGGGCATGCTGCTCGGTGTCGCCCTCGGCGTCGTTCAGAAGGGCGATCTCTCCGCCTGCGCCGGTGTCGACCAGGTCACGCAAGGCAAGCTTGCCGATGCGGCCGAGGCCGTTGATCGCGATGCGGGGCACTGATCAGGCCTCCCCGCTGTCATGGGTGCCGAGGGCATCGACATGCGATTGCAACGACAGGCGGGTGAGGCTTTCGAAGGGCAAGGCGACGAAGGCCGCGATGCGCCGGCGCAGGGCGGCGTAGGTCTGGGCGAAGACCAGCGCGCGTTCTGCCTCGGTGCCGGTTGCCTTTGCCGGGTCGGCCAGGCCCCAGTGGCCGGTGATCGGCTGCCCGGGCCAGGGCGGGCATTCCTCGGCTGCCGCCGTGTCGCAGACGGTGAAGACGAAATCCATGACCGGGGCGCCCGGGGCCTGAAACTCGGTCAGGTGCTTCGAGCGCAAGGTCGAGACGTCATGGCCGTTGCGCTGCAGCACTTCGACCGCGAAGGGGTTGAGCTCGGTGCCGGGGCGGCTGCCGGCGGAGAAGGACTGAAAGCGCCCCTCGCCCAGATCCCGCAGCAGCGCCTCGGCAAAGATCGACCGGGCGGAGTTGCCCGAACAGATGAAGAGCACGTCGAAATCGGTGTCACGCATGGGAAGGCTCCGGGTGAGGGGGCGGATCAGGTCGGGACGGGCGCGGCCCACGTCCAGCGCCAGATAGCCCAGCAGGCTTTCGGCAAGCTCGAGGTTGACGGAGTAGTAGAGCGACCGCCCCTCGCGCCGGACCTCGGCCAGGCCGACCGACTGCAGCGCAGACAGGTGGTGGGACAGGGTGTTCGGCTTCAGCGTCAGGGCGGTGGCGATCTCGGTCGGGCGGACGCCATGGGGGGCGAAACGCATGAGGAGGCGGAACACGGCAAGGCGGCCGGGGTGTCCCAGCGTGGCGAAGGCGGAGGTGGCAGCGTCCTGATCCATATTTCCCAAAAACAGGAAATGTCAGGTACGGTCCAGTGAAGTTTTCATGACAGGGGGCGTCAATGGGGCTGCCGCAGCTGTGACAGGCCGAGGATGATCGCCTTGGCCGTCGCCAGATAGTCTGCCGGCGGGTGGCCGTCCGACAGGTCCAGCGCCGCGCGTTCGAACATGGCCGACAGCAACGACGTCAGCGCCTGGGCCGGCAGGGGGGGCAAGGTGCCGTCGGCCTGGGCCGCCTTCACCCCGCCGAGCAGCGTTGCATCGCCGTGTTGCGCCTCGATCTGGCGCAGGGCCACACGGCCCAGGGCTGCGGGGCCATCGACGAGCAGAAGCCGTGTGCGGCCGGGCACGGCCATCGCGGCGAGATAGGCAGACGCCCCGGCCAGAAGCGCGTCGAGGGGGTTCGCACCAGGTGGGTCGGCGGCAAGGATCGCGGCGGCGACCTCGGCTGCCTCACGCTCCAGCACGGCGCGGAAGATCGCCGTCTTGTCGGGAAAGTGGTGGTAGAGCGCCCCGCGCGTCACGCCCGCCCGATCGACGATGGCGGGGGTGGAGGTGCCGGCAAAGCCATGGGCGACGAAGAGACTGCGCGCGGCATCCATCAGGCGGGCCCGCATCTCGGCCGTTCGCAGGTCATTGCTTCGGCGGGGGGAATCAACTTGCATACACTCTGCCTGTTTGTTATTAGATGCATGCAGAGTGTATGTTTATGACGGAAGGAAGAAAAGCATGAAACTCGCCAGTTTCTATCCGGTGATGATGGTCGATGACCCGAAGGCGACGGCCGCCTTCTATATCCGCCATTTCGGGTTTGGAGCGGCGTTCTGTTCAGACTGGTATGTCCATCTCACCCATCCCGAGAACCCCGGGGTGAACCTTGCGATCCTGCACGGTGACCACCCGACAATCCCTGCGATCGGGCAGGGTCGGGCAGCGGGCGTGTTGTTGAATTTCGAGGTGGGAGATGTGGACACTTTCCATGCCCAGGCACTGCGCGACGGGCTGCTGATCCTGCAGCCCCTGCGGGATGAGCCGTTCGGCCAGCGGCACTTCATCACCCAGGATCCGGGCGGCGTCTTGATCGACGTGATCACGCCCATTCCCCCCAGCGCGCAATATGCGGCGCACTACCGCGAGGATGCGCTGCCGACCTGACGCGGGGCACAAAAGCAAAAAGCACCCCGTGGGGTGCCTTGAACCTTAGGTCTGGACCGATTGGAGCGGGCGATGAGATTCGAACTCACGACCCTAACCTTGGCAAGGTTATGCTCTACCCCTGAGCTACGCCCGCACTCCGTTTCGGTGGATGTCGTCTATAAAAGGCTGCAGGCGGCTGCAAGGGGAAAAATCGCGGGTGGGAAAGATCGTCGCTTCGCTTCGGCGGAACGGGTGGGGCCTCGGCGCGTTGGGGTGTCGAGTGGCGGCCAGCGTGGTCGCCCGATTGCAAAGGAGATTGCCATGAAGGGCGTCCTCGCCTGGGCCATCGGCTTGCCGATCCCGATCATTATCCTGCTTTACCTGTTCGGCGTGTTCTGAGACGCCCGACTGTTGAAAGGCCCCGCAAGCGCGGGGCCTTTTGCATCATGCGCGCCAGGACGGCCCGTGGAACCGAAGCGAAGCTGGGGTGTTTCCTTTCCGTAAGGTGCCGCGCCTCGCGGACCTGGGAACAGATGGAGTAGGCCGATGAACAACGACCAGATCGCCGGCAAGTGGAAGCAGATGAAGGGCGAAGCCAAGATCCTGTGGGGCAAGATCACCGACGACGAACTTGACCAGGTCGAAGGCCAGCGCGACAAGCTTTCGGGGCTGGTGCAAGAGCGTTACGGCAAGACCAAGGAAGAAGCCGAGACCGAAGTGAGCAAGTTCTTCGACCGCATCTGACCGCCGTCACACTATGGAGCGGGGGCCTCCTGCGGGTAGGCCCCCCTTAACTACAAAGGCCGTAGACTGATCGGGTTCGAGGATCTGCTTGGGTCGGACGCTTCCGATCCGCTCTCATCGTTTGGTATGAATCTGGTATGGCTGTCCCACCCGCGGCGGGCCTTGACCCGCACGGATCGTTCGGCGGTCACGTTCGCACCGCACCCGCCCTCAGACGCTCAGGCCGGCTGATCCGGGAACGCGGAACAGTTTGCACTGTCGCAGCCGTGCCGCAAGGACGCGCACCCTGATTCACTGCTCTCCAAGGCCGCGCCGTTCCAAGCCCGAAGGCACCGGCCA
>JANPJZ010000287.1:0-5207 GCA_031425795.1 Rhodobacter sp. | reverse complement strand
TGCTGGGTTTCATGGCGCATCGTGCCGCCCATCGATTCAAAGATCGTCCGGCCATCGAAGGGAAATTCCTCCTCTGCCGGGTCAAGGATCTGGATCAGCACACCCTTCACGCCCCGGTCGGACGCCCGGGCCAGCCCCGCCTCGACCGCCGTGAGGTCACCCAGGAAATCCGACAGGAACACCGCCCGGCCATGGCTGACCATGCCTTCGGTTTCGGGCGCGCCATATTCGTCGCCTGCATCCTCGCCCGCCAGCCGCGCTGCCAGCCGCAGCATCTGCGTCCGGCCCGAGCGTGGCGCCGCCATGCCGGCAAGCCCCACCCGCTCACCTCCGCGCAGCAACAGGACCGCCAGCGCAAGCGCCAGCAGCTTCGCCCGGTCACCCTTCGGCGCGCGGGCCTTGTCGCCGGTGAAGGTCATCGACTTCGCCGGGTCGACCCAAAGCGTCACCGACTGCGCCGCCTGCCATTCGCGTTCACGCACGAAATGCGAGTCACTGCGGGCAGAGCGACGCCAGTCGATCATCCGCGCAGAGTCACCCTGATGCGCTGGCCGGTATTGCCAGAACTCATCGCCCAACCCTGCCCGCCTGCGGCCATGCTCACCCAGCATGACCGTTGCCGCCAGCATCTCGGCCTCGGCCAGAAGCGGGGGCAGCGTCTGACCCAGCGCCTCCGCACGGGCGCGAAGATCTGGCGCTGCGTTCACGCGGCAGCCTCAAGGCCAAGGACGCGGCCTGTGACGCGCGAGATGATGCCCGACAAGGTCTCGCCCCGTGCGCGGGCGGCAAAGGAAAGGGCCATCCGGTGGACCAGCACCGCTTGCGCCAGGTCGGCCACGTCGCTGATCGACGGCGCGAGCCGTCCGTCCAGCAAGGCGCGCGCACGGACCGTCAGCATCAGCGCCTGCGCGGCGCGGGGGCCAGGCCCCCAGGACAGCGAATCCGCAAGGTCACGGCCCTCCGCCTCGCCCGGGCGGCAGGCGCGGACGAGGTCGAGGATCGCCTCCACAACCTGGTCGCCCACCGGCATCCGACGGATCACTGACTGTGCGCCGATCAGCCCTTCGGCGGTGAAGACCTGATGCGCCTCGGCCTCCTCGGCCCCCGTCGTGGCAATCAGGATGTCCCGCTCGGTCTGGCGGGTCGGATATTCGACGTCGACCTGCACGAGGAACCGGTCAAGCTGTGCTTCGGGCAGGGGGTAGGTCCCTTCCTGCTCTATCGGGTTTTGGGTGGCAAGAACGTGGAACGGGCGGCCTAGGGGCCGGTGCTGGCCCGCGATGGTGACCTCTTTCTCCTGCATCGCCTGCAAAAGGGCCGACTGCGTCCGGGGCGAGGCGCGGTTGATCTCGTCGGCCATCAACAGCTGGCAGAAGATCGGCCCTTCGATGAAGCGGAAGGCGCGGGCTGAGGCGTCGCCGTCCAGCACCTCGGAGCCGAGGATATCGGCGGGCATCAGGTCGGGTGTGAACTGGATGCGGTTGGCCTTCAGACCCATGACCGTGCCCAGCGTGTCCACCAGCCGCGTCTTGCCCAGACCCGGCAGACCGACGAGCAGCGCGTGGCCACCGCACAGCATCGAGGCAAGGACAAGGTCCACCACCTTTTCCTGCCCGATGAAACGGCGGTTGATCGAGGCCTTCGCCTCACCCAGGGTCACCCCCAACGCTTCGATCTCGGCAACAAGCGCGGCGGTATCGGCCATGGCAAAGCTCCGTCCAGATTGATCCGATGATCATTAGACCCAACTATGCCGCCCGGCACAAATGGCAAAAGGCGACTTGACACAAATCATCGTGAGACGCCCCCGGCCACGGCCCGGAAGCCCTCGATTGAAGATTTCGATATATATATTTGTCTGGCCGCAGGAACTCTGGTGCGGGCCTTGCTGTTGCACCTCCGACAGAGGCGGATACATTGCACGGATGACATTGCCCAACGCCGACACACTTGCCGCAGCCGCCAAGGCCGCCACCCGGAAGGGTCCACCCCCGGTCCACCTGTGGAACCCTCCGTTCTGCGGCGACATCGACATGCGGATCGCCCGCGATGGCACCTGGTTCTATCAGGGCAGCCCGATCGGCCGCGCGCCACTGGTCAAGCTCTTCTCCTCGATCCTGAAGCGCGAGGGGGACGACTACTTTCTCGTCACGCCGGGGGAAAAGGTCGGCATTACCGTGGATGACGCGCCGCTGTTGGCTGTCGACTTCGACATCCTCGGCAGCGGGGAAGGCCAGACCCTGACATTCGCCACGAAAACCGAGGATACCGCCACCCTTGGCCCCGACAATCCGCTCCGCGTGGAACGGGACCGCGAAACCGGCGAGCCTTCTCCCTATATCCTGATTCGCCACGGTCTTTGGGCCCTGATCGACAGGAAATCCTTTTACCGGCTGGTTGATCTTGGGTCACATCACGCATACGACGGGCAGAATTGGTTCGGCCTTTGGTCTTCGGGTGCCTTCTTTCCCGTCATCCCGTCCTCCGAATTGCCGTGAGTATTTGCCCTGAAAGGCCGCTGCCCTGCATGCCCCGTTTTGCCGCGAACCTGACGCTTCTGTTTACCGAAGTGCCGATGCTTGACCGTCCGGACTGGGCAGCGCGCAGCGGCTTTGACGGGGTAGAGGTGCTGTTTCCCTATGACAGTCCGATGGCCGACTGGGAACGCGCGCTGAACGGGATGCCGCTGGCGCTGATCAACACGCCCCCCGGTGACTGGGCCAGCGGCGACCGGGGCTTCGCCGCCGTGCCGGGGATGGAACTGCGGTTCCGCGACAGCTTTCTGCGCGCGGCTGACTATGCCACCCGGCTTCAGGCCGCGCGGCTGCATGTGATGGCGGGTAGCGCGAAGGGACCGCTTTCCGAACAGTGTTATGTGGAAAACCTTGCCTGGGCTCTCGCCGAAGCGCCCGATCTGACCCTGACGCTGGAGCCGCTGAACCCCGAGGACATGCCGGGCTATTTCCTGAACGACTATGATCAGGCGGCACGGATCCTCGATGATCTGGCGAACCCCCGCATCGGATTGCAGTTCGATGTCTGGCATGCCGCCCGCCTGCACGGCGACCCCCAGGCCGTCTGGGCGCAGCATGAGCATCGGATCAACCATGTCCAGATCGCGGGCTTTCCAGGCCGGAACGAACCCGGTGGCGGCGGCTTCTCTCTGCCCGAGCTGTGCGACCAGATGGACACAGCCCTGCCCGGAACCTGGATCTCTGCCGAATACCGCCCGGCAAAGGGCACGGCGCAGGGCCTCGGCTGGCTTGCAGCCATCAAATCGCGCGGCGCCTTGATCGGCTAGGCTTGTCCCGCCCCCCCTTCCCCCGCTAGACAGGGACCAGCCGAACCCAGCAGGACCCGCCAATGACCACTCCAGCCCCGGAAACCGAGATCGTCACCACCTGGAAGGTTGCCTGCAACGGCGGCGACGGAGCTCTTGGTCATCCGCGTGTCTGGCTGTCGATCCCGCATCAGACCGGCTGGGTCGAATGCGGTTACTGTGACAAGCGCTATGTCATCGACCGCGACCATGCGCAGGACGATCACTAGAAGCATCACCTTCAAGCTCGCCATCCGTCGCGATGCAGCCGGGCAGCTTCGCGGAAACCGTGCGCCGAGCTGCTGTCACAGCGTCACACCGGTTGCACTGCCGTTCTGATCGGCGAAACAGCGCCGAAGCGGCAATGCCGCTGGACCGCGTCGGAACAAACCCCGCCCTGCCACGTTGAGCATGTGTACCGAAAGAAGGTGCACGGCTTTCATGCCGACCCAATGAGTCAGGCGTGCATATCTGCGCGCGCCGGACGGGCCCGGCGTCACGGCACTGCGCTTTCGGTTGGCTACTGCGGACCGGTCAGCCTGACCTGTACCGTTGATTGACACCCTATGGAGAAGCATCATGAAATTCTATGCACCCCTGCTCGTGGCTCTGCTCGCCGTTCCTGCCATGGCCCAGACCGACAGCACCGGAACCGCCGGCACCGAAGATGGCAGCACCGAAGCAGAAGACACGCTGACGCTGCGCGCTGGCACTGCCTTTTACAGCGACGACACGATGACCACGATGCGCTCGGCCGAAGAAATCCAGGCCAACTGGGCGACCATGAGCCCGGAAGACCAGGCTGCCATTCGCACCCGCTGTGAGGCAGTGATTGCCGCAGCGACCGAAATGGAGCCGTCGAAGAGCGCCGACGCAGTTGACGGCGCAAGCACCGAAGGCAGCACGGGCGAAGCTGCCGGCACGACGACCGACGACGGCAGCACCACCGCTGAAGACATGGGCTTCATGGGCGACGACGCGCAGATGCGTCCGCTTTGCGACATGATCGCCGCCTACTGATCCTTGCTGATCGACTGTATCGGGCGGTGCCGCAAGGCGCCGCCCGTATTCATGTCAAGCCGGGTGATGACCGATGGCATCCCAAGCGGCGTCGTGGCACCACTCTTTTCAGGCGCCGTAGACGCACAGGAAAGCACCCGGTATCCCCCAATGAACAAAGGCTGGTCCATTTCCTTGGCGGCAAAAGCCATGCGCCGGCTGATCGGGGTCCTTGCAGCGATGCCAGTCCTGTACCTCGCGGCCAGCGTCGCCCTTGCGGTCATCCCCGGCCCCGGCCCGAACCTGTCCGGCCCCAGCGCCCGCACCATCGCGCTTCTCCAGGGTCCGATCCACACCGACATCCTCTTGCCCCTTACCCCCGACATTCGTGCGCACTTCGGCTTTGCAACTGCAGCCGGGGTACCGATGGACCATCCGGGGGCCGAATGGCTGGTCTTCGGCTGGGGGTCGAAGGCCTTCTACACCACCGCCGGAACCTACGCCGACATCAGCGCCACCGCCGTCTGGACTGCCGCCACGGGCGATGCCTCGGTCATCCGGCTTCACCTCGTCGGCCCCCTCACCGCCACTGACAACCTGCGCTACCTCGCCTTGTCCGAGGCGCAGTTCCAGGCCCTCCTCGCCACGTTGCTTGCCACCTTCAGCCTTGGACCCGACGGTCAGCCGATCCCCCTGAACCATCCCGGCTTCACCGGCTTTGATGCGTTCTTCGTGGCTGAAGGGGGGTTCCACCTCCTGCGCACCTGCAACGTCTGGCTGGGCGAGACGCTGCGAGCCTCCGGTATACGCTTCGGGCTTTGGACCCCCGCGAACTGGTCGGTCACCTTGTCGCTGGATTGGCTGGCCACGGCCGAAGCCGGGTAGCCCC
>JANPJZ010000286.1:0-1527 GCA_031425795.1 Rhodobacter sp. | reverse complement strand
CGACGCCCTTGCCCGGTTCTACGACACTTGGGCCAACAGGCTGGCAACGCTGGCCGCGACCGAGGACGTCGTCGTCCTCTGCGAAGGCGACCCGTTCTTCTACGGGAGTTTCATGCATCTCCACTCCCGCCTGCAGGGCCGCGTGCCGGTCGAGGTGATCCCCGGCATCACCGGGATGACCGGCTGCTGGCACGCCACCGACACGCCGATCACCTGGGGAGATGATGTGCTGACCGTCCTGATGGGCACCTTGCCGGAAGAGGACCTCGTCCGCCACATGTCCACCGCAGACGCATTGGTGGTGATGAAGACCGGCCGCAACCTGCCCCGCGTCCGCCGCGCGCTGGAAAGGGCCGGTCGGCTGGACCAGGCCTGGCTGGTGGAGCGTGGCACGATGCCGAACCAGCGCGTCGCCCGGCTTGCTGACGTTGACGCTACCGACTGCCCCTATTTCGCGATCGTCCTCGTCCACGGCCACGGTCGCCGGCCAGAGGTGGCGGAATGAGCCCGTACCGCCTTTGGCTGCGGGCGAAGCTGGGGGTTTCACACCCCCCCAGCCCGTTGGTTTCTCGAACCAATGGCGAAACCAACAGGCTACCCGTGGGATATTTGGGCAGAAAGAAAGCCGCACCACAGGAGCGGAACCGATGACCGGCTCTCTGGTGATCGCAGGCCTCGGCCCCGGCGACGACCGCCTGGTCACGCCCGAGGTCACCGAAGCCCTCGCCCAGGCCACCGACGTCGTCGGCTACATCCCCTACGTCGCCCGCATCGCCGCTCGAGAGGGCCTGACCCTCCACCCCTCCGACAACCGAGTCGAACTTGACCGCGCCCGTGCGGCGCTTGAAATGGCTGCCAATAGCAAACGAGTCGTCATCGTCTCCTCCGGCGATCCCGGCGTCTTCGCCATGGCCTCCGCCGTCTTCGAGGCGCTGGAGGGCCGTGAGGACTGGCAGGCGCTGGACATCCGTGTGCTGCCCGGGATCACTGCGATGCTCGCCGCCGCCGCCGCCGCCGGAGCACCCCTGGGCCACGACTTCTGCTGCATCAACCTTTCCGACAACCTCAAACCCTGGGCGGTCATTGAGTCCCGCCTCCGCCATGCCGCTCGCGCCGACTTCGCGATGGCCTTCTACAACCCCCGTTCGGCCAGCCGACCGGAGGGGTTCGCCAAGGCCCTGCAAACCCTTCGCGAGGAATGTGGGGAGGGCCGCCTGATCACCTTCGCCCGCGCCGTTTCCACCCCGGACGAACGCCTCCTGACCGTCACCCTGGCCGAAGCGACGCCCGAAATGGCCGACATGCGCACCGTGGTCATTGTCGGCAACACCGCCACCCGCCGCGTCGGGCGCTTCGTCTATTCGCCGAGGAGTGCGCGATGACCCGCGTCGTTCACGTCGTGTCCTCCTCGGAGGGCGCCTGCGAGGAGTGCACGAAGGGCTCGACGAGCGTTGGCCTAGCCGTTCAGCCAGGCCATGACCCCGGCAACGCCATGCGCCACCCTGCGGGGCGGAACCGCCGGCCGGT
>JANPJZ010000285.1:0-4096 GCA_031425795.1 Rhodobacter sp. | reverse complement strand
GGGCGTGCCAGTCGCAAGGGCCATGGTGGTTCACTCGAAGGAGGCAGCGATGGATCTGAAGCTGACAGAGTTTGGACGGCTTCTGCCCCACCGGGCGACCCCGGCCCTCTTTGTCGGGCCGTCGCAGGTCCGCGCCTACTGGGAAGGCCTGCGCGTCAACGGAAGCATTCCCGAGCGGTCGCAACTGGACCCGCGCGGGCTTGGTGGGGTGCTCGACCGCGTGTTTGTGGCCGAAGCGATCGGGAAGGGTCTGGTGCAGGTCCGCATTGCCGGCTCTGCACTGGCCGAGGCAACGGGCATGGATTTGCGCGGGCTGCCGCTGTCCTGCCTCTTCTCGGCCGATGCGAGACCCCGGCTGGCCGAAGCGCTGCAATCGGTAATCACGGGCGAGGGGGTGGTGGAGCTGGATCTGGGCGATGCCATCGGACGGGGCACCCTGGCGCGGCTCCTGCTCTTGCCCTTGGCCGACGGGCCCGACCGGCGGCTGGTTCTGGGGTGCCTTGGCTCTGCAGAGGCCAAGCTTGGGCCGAGGGTAAGGTTCGAGATCCTGCGCAAGCAGGAGGAACGCCTTGCACCGGTTGCTCCGGCCGCCGCACCGGTTGTGGTTGACCTCAGCCCCCCGATGGCCGCGCGTCGGGTCAGGCACCTGACCCTCGTCCACGACCGCAACTAGCGGATTGGCGGCCAGATCCCCGGCCGCCCCCCGGATTACAGCGCCACGCGACGGGCGCTCTCGCGCTGCGACGACAGCTCTTCCGCAACCAGGAAGGCCAGCTCCAGCGACTGCGAGGCGTTGAGGCGCGGGTCACAGGCGGTGTGGTAGCGGTCGGCGAGGTTTTCATCGGAAACCGCGCGAAGACCACCAGTGCATTCCGTCACGTCCTGACCCGTCATCTCGAAATGCACGCCGCCGGGGACGGTGCCCTCGGCCTTGTGGATCTGGAAGAACTCCCGCACTTCGCGCAGGACGCTGTCGAAGGGCCGCGTCTTGTAGCCCGAGGGCGACTTGATCGTGTTGCCGTGCATCGGGTCGCACGACCAGACGACATTGGCGCCTTCCTGCTGGACGGTCTTGATCAGGAGCGGCAGATGTTCGCCCACCTTGCCCGCGCCGAAGCGGGCGATCAGGGTCAGACGGCCGGCCTCGTTCTCCGGGTTCAGCTTGGCCATCAGGACCTTGAGGTCCTCCGCCGTGGTGGTCGGTCCGCATTTCAGGCCAATCGGATTGAGGACCCCCCGTGCGAATTCGACATGCGCGCCGTCGGGCTGGCGGGTGCGGTCACCGATCCAGATCATGTGACCCGAGCCGGCGACGTTCTGCCCGGTGATGCTGTCCACCCGGCACAGGGCTTCTTCATACTCAAGCAGCAGCGCCTCGTGGCTGGTGTAAAAGTCGACGCGCGACAGCTCGTTGGCGGTATCGGAATTCACCCCGGCGGCATTCATGAAATCCAGCGCATCCGAAATGCGGTTCGCCATCTCGCGGTAGCGTTCCGCCTTGTCATGCTCGGCAAAGCCAAGCGTCCAGGAATGGACCCGCTGGATATCGGCAAAGCCGCCGGTGGAAAAGGCGCGCAGCAGGTTCAGCGAGGCGGCGGCCTGTGTATAGGCCTGCAGCATCCGCTGCGGATCGGGGGTACGGGCTTCAACCGTCGTCTCGAAGCCGTTGATGATGTCGCCGCGGTAGGACGGGTATTCCACGCCGCCGATCACTTCGGTCGGAGCAGAGCGCGGCTTGGCGAACTGGCCCGCCATCCGGCCGACCTTGATGACCGGCACCTTGGCGGCATAGGTCAGCACGACCGCCATCTGCAGCATCACCCGGAAGGTGTCGCGGATGTTGTCGGCGGAGAACTCGGCAAAGCTTTCGGCGCAATCGCCGCCCTGCAGCAGGAACGCCTTGCCCTCGGCTGCGAGTGCCAGCTGCTTTTTCAAGCGCCGCGCCTCACCTGCAAAGACCAGCGGCGGGTACTTCGCCAGCTGCGCCTCGACTGCGTTGAGGCTGCCCGCATCGGGATAGTCGGGCATCTGGACCCGCGGCTTTGCGCGCCATGCCGATTTCGTCCATCCCTTGGTCATCGTCGCTCTCCGGATCACGGGGCCAGTCTTAGGCCAACTCTGAGACCAGGCCGTCAGCCGGTCGCGCAGCGGTATAGCCCCCCGTTTCCGCCTTGCAAAGAGAGATTGGGCGAGAACCGCACGGTTCGGCCCTTGCGAAGGGGCGGAATTTCGGTTTCGGTGGCATGCAAACGACACGAACAGGTCGCAGACATGACGCTTCCCCCACGCAAAGCAACCCAGACCGTCAAGGCCGACGCGCCCCGCCGCTTTGTGTTCCTGCTTCTCGACCGTTTCACGATGATGAATTTCGCCGGCGCGATCGAACCGTTGCGGCTTGCCAACCATGTGGCGGGCGAGAACCTGTACACTTGGGCGCTGTGTGGCGAGGGGGTGGAGAAGACCTGCTCCAACGGTGCCACCTTCCGGCTGGACCTCGGTCTGGACGAGATGGAGCGGGATGACACCGTCCTTGTCTGTGGCGGAGTGGATATCCAGAAGACCACCACAAAGGGCGTGATCGGCTGGCTGCGTCGTGAGGCGCGGCGGGGGATCACGATCGGCGGGCTTTGCACGGGGGCGCATACCCTTGCCAAGGCAGGGCTGCTGGACGGGAAGAAGGCGACGATCCACTGGGAGAACCAGGACGGGTTCGCCGAGGAGTTCGAGGATGTGAAGCTGACGAAGTCGGTCTTCGTGATGGACGGCAACCGCTGGACCACGGCGGGGGGGATCTCGTCCATCGACCTGATGCTGAAGATCATTGCCGCCGACCATGGCGAGGACCTGGCGAATACCGTGGCCGACCAGCTGATCTATTCCACCATCCGTACCGACCAGGACACCCAGCGCCTGTCGATCCCGACGCGGATCGGGGTCAGGCATCCCAAGCTGTCACAGGTCATCCAGATGATGGAGGGCAATATCGAAGACCCGATGTCCCCCGCCGATCTGGCCGAGGAGGTGGGCATGTCGACCCGCCAGCTGGAGCGGCTGTTCCGGCGCTATCTGAACCGCTCCCCCAAGCGCTATTACATGGAACTGAGGCTGCAGAAGGCGCGGAACCTGCTGATGCAGACCGACATGAGCGTGATCAACGTGGCCCTTGCCTGCGGCTTCGCCAGCCCCTCGCATTTCTCCAAGTGCTATCGCAGCCACTACAACACCACCCCCTACCGGGAGCGAGGGTCACAGGGTCTGTCAGGGGTGGGGCCAGTACGGCTGTCGATCTGAGTGTCCCGGGCAGGGACATGAGGCCGCCCAAGCAAGATCAAGGGCTTGAGGGCGGCGTTCATGAGTTTTCAACACATCACGGTGCCAGCCGATAGGCGGCGTCGTTGCCGACGGACAGGAACCAGATCGACCCGTCCGGTGCCTCGACCACGTCACGGACGCGGGCGGTTTCTTCCGTTTCGATGCGTTCTTCGGCGTATCCGGTCTCGGCCGCCGTGTCGGGATCGAGCCGACCGAGGAAGTTGGTGTTGAGCGAGCCGAAAAGCACGTCCCCGCGCCATTCGGGGATCAGGGTGCCGGAGTAGACGACGAGGCCCGAGGGCGCGATGGATGGGTCCCAATAGTGCAAGGGCTGCTCCATCCCCGCCTGCGCCGAGCCGACGCCGATTGGCTCGTCGTTGTAGTTGATGCCGTAGCTGATGACCGGCCAGCCGTAGTTCCTGCCCGCTTCCGGCGCGTTCAGTTCATCCCCGCCCTGCGCGCCGTGTTCGACGACAAGGAGCCGACCTTCGAGATCAAGCGCGGCCCCTTGCGGGTTGCGGTGGCCAAGGCTGAACACCCCCGGCAGCGCGCCGTCCAGCACGGTGGCGGGAGTGCCATCGCGGTTGAGGTGGATGATCTTGCCCTCGGCCACCATCGGGTCCTGCGCTTGCAGCCCGTCCGGGCCGGTGCCGCGTTCGCCCAGAGTGAGGAAGATCGTGCCATCCGTCGCCTCGACCATCCGCGCGCCAAAGTGGACGCCACCGGAAGACCCGGCCGGCATCTCGAAAAGCTGGGTAAACCCTTCCAGCGCGGTGCCATCGGC
>JANPJZ010000284.1:0-10670 GCA_031425795.1 Rhodobacter sp. | reverse complement strand
TGGTGGCCGCCAACCACCTGTCACAGCCTGGAATCTCCAAGCATCTGAAAGTGCTTGAAGAGGCGGGCCTGATCCGCCGCGAAAGGGTAGCCCGGACGCGCCCCGTGCACCTTGCGCCAGAGGGATTGATGCGCGCGGGGGCCTGGATCGACCATTACCGCCAGCACTGGGAAGGGGCGTTTGATCGCATTGATGCCCTGATCGGACAACTGAACGAGGAGGCTGCGAAGAATGGACGACAATAGCGCCAATGCCCTGCGGCTGACCCACCGTTTCGCCGGCCCGCCCGAACTGGTCTGGACAATCTGGACCCGGCCGGAACTGATCCGCTCCTGGTTCGGCTCCTCCCACGGGTTCAGGGCGCATGACATCGCGGTTGACCTGCGGCCCAGCGGAAACTGGTCCTTGCGCAACGTGAACGGTGAGGTGACCGAGTATGTCAGCGGCACCTACCACGAGGTCATCCCCGCGCGGCGGCTGGTCTATTCCTACCACTTCGAGGGCACCGAATTCTTCAGCACCATCTCGGCCGACTTCACGGTCGATGGCGAGGGCACGCGGCTGCACTTCCTGCAGACCGGCTTTCCCGACGCCCAGGCCCGGGTGGAGCATGCCCGTGGCTGGCCCCATGCCCTGCGGGTGATGGGCGAGGCGCTGCTGGCGATGCATGGTGTCGGCACGCTCTGGCCCAAGCTGCCCGAGCCACGCCCTCTTGACGGCGTCGCCCGCGACCTGGAAGCCGCCCGCGCCCGGCTTGCGGGGGAGGCCGACGCATGACCCACCCGAACCTTCTGCAGATCAGCCGCAGCTTCAGCGCTCCCCCGGCCTTCGTCTTCGGCCTCTGGTCAAACCCCGCCCTTCTGTCCGCCTGGTGGGGACCGGAGCACCATCACCTGAGCACCTGCGAGGTCGACTACCGTCCCGGCGGCATCTGGCGCTTCAACATGGAAAAGGACGGCCAAGCGCATTGGGCCCATGGCACCTATCACGAGATCGTGCCGGACCAGCGACTTCTCTTCTCATATTGCTTCCCGATGTTCGACGTGAGGTCCACCGTCTCGCTTGCATTTGCGGCCGAGGGCGATGGCACCCGGATGGAATTCCTGCAGACAGGATTTCCCAATGCCGAACATCACGCCGGCCACCAAGGCGGCTGGTCCTCCACCTTCGCAATCCTGGAAAACCTGCTGCTTTCCCTGCACGGCATCGGCTCGGTCTATCCCAGCCTGCCGCCCGCGAAGATCTCGGGAGTGGCGCAAGACCTTGCCGAAGCCCGCCGCCGCCACGACGCCAGCCTGACCAGGACAGACGGCTGACCGAAGGCGTGCCAGACGCTTATCGATCCCGCCGCCTACCGCTCCCGCCGTGCAAGGAAGGCCAGCCGCTCGAACAACTGCACGTCCTGCTCGTTCTTCAAGAGCGCGCCATGCAGCCGGGGCAGGGCGGTCTTTGCGTCCTTCCGCAGATCCTCCGCCGTCAGATCCTCTGCCAGCAGAAGACGCAGCCAGTCCAGCACCTCGCTGGTCGATGGCTTCTTCTTGAGCCCCGGAACCTCGCGCAGTTCAAAGAACTGCGTCAGTGCTGCTGACAATAGCGCGTCCTTGATGCCGGGAAAATGCACCCGCACGATTGCGGCGAGGGTCTCGGCGTCGGGAAAGCGGATGTAGTGAAAGAAGCATCGGCGCAGGAAAGCGTCCGGAAGGTCCTTCTCGTTGTTTGAGGTGATGATGATCACCGGCCGCGCCTTTGCCCGGATCGTCTCGCCGGTCTCGTAGACGTGGAACTCCATCCGGTCGAGTTCCTGCAACAGGTCATTGGGAAACTCGATATCCGCCTTGTCGATCTCGTCGATCAGAAGGACCACGCGACTTTCCGCCTCGAACGCCTGCCAGAGTTTGCCCTTGCGGATGTAGTTGCGGACGTCACGCACCCGCGCGTCGCCGAGTTGGCCATCGCGCAACCGGCTGACCGCATCGTATTCGTAAAGCCCCTGGCTCGCCCGGGTTGTGGACTTCACGTGCCACTCAATCAGCGGCAGGTCCAATGCCGCCGCCACCTGCCGCGCAAGCTCGGTCTTGCCGGTGCCGGGCTCTCCCTTCACCAGCAGGGGGCGCTGCAGCATGACCGCCGCATTGACCGCAACCACCAGATCCCCGGTCGCGACGTAGCCTTCGGTCGAGGAAAATTTCATTGCGGTTTCAACACCCTGTTTACAAGCCTTTCACAAACCCTACCGAGACAGATAAATTCTCGCAACCGCTAGTGACATTATGTGGGGCATGGGCTAAATGCGCGGCATCAGGAGCGCATCATGACAGAAGCCCACCTGTCGGAGCGATCCGGCGCAAAGGAGAGAGTGTCAATGAAGGCCGAGGTTTTCCTGCCCGATGACTACCGTCCCGCCGAGGACGAGCCTTTCATGAACGACCGGCAGCTGGAATACTTCCGCCGCAAGCTGCTTGTCTGGAAGCAGGAGCTGCTGGACCAGTCGGCCGACACCATCGGCAGCCTGCAGGACAGCGGTCGCAACGTCCCGGACATCGCCGACCGTGCCTCGGAAGAGACCGATCGCGCGCTTGAACTGCGCACCCGTGACCGGCAGCGCAAGCTGGTGGGCAAGATCGACGCGGCCCTGCGGCGGATCGACAACGGCGAATTCGGGTACTGCGACGTGACGGGCGAGCCGATCAGCCTCAAGCGCCTCGACGCCCGGCCGATCGCAACCATGACCCTTGAAGCCCAGGAAAAGCACGAGCGCCGCGAGAAGGTGCACCGCGAAGACTGAAGGTTGCGAACACTGAAAGGCTGCGACGGCTGAACGCTGCGACGACGAAACGCCGGCCCGGTCCTGTCAGGGCCGGGAAGGGGCGCCAGAATGTCCACCCCCGATGACCGGGTCCGATTGCGCGGCGGCTGCTACTGCGGGGCAGTAAGCTATCTGGTCGACGACGCCTTCTCCTATGCCCTGAACTGCCACTGCTCCAATTGCCGCCGCACAACCGGAGCGGCCTGCAAGCCCTTCGCCGGGATCGAGCGGGGTAGGCTTGCGCTGACCAAGGGCACCAACGGTCTGATGGTCTATGGCGACGATCTGACCAACAACACCCACTGCGCGACCTGCGGCTCGCTCCTCTACTCGGTCGTGCGTGAGGGGGCTTGGGTGCATGTCGCACTGGGCACGCTGATCGACCCACCGACCATCCGGCCCAGCGCGCATATCTTCGTTGGCTCCAAGGCAGCCTGGCACGAGATCACCGACAGCCTGCCGCAGTATCAGGAGTTTCCGAAATGAGCCTGATCGGACAATCTGTGACGATCGTAGGGGCCGGTGTGGCGGGACTTGCGGCCGCACAGGCGCTGGCGCTGCGGGGGGCGGCCGTCACGGTGCTGGAACAGGCGGATGCCATCCGCGAGGTGGGTGCGGGCTTGCAGATCTCGCCGAACGGGGCGACGGTGTTGCGCGCGCTGGGGCTGGAAGACGCGCTGGAGCGTGCCGCGACGCGGGCAAGGGCCGTACAGCTGATCGACGGCGAGACGGGTGAAGGGGTCGTCCGGCTTGACCTTGCGCGCCTGCGCCCCGACCAGGGCTATCATTTCCTGCACCGGGCGGACCTGATCGACCTGCTGCTTCTTGGAGCGACCCAGGCCGGGGTGACCCTGCGCCTGCTGTCGCGGATCGAGGCGGTCGATCTGGGCGGTCCGTGCCCCGTGCTTGTGCTCGACGGAGGCGAGCGGTTGGAGACCCCGCTTCTGATTGGGGCCGATGGCCTGAGATCAAGACTGCGGACCGCTCTCAACGGGTCCGAAACGCCCTTCTTCACCGGCCAGGTCGCCTGGCGCGCGCTGATCCCAGCCGAGGCCGGGTCAAGCCCCGTGGCCGAGGTGCACATGGGGCCGGGCCGCCATGTCGTGAGCTACCCGCTTCGCGGTGGCACGCTGCGCAACATCGTGGCCGTGGAAGAACGTGCGAAATGGGCCGAGGAAAGCTGGACCCTGCGCGACGACAGCATGGACCTGCGACTGGCATTTGCGGACTTCTCGCCCCGGGTACGCGGCTGGCTGCGCCAGGTCGAGGACCCCTGGCTCTGGGGTCTTTTCCGCCACAAGGTGGCCAGGACCTGGATCCGACCCTTGGGACAGGGCGGCGTGGCGATCCTTGGCGATGCCGCCCATCCGACACTGCCATTCCTCGCCCAGGGCGCTTCCATGGCGCTGGAGGATGCCTGGGTGCTGGCCGCTGCGCTTTCGAGCCATGACACGGTCGCAGCGGGTCTTGTGGCCTTTCAGGCGCTGCGCAAGCCCCGGACAACGCGGATCGTGGCCGCCGCAAACGGAAACGCGCGGGCCTACCATCTCTCGGGTGTCTCGCGCTCGGTCGGCCACGCTGGCCTGCGTCTGCTTGGTCGCCTGTCACCCGGCCTGATGCTTGATCGCTTCGAGTGGCTTTACGGCCACGACGTCACCGGCAGTAGACAGACTTCCTAAGCAGGAAGCCTAAGCCCAAGGATTCTGGCTCCTCATGCCGCAAGCCGCACCCAGACCGGCACATGGTCCGAAGGCTTGTCACCGCCGCGCACCGCCTTGTCGATGCCGGCTTCCTCCAGCCGGTCGGCAGCCTGTGGGCTGAGAAGCAGGTGGTCGATCCGGATGCCGTTGTTCCGCTCCCAGGCGCCTGCCTGATAATCCCAGAAGGTGTAGACCCCTGGTTCCGGTTGCCGCGCACGGATGGCGTCGGTGAGGCCAAGGTTCACCAGCCGTCGGTAGGCCTCGCGCGTCTGCGGCAGGAACAACGCATCTTCCACCCAGGCGGCCGGCTTTGCTGCATCCTCGGGCTGCGGGATCACGTTGTAGTCGCCAAGGCAGACGAAGGGCTCTTCTGTTGCCAGCAGCGCCCGCACGCGTGTTTCCATCCGTGCCATCCACTGCAGCTTGTAGTCATATTTCGGCCCCGGCGCTGGGTTGCCGTTCGGCAGATAGAGCCCGCAAACCCGCACCGGACGGCCTGCATCGACCACCGCCTCGATCCAGCGCGCCTGCTCGTCGCCGTCGTCCCCGGGCAGCCCGCGCCGCACATCCGTCAGCGGCAGCTTTGACAGGATGGCCACACCGTTGAAGCCCTTCTGCCCATGCGTCTCCACCCGGTAGCCAAGCGCCTCGAACATCTCGCGCGGAAAGCCCTCATCCACCGACTTGATTTCCTGAAGGCAGACGACATCCGGGTTGGCCTGTGCAAGCCAGGCTGGCAATGCCTCGATCCGGGCCTTGATGCCATTGATGTTGAAGGTGGCAAGTTTCATCGGGCACTCCTCCGCTTGAGGCACATCTAGGCCCGCGCAGCCCCCAGGTTCAAGCGGTCTGGCGCAACGGCACGCTTGCCGCCCGCAGCCAGAGCGCGTCCAGCCGGTCAAGCTCCACCGGATCGAAGCGATCTGCCTCTTCCCAGTAGCGGCCTGACGGCACGACATAACCAAGCACCGCCTCCCGCTCCAGCGCCGCCCCCGCCGCGTCCGGGCACCAGGCCAGTGGCCGCGCCCGCGCCACCCCGGCGCGCGCCACCCGCGGCACGATCAGCCGCGACGGCCCCGTCGACAGGTTCACCACCGCGCAGCCCTGCATCGCGGCCAACACCATCATCCGCGCTGACTTCGCCTCGAGCGAGCGCAGCGTGATGTCATGGCGCAGAGGATCCGGCGCGCCGCTCCCGTAGAAATGCGTGTTCCCGGTAGCCGCGTAGTGCATGTCGCAGCCGAAGACCGCGAGAACGCGGGGCTGCAATGCGTGCAGGGCCCAGTAGCCGGCGGTAAAGGCCATCGTCGCGCCGCCATAGACGAACCCACCCGAGGCGTTCTGAGCCGGCACGAAGACCTCTTCGGTCACCAGGGTCTGCCCTTGAACGGGAACCGGGCGCCGATCCTCGGGAAAATCCCAAGGAAAGACAGCGTCATCCCAATCGGGCCGCACGCGCCAGGCGTTGTTGATCGCCACCACCCGGTCGAACGGCGTGCGGTCCCACAAGGCAGCTTCCGCTGCCATCGGGGCCGAGCCGAGCATCAATGCCACTGTCATGCTGCGCCCCTTCGCCTTGGCGCGGAGATAGCGCCGCAAGCGAAGCGGACCAGCCGAAAGTGACGCTCAGATGGAGAAACTCGTCCCGCAGCCGCAGCTTGAGGTGGCGTTGGGGTTCTGCACCACAAAGCGAGCGCCAATCAGCTCATCGGTGAAATCGATCACGGCATTGGACAGGAACGGCAGGCTGACCGCATCGACCAGCACGCGCTGCCCGTCCTTTTCCAGCACCAGATCGTCGCCCGAGGGCTCGTCCAGCTTGATGTCGTATTGAAAGCCCGAACAGCCGCCGCCATCCACCGCCACCCGCAACGCGCGTGCGTCGCCGGTCAGTTCCGCAATCTCGGCCAGCCGAGCAAAGGCCCGGTCCGTCACCTTCGGGGGAAGCGTCAGTTCCATGGCTGTTCCCGTATCCTTCCGTGCATGGGATGAATATAGGTCAATCACCCGCCCCGAACAAGCCGAGGCCCCATGCTTGCCCCCTTTGCCTGCCAGCCCGACGCCTCGCGCGGCAGGCTCTGGCCAGAACGCCTGTCTTCCTTCCGCTCGCCCTACCAGCGCGACCGGGACCGGATCATCCATGCCAGCGCCTTCCGCCGCCTGAAACACAAGACCCAGGTCTTTGTCGAACATGAGGGCGACTACTACCGCACGCGCCTGACCCACACGATCGAGGTGGCACAGGTCGCCCGCACCATCGCCGGGGTCCTCGGGCTGAACACCGATCTGGCCGAAGCGGTCGCCCTGGCCCACGACCTTGGCCATACCCCCTTCGGCCATACCGGCGAAGACGCGATGGAGCGCTTGATGGCTCCCTTTGGCGGCTTCGACCATAACGCCCAGGCCCTGCGGATCGTCACGCGGCTGGAACGCCACTACGCCGATTTCGACGGGCTGAACCTGACCTGGGAAACCCTGGAAGGCATCGCCAAGCACAACGGCCCGGTGACCGGCCCCAATGCCGACAAGAAGCATGACGGCCCGCTGCCCTATGCCCTCGCCGAGGTGAACGCCCAATGGGATCTTGGGCTTGACACCCACGCCAGCGCCGAAGCCCAGGTGGCAGCGATTGCTGACGATGTGGCCTATTCCCACCATGACCTGCACGACGGCCTGCGCTCTGGCCTCTTCACGGAAAGTGACCTGATGGAGCTTCCGGTGACCGGCCCCGCCTTCGAAGAGGTCGACCGCACCTATCCCGGGCTCGACAAGATGCGCCGCCGGCACGAAGCGCTCCGCCGCGTCTTCGGGCGGATGGTCGAGGACGTGATCGCCGTCGCCCAGAACCGGCTCGGTAGCGCCCAGCCGAAGTCCGTGGATGACATTCGCACCCTTGGCACGACGGTCATCCGATTTTCCAAGCCGCTGTATCAGGACCTGAAGGCGGTTCGCAGCTTTCTCTTTCACCGCATGTACCGCGCGCCAAGCGTCATGGCCATTCGGGCCGAGGTCACGCAGAAGCTGGACGACCTCTTCCCGCTCTTCCTGTCGCGCCCCGAGCTTCTGCCCCCCGAATGGCAGGACGACGTTCGCGCAGCCTCGGGGGAAACCCAACTCGCCCGCACAGTGGCCGACTACGTCGCCGGGATGACGGACCGCTTTGCCATTCAGGAACACCAGCGGCTCTGCGGCGGGGACCCGGCAGCGCTGCGGCAAGGCTAGGGGTGCCTCCGGCAAATACTCTCAGGGGGTTTGGGGGCAGAATGCCCCCGTCGTCCAAGCCGATTGGCCGCAGGCCAGAGGCGAGAAATGGGAATGCGGCGCAAGCCGCGCAATTTGACAAGCGGGGGAGCGGGGGGCCCGCGCTCAGTCGCGGTGCCGCGCCGCCGCTGTCCAGAGACCCGCCAGCGCCAAGGACAGGATCCCGTTCCACCCGGCCATGGATATCCCCAGCATCGACCAGGCAATCGCATCACAGCGCACCGGGGCCGCGACATCCACAGCGGGGTTCAAGAGGTCCGCCGCCGAAATCCCCTCGATCGATCCGGCGGTGCATGAGGCAAGCCCTGCCCACCACCCTTGCTCGACGCCGACGTGGAACCCGGCGATCCCCGCCGTGGTCAGCGCCGCAAGCGCGCCCAGCCAGGCCAGGCCACGCCAGCCAAAGACAAGCGCCACTCCCCCGATCAGCACCGCCGCTCCATGCGGCCAGCGCTGCCAGAGGCAAAGCTGACACGGGGCCAGTCCGCCGATGTATTGAAAGGCAAAGGCCCCGGCCAACAGGACGGCCGAGCCCAGGGTGGCAATCAGGATCAGGCTGCGCTGGGAAACTGTCATCTTCTGGATCTGCCTCGGGACCTTGCATCGCGGCCCGCCGGCGACCATAGGCGTGGGGCGCGCGAAGGGGAAGGGGAACCGGAGCGAAGGCGGCGCAGTTTCGTATTCTGCTTCCCCAAGGCCCTTGCCCGAGGATAGGATCTACCGGCGCTCTGCCGGGTTCCGGTCAGAGGGCAGTGAAGGCAGGTAGCCAAGGTATTGGGTTTGTTGGGGTCAGCAGGTGTGTCCGCTTCGGACGGCCGTTAGGGGGACTTATGGACTGGCGCGGACGCAGAGGCAGCAGCAACATCGAGGATCGTCGTCGAAGCGGTGGCCGTGGAGCCGCGCGCGCCGGCGGGGTGGGCGGCGTCGGCCTGATCGCGATCGTCCTGATCGGCTGGTTCCTTGGCATTGATGTAAGCCCCCTTCTGCAGGATCAGGGCACCCAGACCACGACCTCGGCCCCGGTCGAGCTGACCGCCGAGGACCGGGCGGAGGGCGAGTTCGTGTCGGTCGTGCTCGCCGATACCGAGGAAATCTGGACCACCGTCTTCCGCGAGCAGCTGAACCGTGCCTACCGCCCGGCAACGCTGGTCCTCTTCAAGGAGGGCACGCGGTCGGCCTGCGGTGGCGCGTCCGAGGCGACGGGGCCGTTCTACTGCCCGGCCGACCGAAAGGTCTACCTCGACACCTCCTTCTTCACCTCCCTTTCGCGCCGCCTGGGGGCCGAGGGCGACTTCGCTGCCGCCTATGTCGTCGCGCATGAGATCGGCCACCATGTCCAGAACGAGCTTGGCATCCTTGGCCAGTCGACCGAACTGCGCCAGCAGGTCAGCACCGAGGAAAGCAATCTGATTTCGGTGATGGTCGAGTTGCAGGCCGACTGTCTTTCCGGCATCTGGGCACGCGAGGCTTCGGCAACGCTGGGCGTCGTCGAACGTGGCGATCTTGAAGAGGCGGTGAACGCCGCCCGGCAGATCGGGGATGACACGCTGCAGCGCAATGCCGGACAGCGCCCGATGCCGCACACCTTCACCCACGGCACCTCCGAGCAGCGGTCGCGCTGGTTCATGGTGGGTTTGAACTCCGGCCAGCTTTCGGACTGCGACACTTTCGCGGCCACGGAGTTGTAACGCGGTCGACAGGTCCGGATTGACGATCCGCGCAAGCTTCACTACAGCAGGCGCCGGTGGCCCGAGTGGTGGAATGGTAGACGCAGGGGACTCAAAATCCTCCGCCGCAAGGCTTGCGAGTTCGAGTCTCGCCTCGGGCACCACCCCAACAGTCCTGCCTGCGTTGCGCCGCCGACGCGATTCGGCGCGATTGGTCAGCGCGGCGCTAGGTTTCGACCTGAACGCCCAGACCCCGGCGAAAACGGAAACATTGATGCTTCGGCTTTAACCAAGGCAGACTTTTCCGCTCTGTCGGCCGGAAGTTACCCAAGGTTGAGTGGGCCGGGTCTGGCTGCGGCAACCGCGGGAGAGGGAACGTGGAGACAAACTCCCCAAGATCCTGAAACGAAACACTTTGTCAGGTGTCGGGCTATCCCGCTCGGAGATGTGACAGCATCTGGCCGAAGCGCGTTCTCGGTAGAGGCCGAACGGATTACACGTCAAGGGCGATCCCACTGCTGAATGTGCGCTTTTGTCTAAAAGTTTCTTCTTTCCACCACATCCTGCTACAAGATATCCCGAAGGCCGTTTTCCCCGCCGAATGAGCGGCCCCTTGTCAGAGGCGAAAGATGCAGCGCGAAGATAGCTCTCCCCGTTCCTCCGCCAGCCACGTTCTGCACCGCGCCGAACCTCGGTGCACGCCCTGCTTCACGCCCAGGACCATGATCACCACCCAGCGCGGTGCCTGCCCGGTCGAACATCTTGCCGTCGGTGACCGGGTCGTCACGCGCGACAACGGCGTCCAGACGGTGCGTTGGGTCGGCAAGACGCAGATGTTCCTCTACGATTTTCAGGCCGATCCGCATCTTCTGCCGGTTTTCATCCGACAGGGGGCTCTGGGAAAGAACCTGCCCGAGCGTGACATGATGGTGTCGCCGAACCACCGGGTGCTCGTGGCCAACGAGCGGACGACGCTGCGGTTTCGCGACCGCGAGGTGCTGGTCGCCGCCAAGCATCTGGCGACCCACGGCGTCCACAGCGTGCAGTCCGCGGGTACCACCTATATCCATTTCATGTGCGACCGCCACGAGATCGTGCTGGCCGACGGGATCTGGACCGAAAGCTTCCATCCCGACGACACCAGCTTGAAGGGCATCGGCAATGCCCAGCGGCTGGAGATCTTCGAGATCTTCCCCGAACTGAAGACCGCCGAAGGCCGGGACGCCTATCGCCCCG
>JANPJZ010000283.1:0-2023 GCA_031425795.1 Rhodobacter sp. | reverse complement strand
CTGCCTGATGATGCTGCGGGATCATCACGGGTCCCTGTCGGGCATGAACGCGGTGGTCGTGGGGCGGTCGAACATCGTGGGCAAGCCGATGGCGCAGCTTCTGCTGGGCGACAGCTGCACGGTGACGATTGCACACAGCCGAACCAAGGATCTGGCAGAGGTGTGCCGGGGGGCGGATATCCTTGTCGCGGCGGTCGGGCGGCCCGAGATGATCACGGGTGACATGGTGCGGCCGGGGGCCACGGTGATTGACGTGGGCATCAACCGCATCGAGCGGGACGGCAAGGTGAAGCTCGTCGGCGATGTGCATTACGCCTCGGCGGCGGCGGTTGCGGGGGCCATCACTCCGGTGCCGGGTGGGGTGGGGCCGATGACGATCGCCTGCCTTCTGGCGAACACGCTGACGGCCTGCTGCCGGGCGAACGGGCTGCCGGAGCCGAAGGGCCTGACGGCTTAGGCAATACTCCTCGTCGCACGTCGTGCGCTCGTCGTGCGAGGAGTGCACGAAGTGCTTCGACGAGCCTAGCGCGGCATCGGGATCGCGAGGGCGCGGGTGCCGGTTAGGATGGCCAGCGCGTCGGGGGCCATCAGGGCCGTGAGTTCCGGCGCATGGCACCAGAGGCCGCCGGTATAGGCACCGTAAGCGGGCATCACGATACGGCTGCGGTCTGCCAGAAAGCAGGGCCGGCTTTGCCCGGAAAGGCGGGCCTTCGGGTGGTAGTGCCCTGAGATTTCAGCGGTTTCCGCAGCTGCCGCGATGTGGCGGAAGGTGAAGGGAAGCGTCGTCCGCTCGGCCCGGTGCGTGCCCCCGAGGGTGACCGGGCCGGGGTCGTGGTTGCCGGTGATCCAGGTCCAGTCGCGCCCGGCCATGAGGCGGGTGAGCCAGAGGCTGTCGGCCTCGTCCAGCCCGTCGGCGGCGGCGTCATCGTCGAAACTGTCGCCGAGACAGATGACTTGCGCCGCATCCGTCTTGTCGAGGTCAGAGTCGAGTTTGGCGAGGGTGGCGCGGGTCTCATAGGGTGGCAGGAGCGTGCCGCCGCGCCGGGCAAGGCGTTCGGATTTGCCGAAGTGGAGGTCCGACACCACGAGCAGCCGTTCGGCAGGCCAGTGGAGCGCGCCGGACGGCATCAGGTTGAGCGTCTGGCCGTGGAAGAAGAGGGCGTGATGCATGGGCGCGTTCTGCCCCGGCGGTGGGCTGGTGGCAAGGGCGGAGCCTCCGGCGGGAGTATTTGCAGAAAAGAGCAAATGGCAGAGAAGGCGGTCACGCGAGGCCGGCGGCTTCCATCAGCTTTTGGGCGGCATGGGCGGCGAGGCGGTCGCGGCCCTGACCGTGGACGGGGATCCGGCCCGGCTCGAAGAACAAGGGCGCGGCGAGGGGGGTGACGCGGGGGCGGCGGATGACGGTGGTGCGGTCGCCGACACGGGCGAGGAGCGCCTCGATCCGGGAAAAGTCGATCAGGCCGCGGAGGGCCTCTTCGCGGGTGATCTGGAGGAGGAGATGGTCGGGGTCGAAGCGGCGGAGGGTGTCGTAGAGGATGTCGGAGGAGAAGGTGGCTTGCCGCCCTGATTTGCGGCGGCCCTGGTGGGAGCGTTCGATCAGGCCCGCGATGATGGCGGTGGAGCGGAAGGTGCGCTTCATCACGCTGTTGCTGGCAAGCCAGTTTTCCAGGCCGTCGCGGAGGGTGGTGAGGTCGAAGAGGGGGGCGGGGTCGGTGACCGGCTCCAGCCCCCAGATCAGGGTGGCGTAGTCGGTGGCTGTGAAGCCGAGCGGGTCAAGCCCCTGGGATTCCATCTGTTTCGTGACGAGAAGGCCAAGGGTTTGCTGCGCGTTGCGGCCAGCAAAGCCGTAGATGACCAGGTGTTCGCGGCCGTCGTGGGGGAAGGATTCGAGGAGGAGCGACTGGGGGCCGGGGAGGCGCGAGACCTCGCGTTGCAGGCTGAGCCACTGGGCGGTGTGGGCGGGAAGATTTGGCCAGGAGTCCTGCTGGAAGATGTCGAGGATGCGGTCGGCGAGAAGGGTGGA
>JANPJZ010000282.1:0-1786 GCA_031425795.1 Rhodobacter sp. | reverse complement strand
CGACCGGCGTTTGCGACCCCATCTTAAGTGGCAGCACATGTGGTGAGGGAGTTTCAGGATGCGCTGTCCGGTTGATAACGAAACCTTGGTGATGTCAGATCGTGGCGGGGTCGAGATCGACTACTGCCCGAAATGCCGCGGAGTCTGGCTTGACCGGGGTGAGCTTGACAAGATCATCGAACGCTCGCTCGGCGGGCCTGCCCCCGCTGCGGCTGCTCCCGCCTACGCCCCGCCGCCGCCGCCCCAGTCGCAAGCGACGCCGATCTACCAGCCGGAACCCCAACGTGCGCCGCAAGGCTACCGCCCCGATGACCGCCGGGACGACCGCCGCCGGGATGACGACGACGACTACCGCCACGGCTACAAGAAGAAACGCAAGGAAAGCTTCCTCGGCGACATTTTCGACTTCTGACCTCCGCTCCTTGTCGGCTTCGTCGCTCGAGGAGCAGACCCTCAAGCGCAAGGCGACGAGAAGACGAAGTCGCACGAGGAGCAGACCCGCAAGACCTGCAGCCGCAAGGGGCCAGCAAGTGGCCACACCACTCTCGCAAGACCATCGCTTCGCATCAGGTTTGCGCATCGCCCGCGTCCCGGCCTATCCTGTGTCGGCACTCAGTCGCAGGTCCGCAGATGACCCCCATCAATCTTTCCGAAAAGCTTTCGACCTTCACGGCCCACTGGTCACCCCGCATCGTGGGGTCGTTCAATGGCAATGACCTGATGGTGGTGAAGGTGCTGGGCGAGTTCACCTGGCACGACCACCCCGACACCGACGATTTCTTCATGGTCCTGTCAGGCCAGCTCATGATCGACCTGCCTGACAGCACCGTCACCCTGAATCCCGGTGAGGTCTTCGTCGTTCCCAAGGGAGTCCAGCACCGCCCTCGCGCGACAACCGAGACGCATCTCTTGCTGATCGAGCCTGCCGGCACCCCCAACACCGGCGATCCGGCGACCGCCGTGACAAAGATCCGCATCTGATGCGCCCCGGCCCGCTCAACCTCATCACCGACGTCCCCGGCCTCCGGGTCGGCAATGCCCATGACGCCGCCCTCCGCTCGGGCGTAACCGTCCTCACTGCAGACGAACCCTTCATCGCCGCCGTTCATGTGATGGGCGGCGCGCCCGGCACCCGCGAAACCGATCTGCTCGCCCCGGACCGCATGGTTCAGGGCGTTGACGCGCTTTTCCTCTCCGGCGGCTCCGCCTTCGGCCTCGACGCCGGGACGGGCATCATGGCCGGTCTGCGCGCGCAGGGCCGGGGTTTTGCGGTTGGCCCTGCCCGCATCCCGATCGTGCCGGGGGCGATCCTTTTCGACCTTCTCAACGGTGGCGAGAAGGACTGGACCGACAGCCCCTATCCCGCCCTTGGCCGTGCCGCGCTGGAAGGGTCGGCCGAACGCTTCGCCCTCGGCACGGCCGGCGCCGGGTTCGGCGCGATGACCGGCACGCTGAAAGGCGGCCTGGGCTCGGCTTCGGCTGTCCTGTCCTCCGGCATCACCGTCGGCGCGCTGGTCGCCGTCAACGCTCTCGGCTCGGCGACGCTGGGTGAGACGGGCCAGTTCTGGGCCGCCCCCTGGGAAGAAGGCGATGAGTTCGGCGCGCTTGGCCCTGCACCGCTGCAGCGCCATGACGCGCCCCTGCCGCTGAAGCGGATGGGTGAGGCGACGACCATCGCCATCGTCGCGACCGATGCCGTGCTGACCAAGGCGCAGGCGCAGCGCATGGCCGTGGCCGCGCATGACGGCATGGCGCGGGCGCTGGTGCCGTCGCACACCCTGCTGGA
>JANPJZ010000281.1:0-20979 GCA_031425795.1 Rhodobacter sp. | reverse complement strand
GCAGGGATGGCGGCGACGAAACGGCCCCAGATTTCCGGGAAGAAGGCACCGGCCCCGCCGCCGTAGAACCACTTGAGTTCGGCCTTGGTCATCAGGAACACGCCGCGCAGCACCAGATGTGCCACCCGGTCAGGGTGGGTGAGGGCGTAGATCAGGGCGAGGGTCGCACCCCAGCTGCCGCCAAACGCGATGAAGCGGTCGATGCCAAGAACCTTGCGGATCGTCTCCACGTCCTCGATCAGGTGCCATGTGGTGTTGGCGATGATGCTGGCATGGGGGCGAGACCGGCCGCAGCCGCGCTGGTCAAACAGGATCGTACGGTAGACCGTCGGATCGAAGTAGCGTCGCATCGCGGGCGAGCAGCCGCCACCCGGGCCGCCATGGAAGACGAAGACGGGAATGCCGTCCGGCCGTCCGCATTGTTCCATGTAGACCCGGTGACCATCGCCCATGTCGATGACCCGCTGATCGAAGGGGTCGATCGGCGGGTAAAGAAACTCGACTGCGCGCTTTTGACCTGATCTTTGATCCATCATCGTCCTATATAGCGCCGGCGAAGCCCAGAGTCGAAGGGCAATGCGGCGTGGCTCGGAGGCAGATATGGTGACGACAACGATCGACCCCGGCGAGGTGGCCAAGTTCGAGGCGATGGCAGCGGAGTGGTGGGACCCCGAGGGGAAGTTCAAACCGCTTCATATGCTTAACCCCTGCCGACTGGACTACATCTGCGCCCAGATTGGCGCCGAGTTCGGACGGGACTTGGCCGGGGAGACGCCATTCAAGGGACTTCGCATCCTCGATATCGGCTGCGGCGGCGGTTTGCTGAGCGAGCCGATGGCGCGGCTGGGGGCCGAAGTGGTCGGGGCCGACGCGGCACCGCGGAATATTCCTGTCGCGCGGCTTCACGCGGAACAGTCGGGACTGGTGATCGACTACCGCCATACGACGGCGGAAGACATGGCTGCAGCGGGTGAGCAGTTCGATGTCATCCTGAACATGGAGGTGGTCGAGCATGTGGCGGACCCCCTTGCCTATCTGACCGCCTGCCAGCAGTTGCTGAAGCCGGGTGGGTTGATGATCTGTTCGACCTTGAACCGCACGTCGAAAAGCTTTGTCATGGCGATCATCGGGGCGGAATGGGTAATGCGCTGGCTGCCGAAGGGCACGCATGACTGGAAGAAGTTCATCACGCCGGACGAGCTTTACGCCCTGATTGGAAAGGCCCATCTGCGGCCGGTGGATCGCAAGGGCATGGTGTTCAACCCGGCGAGCTGGCGTTGGAGCCTTTCGGACCGGGACCTGAGTTGCAACTACGTGACCGCGTCGGTCAAGGGATAGGAAGACCAGCCAGGCCGCGATTGCCCGGCTGGGTCCGTGACATCAGTCGGACGAGGACTTGGCCCAGAGGTTGATGTCCTTTTCTTCCGAGATCGCGTCGACCTGGGCAAGCTCGGCGGTCGTAAAGTCCAGATTGCGGATCGCGCCGACGCAATCCACCACCTGTTCCGGCTTTGACGCACCGATCAGCGCGCTGGAGATACCTCCGTTACGGAGCACCCAGGCCAGCGCCATCTGTGGAAGCGTCTGACCCCGCGCCTCGGCCATCTCGTTCAGCTTTCTGACCGAGCCGACCGCCTTTTCCACCACCGAGGGATCAAGCGACTTGTCCTGCGTGGCGCGGCTGCCCTCCGGGATGCCGTTCAGATACTTGTTGGTCAGAATGCCCTGCGCCAGCGGAATGAAGGCGATGGAGCCGACGCCAAGTTCGGCCAGAGTGTCTTTCAGCCCATCGGTTTCGACCCAGCGGTTCAGGATGTTGTAGCTGGGCTGGTGGATGAGCAGGGGTGTCCCAAGGTCCTTGAGGATGGCTGCCGCCTCACGCGTGCGCTGGCTGTTGTAGCTGGAAATTCCGATGTACTGCGCGCGGCCGGAGCGGACGATGTGATCCAGCGCGCCCATGGTTTCTTCCAGCGGCGTGTCGGGATCAAATCGGTGCGAATAGAAGATGTCGACGTAGTCCAGACCCATCCGCTTCAGCGACTGGTCGCAGGACGCGATGACGTACTTGCGGCTGCCCCATTCGCCATAGGGGCCGTTCCACATGTGGTAGCCGGCCTTGGAGGAAATGATCAACTCGTCCCGATGGGAACGGAAATCGGTGCGCAGGAGTTCTCCGAATGCCTCCTCGGCGCTGCCGGCAGGGGGGCCGTAGTTATTGGCGAGGTCAAAGTGGGTGATGCCGTGGTCAAAGGCGGTGCGGCAGATCGCCTGCTTGGTGGCGTGCGGCGTGTCATGCCCGAAATTGTGCCAGAGGCCGAGGCTGATGGCAGGCAGTTGCAGGCCCGACCGCCCACAGCGGCGGTAGACCATGCTATCATAACGGTCGTCGCGGGGGATGTAGGTCATGGGAAGATCTCCTCTTCGGGCTACCTTTCCATGGGGCGAGGGCGGCTTCAAGTTGCAGAGCGGACAGAACCGGGGAATGCTGCCAGGATGACATGGCTGAAACAGTTCTGGCAGTTTGTCGTGGCCGTATCGACCCGGGTCGGTGAGGGCCACTTTGGTCTGATAGCCGCCGGCGTGGCGTTTTATGCGATGTTTGCGGTCTTTCCCGGCCTTGGCGCCGCAGTGGCACTGTGGGGCATGGTGGCCGATCCTGGCGTGATCGCGGGCTATCTGCAGGTTGCCGAGCAGTTCCTGCCGCCCGAGGCTGACACCTTGATCCACGATCAGGTGATGGGGCTGATCACCGCGCCAAAAGCCACCTTGGGTTGGACCACGGCGCTTTCGCTGCTGATCGCACTTTACTCGGCACGGGCCGGTGTGTCGGCGCTGATCCAGGGACTGGATGTGGTGCATCGCGCCACGCCTCGCGGATGGATCCGGGGTTATGCTGTTGATTTCATGCTGACGGGTGCTCTTATCGGCGCGCTCTTCGTGGCGTTGGTCACTGTCGTCGTGGTGCCGCTTTTGCTGAATTTTGTTTCATTCGGGCCGTTCGAGGCCTGGCTGATCAAGGTCCTGCCTTGGGGGGCGATGTTCCTGCTGGTGCTGACTTGCCTGTCGCTGCTTTACCGGTTCGGCCCAAATGTGCACGGCCGCTTCCAGTCGGGCTGGATGTCAGTGGGGGTGATGGTCGCGGCCCTGTCCTGGGCGGGGGTGTCGATCGCGTTTTCTGTCTATCTTGCAAACTTCAACAGCTACAACGCCATCTATGGCTCGATCGGCGCTGTCATCATCCTGATGGTCTGGCTGTATCTGAGTGTCTGGGCGGTTCTTCTGGGCGGTGCAATCAACGCCGAGATTGATTCCCAGCTCCGCCGACAGCGGAGCCAGGTCCGGGTATCACTGGATCAAACGTAGCGGTTCCAGAGATTTTCAAGCCGCTCCTGACGGCCGGATTTCGGCTGTGGTTCCAGTTTTTCCGCTGTAACCCGGGCAGCGGCGGCCTCGAGTGAACCTTTCAGCATGGCTTGGGCTTTCGGATCATTCCAGCCGGCGTAGCGATCTTTCACGGCGGCCTCCATCTCTCCACTTTCCAGCAAGGCCGCGGCGGCTTTCAGCGCGCGGGCGCAAGTGTCCATGCCGCCGACATGGGCGAGGATCAGGTCCTCGGGATCGAGGCTTTGACGGCGGATCTTGGCGTCGAAGTTCACGCCGCCGGTGGTGAAGCCGCCAGCTTTCAGGATCTCGTAGAAGGCCACGGCCTTTTCGGCGTGGTTGTTCGGGAACTGGTCGGTGTCCCAGCCAGACTGGTAATCATTGCGGTTCATGTCGATAGAGCCGAAGATGCCGAGTGCGGCGGCGAGGCCGATCTCATGCTCGAAGCTGTGGCCGGCAAGAATGGCGTGGCCCTGTTCGATATTGACCTGAACCTCTTTCTCCAATCCGAACTCCTTGAGGAAGCCATAGACCGTGGCGACGTCATAGTCGTACTGGTGCTTCGACGGTTCCTGCGGCTTCGGCTCGATCAGGATCGCGCCGTTGAAGCCGATCTTGTGCTTGTACTCGACGACCTGCTGCAGGAAGCGGCCTGCATGGGCGCGTTCGGCCTTGAGGTCGGTGTTCAACAGCGTCTCATACCCCTCACGCCCGCCCCAGAGGACGTAGTTCTGCCCGCCAAGGCGGTGCGTGACGTCCATGTTCGCCTTCACGGTTGCGGCGGCGTAGGCGTAGACGTCCGGGTCGGGGTTGGTGGCGGCGCCCGACATCCAGCGGCGGTGGCTGAAGAGGTTGGCGGTGCCCCAGAGGAGCTTGGCCTTATGCTTGGTCTGCTTTTCGCCAAGGTAATCGGCGATCTCGTTCAGGTTCTTCAGGCTTTCGGCGAAATTCGCACCTTCGGGGCGCATGTCGGCGTCGTGGAAGCAGTAGAAGGGCTGACCGAGGATATCGAACATCTCGAACGCCACATCGGCCTTCATCTTGGCCAGCGCCATGGTGTCGCCGAACCAGGGGCGGTCAAAGGTCTGGCCGCCGAAGGGGTCACCGCCGGGCCAGGCGAAGCTGTGCCAATAGGCGACGGCAAAGCGCAGGTGGTCTTCCATCCGCTTGCCGAGGATCACCTCATCCGCATCGTAATGGCGGAAGGCGAATTCGTTGGTGCTGGCGGCACCTTCGAACTTGATGGCGGGGATGCCTTTGAAGAAGTCGGTCATTTCAGATCCTTGATGGCAGATTGGGCGGCGCGGAAGCGGGCGTGGCCTGCATCGAATGCGTCTTTCAGGGTGGGGTCGGGGTCGATCGTGCGGGCGATCTTCGGCAAGGTTGCGATTTCCGCGCCCGCCCCGGTGGCGGCCATCAGGCCAAGGCGTGCGGCGCCGAAGGCACCGCCAAAGTCCCCCGCGACGGGCAGTTGCACGGGGCAATCCAGCGCGGTGGCGATGAGACGCAGCCAGTAGTCGGAGCGTGAGCCGCCGCCGACGGCCAGAAGATGCTCCAGCTTCGTGCCGGTCGCGGCAAGGGCGTCGCGGCTGTCGCGGATGGCGTAGGTCACACCCTCCAGCACGGCGCGGGTGCCTGCGGCGCGGTCGGTGGCATGTTCAAGGCCGGTGAAAGCCCCACGCACGGTGGCAGAGTTCAGGGGTGTGCGCTCGCCCCCAAGGTAGGGCAGGAAGACGGTCTTGCCGGGGGCTTGCAAAGTGCCGAGTTCGCCGGTCAGCTTTGCCGCATCGGTTCCGGTCAGATTGGCGTACCAGTTCAGCGCATCGGTCGCGGCAAGGATCACGCCCATCTGGTGCCAGGTGTCGGGCAGCGCATGGCAAAAGGTGTGGACGGCGGTAGCAGGGTCGGGCTGGTAGCCATCGTTGGCGGCAAAGAGGACGCCAGAGGTGCCGAGGGACACGAACGCCTCACCCGCGCGAACGACGCCGACACCGACGCCGGAGGCCGCATTGTCGCCGCCACCCCCGGCGATGACGACGCCTTTCGGCAGGCCCCAGCGGGAGGCAAGTGCCCCCCGCAGGGTGCCGGATACGGCGGAGCCTTCGACCAGACGCGGCATCTGGGCGCGGGTCAGTCCGGTGGCGGCCAGAAGATCATCCGACCAGTCGCGTTTGCCGGTATCCAGCCAGGAGGTCCCGGCGGCATCGGACATTTCACCGACATGGTCGCCGGTCAGCCACAGGCGGAGGTAATCCTTCGGCAAAAGGACCTTGGCCACGCGGTCCCAGATCCGGGGTTCGTTGTGGCGGACCCAGAGGAGTTTCGGCGCGGTGAAACCGGGGAAGACGATGTTACCGGTCAGGCGACGGAACATCGGGTCACCGTCCAACTCAGCCGCTTCTTCATGGCTGCGGGTGTCGTTCCACAGGATGCAAGGCCGCAGCACCTCGTCGCCCTTGTCGAGAAGGGTTGCACCATGCATGTGGCCGGACAGGCCGATGCCGCGCACCTGACCAAGGCCCTTGGCCGCAAGCTGGTCCAGTACGGCTTCGGCGGCAGAAATCCAGTCGGAGGGGGATTGCTCGCTCCACCCTTCATGCTGGCGATGGACAGTCAGCGGGGCGGTCGCCTCGGCGAGAACGGCCTGATCCTCGCCGATGAGAATGCCCTTGAGGCCGGACGTGCCCAGATCAAGGCCGATATACATCTCAGGCCGCCAGCGCCGGCTTCTTGCCGAGAATGATCATGCTCAGAATGTCTTCGTCGGTCACGTCACCTACGTTGACTGTGCCGACAAGCTGACCGTTCTTCATCACCGAGGCCCGGTCGCACAGCTTCATCACGTTGTGAATGTCATGCTCGATCAGGAAGATGCCAAGGCCCTGGGCCTTCAGCTCCTGGATCAGTTCGGACACCATCTGCGTCTCATGGGGCCCGAGGGCTGCGGTCGGCTCGTCCATGATCAGGATCTTGGCGTTGAAGTAGACCGCGCGCGCGATGGCAACGGATTGGCGCTGACCGCCGGAAAGAGCACTGACCGGCACGTTGAACTTGCGGAAGTTCGGGTTGAGGCGACCCATGATCTTCCGTGTCTCGGCCTCCATCGCGCGCTCATCGACGAAGCCCATCGAGTTGACCAGCTCTCGTCCGAGGAACAGGTTGGAGGCGGCATCAAGATTATCGGCCAGCGCGAGGGTCTGGTAGATCGTCTCGATGTTCTGGGACCGGGCGTCGCGGGGGTTGTTGATCTCAACCTCCTCCCCGTTGATCAGGATCTTGCCGACGTCGGCCTTGTAGGCGCCGGAAAGGCACTTGATCAGCGTGGATTTGCCCGCGCCATTGTGGCCGAGGAGGCCGACAACTTCGCCCGGGTACAAATCGACCGTCACATGGTCGACCGCCTTGATCCCGCCGAACGAGATCGACATGTCGCGCAACTCGACGAGGGGCGTTCCAGTTCTGTTTACCATTGCTTGGGTCCCTTCACTTGATGCGCTTGCGGTAGACGATGTCGAGGTAGACGGCGAAAACCAGGGCGACACCGATCACAATGCGCTGGTAAGACCCGTCCCCGAAGCCGATCAGAACCATGCCGGTCTGCAACGAGGTCAGGATCAGCGCGCCGATGATGGCGCCGTAGATCGTGCCTACGCCACCGGCCAGCGAGGTGCCGCCGACGACGGCGGCGGCAATGACGTAAAGCTCGTCCAGGTTGCCCATCGCATTGGTGGCCGAGTTCTGGCGAGCCGCACCGATCACCGCGGCAATGCCGGCCAGACCGCCCATCAGCGTGAAGATCTTCACGGTCATCATGCGGATGTTGATGCCTGAGAGGGCCGCTGCCTCGGGGTTGCCACCGATGGCGAAGACGTAGCGGCCAAAGCGGGTGCGGGTCATCAGGATGGTCATGAAGATCGCCACCGCGATCATGATGAGCACGGGGTAGGCAAAGCCGTGGCCGAACTGGGCGCAGACGTCGGTGTAGATCGTGTCGTTGTCGGTGGCGCAGGCGGGAAGCTCCTGGCCGATGCTTTCATAATATTTCGCGATGTTGCCGCGCGGCCAGATGTAGGAATTGACCATCGCCGTCGCGCCGATGATGACGGCGCAGATCAGGCCGATCACGAAGGTCTCTGCCCAGACCGGGCGCAGCGTGAAACCGTGCATCTGGCGCGATTTGCGGGCGCCGATGAAAGCCCAGACGACGAAGATGCAGGCAATGACGCCGAAAATCCAGCTGCCAGTGCGACCAAGCGCCCCAAAGGAGCCCCCGCCGATCAGCGAGAACGTTTCATCGAGGGGCGCAATGGTCTTGCCACCGGCGACCAGGAAGGCCGCGCCGCGCCACACCAGAAGCCCGCCCAGCGTGACGATGAAGGATGGAATGTTGAGGAAGGCGATCAGCACACCCTGGAAGGCCCCGATCAGCGCGCCCATCGTGATGCCGAAGACAACGGTGATGATCCAGATCGACGGATGGCCCAGGCCAAGGGCGGGCGTCAGGTATTCCACCTGAAGCAAGCCCATGTACATGCCGACCATGCCCATGATCGACCCTACGGACAGGTCGATGTTGCGGGTGATGATGACCAGCACCATTCCCGTCGCCATGATGCCGATGTAGGCCGTCTGGACCGAGAGGTTCCACAGGTTGCGGGGGGTCAGAAAGCCGTTTGCTTCGGCCTGCGATGCCCCAAGCAGCATGCTTGGTCGGCCGAGGACAAAGGCCGAGTAGGCCTCGAACGCCACCCAGATCAGCAAGAGCGCACCGACCATGCCCAAAAGCCGGGGGTCGATCTCGGTCGCGCGGATGAAGCGGCCGATGCCGCCTTCGGGTGCCGATTGGGAAGCAGGGGAATGGGATGTGTTGGTCATGTCCTCGTCCAGCCAGAGAGAGGGGTGTGGCAGGGGGCCCGGTCAGGCGCCCTGCCCGTCCGAACGTCGGCGCAAGGCTGCGCACTTCCACCCGCCATCAAACGTCAGAACCGGCGCCGCCCGTCAGGACAGGCGGCGCCGGGAGGTCAGCCTAGATCACTGGCAGGCAGCGACGCCTTCGGCAGCACCTTCGCAGGCCTGCTCTTTGGTGATGTGGCCGGCGTCGATCGCAAGGTTCAGCGTGTCCTTGGTGATCGGGGTCGGGTTCAGGAGGATCGCGTTCATTTCGACACCCTTCTCGCCGCCCGAGAACTTGGTTGCGTTCGGAATCGCGTCCAGCGCGGTGCCGTCAGCCAGCATGCCGGCGATTTCGCCAGCGGCCTTGCCGAGGTCACGAGCGTTCTTCCAGACCGAAACCGTCTGCGTGCCACGGGCAACGCGGTTGATCGCGGCAAGGTCGCCGTCCTGGCCACCCAGCGGAACGTTCAGGCCCTGAGCTGCAAGTGCTGCAGCAGCGCCACCGGCCATGCCGTCGTTCTGGCTCAGAACGGCGTCAACGGCGTTGTTGTTGGCGGTCAGGATCTGCTCCATGTTCTTCTGAGCATTCTCCGGCTTCCAGCCGTCCGAGTTCGCTTCGCCAACGATCACGATGTCGCCCGCGGCAACAGCGGCGCCGATGACTTCTTCCATGCCTTGACGCAGGAAGCCGACGTTCGGGTCACCCGGGTCGCCCTTGATGATCGCGTAGTTGCCCTTGGGGGCCACGGCGAACACCGATTCGGCGATGATCCGGCCCACGCCGACGTTGTCGAAGGTCAGGTAGAAGGTGCTGTCGTCTTCGATCAGGCGGTCATAGCCGACGACCGGGATGCCTTCGGCAGCGGCTTTCTCGATGGCCGGCGCAATGGCGTCCTTGTCCCAGGCGTTTATGATCAGGGCGTCCACGCCCTGGGCGATCAGCGCGTCGATGTCGCTGAGCTGCTTTTCAGCAGAAGACTGCGCGTCGGCCGAGACATACTCGTTGCCGGCAGCTTCGATCGCTTCCTTCATGGCGGCTTCGTCGATCTTCCAGCGCTCTTCCTGGAACTGGGCCCAGGAAACGCCGATCTTCTTGCCTTCAGCCAGAGCAGCCGACGAGAAGCCAGTCACCGCCACGATGGCGGCGAGAATTGCGGTACGCATATGTATCCTCCCTATGGACATCGGCCAGCGTATGGCCGGCCCGGCAGATTCGCCGGAACGGGCAAAAAGTGCCGCGAATAATTTCAGTTGTCAAAATAAAAAAGTTGGAGCTGGGCTGCCCGCCTGGCCGCAGCGTCGGGCCTAGCAGCCCGCGACGCCGGGTTGCGCCCCTTCGCAGGCTTCTTTCTTGGTGATATGGTCCGCCTCAATCACGACGTTCAGGTTTTCCTGGGTGATCGGGGTGGGGTTCAGCAGGATGGCATTGAAGGTCAAGCCCTTGTCGCCGCCGGTGAAGCGCGTGGATTCCGGGATACGGGCCATCTCGACGCCCTCTGCCAGAAGGCCGGCAATCTTTCCTGCGGCCTTGCCGAGTTCGCGGTTGTTCTTCCAGACGGACACCGTCTGCGTGCCGCGCGCGACGCGGTTCAGCGCGGCAGGATCGCCGTCCTGACCACCGACCGGAATGTTCAGACCCTGAGCGGCCAACGCCTCGATCGCGGCGCCTGCGATGCCGTCATTCTGCGCGAGCACAGCGTCGACCTGGTTGTTGTTGTCGGCGAGGATCTTTTCCATTGCGGCAAGGGCGCTGTCAGGGCGCCAGCCTTCGGCATTTGCCTCGCCAACGATCTTGATGCTTCCGCCGGCGACGGCAGCACCGATGACTTCTTCCATGCCTTGGCGGAGGAAGCCGACATTCGCGTCGGCCGGATCGCCCTTGAGCACGACAAAGTTGCCGTCCGGCTGCTTTTGACGGATGATCGCGGCAATGATGCGGCCCACGCCGACATTGTCGAAGGTGATGTAGAACACACGGTCATCTTCAATCAGGCGGTCATAGCTGATGACCGGAATTCCCGCCTCTGCCGCCCAACCGATTGCGGGAAGGATCGCTTCGCGGTCGACCGGGAGGATTACCAGAGCGTCGACCCCAGCGTCGATCATCGTGCGGATGTCATCAAGCTGCTTTTCGGCCGAGGCTTCCGCGTTGGAGGTGACGTATTCATTCCCGTCGCGCTGGATCGAAGACCGCATGGCAGCGGCATCAAACTTCCAGCGAGGCTCCTGGAAGTTGGACCACGACACGCCGATCTTCTTGCCTTCAGCTGTCGCAGCCGTTGAAAGACTGGTGACCGCCATGACTGCAGCCAGAAAAAGCCTACGCATCCGTCATCTCCTGCATCATCGTCGGGACTCTTGGTTGACGCGTTTAAGGTTGAAATCCAGCAAAACCGTGGCGGCGACAATTTCAGTTGTCAAAATAAAAGTAGTGATGAAAGCTTGTGCAACTGCTGAAGGTCTTGCATTTGTGCCACCCCGTGGAAGCAGAAGTGCCGAAATGCGTGTTTTTGCCCCGGTATTAGTTCGGAGACTGAATAAAAATGCCGCCGCGCAATGTCCGAACAGAGACGGCCGTCGGGCGAAAGGGTGTGGGGCCGCTGATCCCGGCGCTTGCCGAGTCGCAACGGCCGCTGCGCCAGCAGGTGTTCGAACTGGTCCGAGCCGCTGGCCTGATCCCTCGGGTTCAGGTGGCGAAGGATCTTGGGGTCAGCCCTGCAAGCGTGACGTCCATCACATCGGAGCTGATCGAAGCCGGCCTGATCGAAGAAGTAGCCGCGCCGCGTGAGGGTGAGGCCGGCCGCGGCCGCCCTGCCGTAGCCCTTGGAGTGCGCGCCAACGCCCATCGCGTGGCGGGCATGAAGCTGTCAGATCGCGAGCATACCGCGGTAATTGTGGACTTCGCCGGCAATCTCATCGCGGATGATGTCATCCCGCGGCGCCCCGGGCCGATGGCCGGGACAGAAATTCTGGACGCGATCGAAGCGCTGCTGAGCCGCGTCTGCCTGAAGGCGGGAATTTCGCGCACAGACCTGTCCGCCATAGGAATTGGTGTGCCCGGCTTTGTGGACGTCGCCGAGGGTGTGGTCCTGTGGTCTTCGGTGCTGACAGAGCGGTCTGTGCCGCTTGCTGCGCAAGCGACGGCGCGGCTGGGGCTGCCAGTCACCATCGACAACGACGCGAACCTGGTGGCGTTGGCGGAACTGTGGTTTGGCGCAGGGCGTGGGCTTTCGGATTTTGCCGTCGTCACCATCGAGCATGGTGTCGGCATGGGGTTCGTGATGAACCACCGGATCTATCGTGGTGCCCAGCGCGTGGGAATGGAGCTGGGCCACACCAAGGTTCAGCTGGATGGCGCGCTGTGTCGCTGCGGCCAGCGTGGCTGCCTTGAGGCCTATGTGGCCGACTATGCCTTGGCGCGAGAGGCGACGACCGCATTGAACTGGGGCCACAAGGAAGGTCAAAGCATCGCCGTCCTCTTGGAAAGCCTGTACGACCACGCCAAGGCCGGCAACGTGACCGCGAAGTCGATCTTCCGACGTGCCGGGCGTTATCTGGCGGTCGGGTTGTCGAACGTGATCAACCTGTTTGATCCGGCGCTTATCATCCTGTCGGGCGAGCGGATGCGGTACGACTACCTCTACGCCGCCGAGACCCTCGCCGAGATGGACAACCTGACGATCAACACCGGTCGTCCCCGTCCGCCAATCGAGATCCATGCCTGGGGCGATCTCCTCTGGGCACATGGCGCGGCCGCGCTGGCGCTGTCTTCAGTCAGCGAGGCGATCCTGAGCGGTCAGGCGCTGGGGGTAGCGGCGCAATAGTTGCGCATTTTGCTGACCGCCGGGGGTTTCATACCCCCGGACCCCCGTGGAGTATTTTTCAAAAGAGCAAGACAAATTTGAATTGAATTGTTGGGTTTAGCCTGCGTCGTCCCGCAAGAGCGCTGCGAGGCCGGCGGGGTAATCAGGGTAAAGAAGGCGGACTCCAAGCTCGGTCTTGATGCGGTCGTTTCGTGTCCGCTTTGATTCACCGTAGAAGCTGCGGGCCATGGGTGACATTTCAGCCTTATCGAAAGATATGGCGGGCGGGTCGGGAAGGCCGAGCAGATGTGCGGCATGGCTGAGCACGTCTTCGGGCGGGGCGGGGTTGTCGTCGCAGACGTTGTAGGCCGCGCCGGGATTGGGCTTGCGGATCGAGGCTTCCAGCACCTGTGCTATGTCGTCGACATGGATGCGGCTGAAGATCTGGCCCGGCTTGATGATTCTGCGGGCGGTGCCGTCCCGAACCTTCTCGAACGGGCCACGACCGGGGCCATAGATCCCGGCGAGGCGGAAGATGTGGACGGGAAGGCCGGTGTCCAGCCACTGACGCTCGGCTACTACGCGCTGGCGGCCGCGGTCGGAAACGGGGGTCAAAGGGGTGGTTTCGTCGATCCAGGCGCCCTTGTGGTCGCCATAGACGCCGGTGGTCGAGAGGTAGCCGACCCACACCGCCCTGGCCTGTCGCAGGTCCGGGACAGTCTGCAGGAACGGGTCACCGGCCGTGTCGGGCGCGGCGGAGGCGAGGATGTGGGTGGCGCTTGCCAAAGCGGGGCCAAGGTCGCCTGGCCAGAGAAACGGCTCGACCCCCTCGGCGCGCATGGTGTCGGCCCGAAGCGGGCTGCGAGTGGTTCCGATCACGCGCCAGCCTTGTGGAAGGAGGCGTCGGGCGAGCGCTTGGGCGGAATAGCCGTGGCCGAGGGAAAGAAGCGTGGACATGGCAGCAACTATCGGGGGCGGCGCGGGCGGGTGCAAGGGCTTGCGAGGGTGCATTCCCGCGCTCATGCTGCCCGGAGTGAAGGAGGCTGCCATGGACAAGGGCTTGAAGGGCGCGTTGGCGCTGACCGGACCTGACGCCTGCCGCGACTACTATCGCGCCTGGGCGGATAGTTATGACAGCGGCTTTGCCGAGGGGATGGAATATCGCCTTCCGGCCCATGTGGCCGCGGCGTTCCTGGGGGCGGGCGGACAGGGTCCGGTGCTGGACGTGGGAGCAGGCACCGGGCTTCTGGCAGAGCGTCTGCTGGAGATGGGGTTCCAGGGAAAGATCGACGCGGCGGATTTCTCGGCCGAGATGCTGGAGCAGGCTGCGGCCAAGGGTGTCTATGCTAATCTGCACCAGGCTGATGTCACCCGGCCCCTGAGCCTACCGCAGCGCTATTGCGGCATCGTAAGCTCGGGGACGTTCACGGCGGGGCATGTAGGCCCCGGCGCCGTGCCGAACCTGTTGGCCGTTGCCCTTTCAGGCGCAGTCGTGGCGCTGTCCATCAACCGCCGGGTTTGGATGACAGAGGGGTTCGACATTGCGCTGGCAGGGCTGGTCGACACGCGGCGGATCGAGCAACTGCAACTTCTTGAGGTCGCGGTTTATGGCGCGGCGGCGGCTGCCATTGATCCTGAGCACGCCGGGGACCGGGCCCTGGTGGCACTGTTCCGCGTCGTCTAGCCGCCGCCTGTCATCATCGCTTCACTTGCGAAGCCCCCCCGGTTCCGGGTTATATGCCGGATCAAAAACAGGACCGATGATGCCGGACGAGCCGCACACCACCTTCACCCCGCCGCAGCGGGACCATCAGAGCTTTACCGACGCCGCCGCTGCGGTCGATCTGCTTGCGGAGCTTTACACCGAGGCGACGAAGTTCCTCTACCATCAGTTTGCGCTTACAGTGACGAAGGGCCATCCAGGCCGTCGGGTGCGCGCCTTCTATCCGGAGATACGTCTGACGGTGACGAGCTTCGACAAGGTGGATTCCAGGCTTTCGTTTGGCCACGTCTCCAGCCCGGGAACCTATGCCACCACGGTCACGCGGCCGGACTTGTTCCGCAACTACCTGATCCAGCAGATCGAGCTTCTGGTGCAGAACCACGGCGTTTCGGTCGATATCGGGCCGTCGGACACACCTATCCCGGTGCATTTCGCCGTGGCGGGCAACGCTGGTGCCGCTGTGCCGCAGGACGGAGTGATGGACTTCTCACTGCGCGATGTGTTTGACGTGCCGGACCTCGCGACGACGAACGATGACATCGTGAACGGGGTGATGACACGCTATGCCGACGGGTCGGCGCCCCTGGCACCCTTCACGGCACAGCGGGTGGATTACAGCCTGGCGCGCCTGTCACATTACACCGCGACTGACCCCACGCATTTCCAGAACCACGTCCTTTTCACCAACTACCAGTTCTACGTCGACGAATTTGAGGCCTATGCCCGCCAGGCCCTTGCAGACCCTTCCAACGGCTACGTCGCCTTTGTCGCGACGGGCAACCAGGAGATCACGACGCCCGACGGCATGATCCAGCCGGTCGCAAAACTGCCGCAGATGCCGACATACCACCTCAAGCGCGCCGACGGGCAGGGGATCACACTGGTGAACATCGGCGTTGGCCCGTCCAACGCGAAAACGGCGACCGATCATATTGCCGTCCTGCGCCCCCATGCCTGGCTTATGGTTGGACATTGCGCTGGTCTGCGGAACAGCCAGAGCCTTGGTGATTTCGTGCTGGCCCATGCCTATCTGCGCGATGACCATGTGCTGGATGACGACCTGCCGGTCTGGGTGCCCATCCCCGCGCTCGCGGAAATCCAGATCGCGCTGGAACGTGCGGTGGCCGACGTGACCCAACTGGAAGGGTATGAGCTGAAGCGCATCATGCGGACTGGCACTGTCGCCACCATCGACAACCGCAACTGGGAACTGCGCGACCATTCCGGCCCGGTGCGCCGGCTGTCGCAGTCCCGGGCGGTGGCGCTTGACATGGAAAGCGCCACGATTGCAGCCAACGGGTTCCGGTTCAGGGTGCCTTATGGCACGCTTCTTTGCGTCAGCGACAAGCCTTTGCATGGCGAGTTGAAATTGCCCGGGATGGCCTCGGATTTCTACAAGACCCAAGTCAGCCGGCACCTTCTGATCGGCATCCGCGCGATGGAACGGTTGCGCGATACGCCTCTTGGGCGCCTGCACAGCCGCAAGTTGCGCAGTTTTGAAGAAACGGCCTTCCTGTGACCCGGCGAAAAAGCCGCGAAAAGTAACCGGTCGCGCGTTCCGGGGTTGATTTTGGCCCCGGAACCGTGTGTTTGGGCGATGGCCTCGTTTCCGAGGGGACGCCCGCACCAGTCGGGCCGCATTCTTGCCAAGAACAACACAAAGGATGATCTCATGTCCAAACCAATGACCAAGACCCAATTGGTCGCCGCCGTGGCTGAAGCCATGGGCAGTGACAAGAAAACCGCAAATGCTGCGCTGGACGCGATCGCTTCGGTCGTGGCGCGCGAAGTTGCCGCAGGCGGAGCGATCACGCTGCCGGGCCTCGGCAAGGTTGCCTGCAAGGAACGCCCCGAGCGCCAGGTCCGCAACCCCGCCACGGGCGAGACGATGACCAAGGGTGCCGACAAGCAGGTGAAATTCGCCATCGCCAAGGCGTTGAAGGATGTCGTGAACGGCTGATCCACGCCGCGTCACCCTGACAAGGGGCCGCTCATCGGGCGGCCCTTTTGCATGAAAGCACTTGCGGTTCTGGAACAACAAACCGCAGCCCCGGTTCCACCGGCTTGTGGTCGCTTGCGGCCTTGAGCAAGGCGAGGCCATGGAAAAGAGCAACGAGACAACCGGATCGACAGTAGGCAGCGGTGGGGCGGCTCGGTCCGAGACTTGGCTCTGGTCCGCCGCAAAGCTTCTGGTTCTGGTCGTCGCGGCCGTCGCCACAGCGCTTTTGCTCTGGCAGCTAACTCAGGTTTTGCTGCTGATTTTCGCGTCGGTCCTTCTGGCGGTGCTCTTGCGTGTCGTGGCCAGCCCGATCCGGCGTTTTGGCCATGTTCCGGAACGGATATCGGTTCTCCTTGCGGTCCTCCTTGTTGTTCTGATCCTCGCGGGGTTCATCATCCTTTTGGGAGCGCAGGTTCAGGCACAGGTTGCGACCTTGCTGGAAAGCCTTCCGGCTCTTGTGGAAACGGCCGAGCGCCGGCTGGGGATCAATGGGATCGGAAGCTGGCTTCGTGAGCAGCAGCTGGCCATCCTGGAGAACGAGGGGCTGATGCTGAACGTCGCCAGCTACTCAGCCAGCATTGTCGGCGCATTGGGGTATCTTCTGGTTGTCATTGCAGCGGCGATCTACCTGGCGCTAAGCCCGGAGACCTACCTCAACGGCATTCTCATGCTGCTGCCCGCCGACCGGACGGAAAAGGCACGCGAGACTATGGAGACGATCGGTCGAGCGCTTGGCCTTTGGTTGATGGGCCAGCTTGCCGCAATGGTGCTGGTCGGCGTGTTCACCGGCCTTGGTCTCTGGCTTCTTGGCGTCCCATCCGCCCTTGCCCTGGGCGTCATCGCGGGCCTTCTGGAGTTCGTTCCTCTGATCGGCCCCATTGTTGCAGCCGTGCCGGCTGTGCTGGTTGCACTGGGCCAAGACGCCACGCTGGCGATCTGGGTCGTCGGGCTTTATTTCATCCTGCAGCAACTTGAGGGCATACTGATCGTGCCGCTTGTGCAGGAACGAACGGTGGATCTGCCTCCGGTCGTCACAATCTTTGCGATCATAGCGTTCGGCGCGCTGTTCGGCATTCTCGGCCTTTTGCTGGCGACGCCGCTTGCTGTTGTTTGCCTGGTGCTGATCAAGAAGCTATGGGTGCGCGAAACCTTGCACGAGGACGTGCCCGTGCCGGGGGATGAACCGGCACAGGGAGTCGGTCCCCACGCTTGAACGACTGGGCGTCCGAAGGATCAAGCAGCGGTCAGAGCCCTTTCGACGTGTCGCACTTTCACGGAGGCAGGGCGCGCCATGCAGCGGTCTACCCAGTCGCGGATCAGCGGGTCGTCCGGCGTCGCTGCGGGAAACCAGGCGTAGGGAGAATGAAGCAGGATGTCGGCCGCGGTGAAGCGTTGCCCCATAATCCAAGGGCCCGTTTCCAGAGCGCCCCGCAAGCGCACCGCCGCCATCTTGTGGTCGCGGAATGTCGCGGTCAGCCAAGGGTGCTCCAGCCCGGCCGCTTCGAAAATCACAACCGGCTCCAGCACACCCTGATACCAGGCCAGCCAGCTGGCAAAGGCCCCCCATTCCGGCGTGCGTGGCTCCGGCGACAGGCCAGAGGTTGGGAACTGCAAAGTCAGGTGAAGCATGATTGCCGCCCGCTCGGTGATAACTGTGCTGTCGTGCACAAGGGCGGGCACCTTGCCTTCGGGGTGCGGGTTGGCGGGATCGCGCCCACCGGACCCATCCATGCGCGGGATCGTCACCTCCTGAACTTCCACCCAGTCATGGATGCCCATCTCCTCGATCAGGGACAATATGGCGGTCGAACGACTGTTCGGCGAATGATAGAGTGTCAGCATCTCTCGTGTTCCTTTGCTTTGCGTTGGGTCAGGTATAGGCTGGGGCTCCTGTCAGAAACTGTCAGCATCCGATGTCCCGCGCCGACCGCCTGTTTCGATTGCTGTCCGCCCTGCGCACCCTGCCGCAGCCGGTGACTGCCGCCCGCCTGGCCGAGGAGACCGGTGTGTCGGACCGCACGCTGTACCGTGACATCGCCGCGCTTCGGGCTGGCGGTGCGCTGATCGACGGTGAGGCGGGCGTGGGATACGCCCTGACCGAGGACCCTGCTCTCCCGCCACAGATGTTCACGCGGCTGGAGGTGGAGGCGCTTGTCCTTGGCCTGGCCGAGGTTGCGCAGGCCGGGGACCCTGCGCTTGCCAAGGCCGCTGCGCAGGCGCAGGCCAAGATCATCGCCACCCTGCCCGACCGCGTCCAGCGCCATGCGATCCACGCCGTCACCCAGACCTATCGCTACAACCGCCGCCCCCCGTTGCCGCCGCACATGCAGCTGTTGCGTGAGGCGGCCTGGGACGAACGCGCGCTGGACCTCAGCTACCGCGACATGTCCGGCCAGGTGACCGAGCGGCGCATCTGGCCCTTGGGTACGGTGTTTCTGGACCGAGAAGTGCAGTGCCTTGCGTTCTGCTGCCTGCGGCAGGACTTTCGCCGGTTCAAGGTGGCCCAGATGAATGCCGTGCGCCTGACTGAGGAAAGCTTCCGACCCCGCCGCGTGCCGCTGCTGCGCGATTTCCTTGAACAGTTGCGCACCACCTGACGCGCCCGCAGGTCCGTGCTACCCTGCGGTGATGCCCAGCCTTTGCCGCGATTGCCTGACCCTGACCGACAGCGCCGCGCAGCGCTGCCCCTCCTGCCGGTCGCCTCGCCTTGTTGCGCATGCCGAACTGACGAAGCTTTCCATCGCCCACATGGATTGCGATGCCTTTTACGCCAGCGTGGAAAAGCGCGATAACCCGGCAATCCGCGACCAACCCGTGATCGTCGGCGGCGGCACGCGGGGCGTCGTCTCGACCTGCTGCTACATCGCCCGAATTCACGGCGTCCGCTCTGCCATGCCGATGTTTCAGGCGCTGAAGCTGTGCCCGCAGGCGGTGGTCGTGAAGCCGCGCTTCGCCGCCTATACCGAAGCCAGCCGTGCCATCCGGGCGATGATGGAGGATCTGACCCCCGCCATCGAACCCCTGTCGCTTGATGAGGCCTTCCTTGACCTGACCGGGACCGCCCGCCTGCACGGGGCCGCACCCGCCGTGCTGCTGGCACGGCTGACCAAGCGGATGGAGGATGAGCTGGGCCTGACCGGCTCGGTGGGTCTGTCGCACAACAAGTTTCTCGCCAAGATTGCATCCGACCTCGACAAGCCGCGGGGCTTCTCGATTGTCGGCAAGGCCGAGACCGAGGCCTTCCTGCGCCCGAAGCCCGTTCGCATCATCTGGGGGGTCGGGCAGGCCACCCAGACAGCACTGGAGGCAGCCGGCATCCGCACCATTGCGGACCTGCTGCGCTGGGATCGGGGCGACCTTGGAGGGCGCTTCGGGTCGATGGGAGACTGGCTTTGGCATCTGGCGCGCGGCCTGGATACGCGACGGGTGAACCGTGACGAAAAGCTGAAGTCGATCTCCAAGGAAACCACCTTCAACGAAGACACCTCAGATCCCGATCTTCTCGACGGCCACATCTGGCGCCTGGCCGAGCAGGTTGCCGACCGAGCGAAGGCCAAGGGCCTGGCGGGCCGGACCGTTGCGCTGAAACTGAAGCGGGGCGATTTCCAGTTGGTCAGCAGACGCCACGCGCTCAGCGATCCGACCCAGCTGACCGACCGCATCTACCGGGCCGCTAAGGACCTTTTCGACCATGCTGGAACGACGGGCCCCTTCCGGCTGATCGGCGTCGGCATATCGGATCTGGCCCCGGAGGCGCAGGCTGACCTTTCTGCCGACCTCCTTGACCCCGAAGCCGGCCGTCGCGCTGCGGCCGAGCGGGCTACCGATGCGATTCGCGCCCGATTTGGGGCCGAGGCGATCATCAAGGGTCGGGCGCTGCGCTAGGCTACTCTGCCGCCAGCGCAAGGCCCGCAGGCTGAACGAGGTCTGCCACCACACCGGCCATAAGGTTCTGGAATGCGGCAAAGCCGGGCAGCGCCTGGACCCTTGCCTCATCCATGTAGAGCGAACGGTCGATCTCGACCTGGACGACATGCACCCCGCGCACCGGCCTGCCGTAGGCCTGGGCGACATAGGCGCCGGCAAAAGGCGCGTTCCGGCCGACCCGAAGCCCGGCTGCGGCAAAGGCCGCCTCGACCCGCTCTACGACCTCGCGACCTGCCGCAACACCATAGCGATCCCCCAGCACGACCTGCGGTCGCGGTTGGCCTGCCCGGGTGTGAGCCTCGATCGCCTCATGTGGCATCGAGTGGCAATCGATCAGCACAGCCGAGCCGAAGGCTGCCCGTGTCTCGTCGATCAGAGCACCCAGGACCTGATGATAAGGATGCCAGACCCGCGTAATGCGGTCCTGCGCCTCAACGAGGCCAAGCTTGCCGCGATAGATTGCCCGCCCTCCCGCCACGACGCGGGGAATCACTCCAAGGCCCGACGCGACGCGCGGGTTGTGCGGCGCGCGCTGGATCCCCTCGATCACGCCTGGGTCAAGTTCATCCGCTGCGCGATTGAGATCCAGAAACGCACGCGGCATCCGGGCCGCCAGCAAGGGGGCCCCCATTTCAGGCGCCATGTCGAACAACTGGTCGACAAAGGCATCTTCGGAAGACCGTATCGTCTGCCGATCCAGGACTATCTGGGCCAGGAAGCTCGCGTCATAGTCACGCCCGGAATGGGGCGAGGCAAAGATCACTGGCCCTGTCTGCACCACGGGGCGTCTCAGGCTGTAGGCCTCGGTCTCGGTCTGCGGCACTGTCACGCCTCCTGCGGTCTTCAAACGGTATAGCCGGTGTTTTCGGAAAAGCCAAAAGCTTGCGGGCCAAACCCCCTTGCGGGCTCTTGGTCAAGTCAGTATAGCACCGCCCTGACCGACGCGGTTCCCTCCGCGTCCTTTTCGTTTCGGCGTCTGGGGCAAGGTGGGGGCGCATAGGGCAAAAGTGGGCGGTTAGCTCAGCGGTAGAGCACTACGTTGACATCGTAGTGGCCACTGGTTCGATCCCAGTACCGCCCACCATTCGCCGCTTCCCTCGCGGGAGGCATGGGTTTCAATCTGGCGCAGGTCCGCGCCGCGAAATGGGAGGGTCGACCATGAAAGTCGCCAACTCGCTCCGCTCGCTGAAGACGCGTCACCGCGATTGCCAGGTCGTGCGCCGTAAAGGCCGCGTCTATGTGATCAACAAGAC
>JANPJZ010000280.1:0-17617 GCA_031425795.1 Rhodobacter sp. | reverse complement strand
GACTGGTCGCCTGCGCCACCGAACAGATCCTCGACCGAATGGGTCAGCGTCGCCTGCCGCTTCGGCGAAAGGCTCATGTCGAACCCGGCGATCTCGGCCATCCCGCCCACCCGGATCCGGTCGCCCAACCGGGTAATCGCGATCTTGTGGGTCTCGTCCATCACGGTCGAAACCGGCGCCTTCGCCGCATCCACCACGGGCACCGTGATCGAATAGCCCTTCACCGGATAGACTGGCAGCTTGATCCCCAGGGGGGCCACCAGCATCGGCGAGTAAGACCCGAGCGCGACCACAAAGCTGTCCGCCTTCACGCGCCCTTCAGAGGTGTGGACCGCCACGATCCGCCCCGCCTCAGCCTCCAGCCGGTCGATGCGCACGCCGTAGCGGAAAGTGACGCCCAGAGCCTCGGCCATGCTTGAAAGAGATTGCGTGAACTTGAAACAATCGCCGGTCTCATCGCCCGGAAGCCGAAGCCCGCCCGCGATCTTGCCCCGCGCCGAGGCCAATCCAGGCTCCGCCGCCACGCACTGGTCCACGTCCAGCACCTCGAACGGAACGCCGTCGGCCTGCAGCACGGCGATATCCTTGGCCGCCGCCGCGACCTGCTTTTCCGTCCGGAAAAGCTGCAGCGTGCCTTGCGTCCGCTCGTCGTAGGAAATTCCCGTCTCGGCCCGCAGATCAACAAGGCAATCGCGGCTGTATTCGGCCAGCCGCACCATGCGGGACTTGTTCACCGCATAGGCCTCGGCCGTGCAGTTCATCAGCATCCGGGCCATCCAGGAGAGCTTTACCATGTCCAGCTTCGGCTGGATGATGAGCGGTGAATGCTCCATGAACATCCATTTCAGCGCCTTCAACGGAATGCCGGGGGCCGCCCAGGGCGAAGAATAACCAGGGCTGATCTCACCCGCGTTGGCAAATGAAGTCTCCAGCGCCGGGGCAGGCTGCCGGTCGATGACCGTAACATCATGACCAGCCTTGGCCAGATACCAGGCCGTTGTCACACCGATCACACCAGCCCCAAGCACAACGACTTTCATCTGATCCGCCCCAAAAGGTTACCGCATCAGCAAGATAGCCGTGCGGAAGAAGTAAAAGTTGGGAAGTTTGGGGCATTGAAAGCTGGATAATCGAAGAAAGCTCCAATTCTACCGAAAATCATCGAAGAACCTGTCGCATACACGCAGGGAAGTCGAAGAAGGAAGCGCCTCACGGTGGATCACGCGGTCGGCACGTCCTTGCGACTTCGCTTGGCTTGGGGGTGCATCCTGATCCCTGCGGGGCTATATTTACCGCATGAACCGTCGTTTCGCCCTTCTGGCCCCGCTTTGTCTGCTTCTGCCCATGCCTGCCGCGGCAGAGGCAATCCCCTTGGCCACGCTTTCAGATTATCTGAACAGCCTGACGACAGTAGAGGCTGATTTTACGCAGATAAACTCCGACGGCTCAATTTCGACGGGGCGGATCTTCATCCGCCGACCGGGACGTGTCCGGTTCGAATACGCCCCGCCGGACCGCAGTCTGGTAATCGCTGGTGGCCAGCAGGTTGCCATTTTCGACGCGAAGTCCAACCAGCCACCCGAGCAATATCCGCTGAAGCGCACGCCGCTGAACTTGATCCTTGCCGAAAACATCGATCTTGGCCGTGCCAGCATGGTGGTGGGCCACCGTGACGACGGCACCTCAACCCGGGTTGTGGCGCAGGATCCCGAAACGCCGGAGTACGGCACGATCGAGCTTGTCTTCACTGCTGACCCTGTCGAATTGCGTCAATGGATCATCACCGATGATCTTGGGGCGCAGACAACGGTCATCCTTGGAGAAATGAAGAAGGGTGGCCAGCTTGGCGCGCGGCTTTTCGATATAACGGCCGAATCGGCGGCCCGGGGCAACTGACCCGTTGGCCGGCCGATAGCATCAGCGGCAGGACTGGAGCTGAGAGCGGTACACTTCGGAACGTGACCCGACACGGGCCGCGACCTCCACCAGCCACGGCTTGCCAAGGTAGGACTGATTGACGAAGCCTGTCCTCCCTTCGTGATAAGCCAGATATTGCGACGCGGCGTCCTCTTTCGAAATCCCCAGCGACCGCGAAGACTCGTCCATGTACCAGCCCATGAAATCCGTGGCGTCGCCAATGTCGTCACGCTGCGAGCGGCGGCCACCGGCGGTATCCTGGTATTCCTCCCAGGTGGCGTTCAGCGCCTGGCTGTAACCGTAAGCGGTGCTTTGCCGGCCCATCGGGATGACCCCGAGCGCAAATGTATGCGGGGTCCGCGCGTTGCCAATGAACTTCGATTCCTGGTAGATCGTCGCCATCTGAACATGCACGGGGATGCCCCAGCGCCGTTCGGTCGCTCGCATGGCGCGCAGATACTGCGGGCGTTCACGGATGATCGCGCAGGCGTCATCCAACTGTCTTGGCGCCGAATAGCTGCCGCCGCCCCCGCATGAGGCAAGAAACATCAGCAACAACGACGCACGGAGAAACCTGCTCATTTGCCCCTCGTGCCTTTTCTTTTGCAAGACGTTAGACGATTCTGGACAGCGTTGAAATGGGGAACACCAGACCGCCGGATCAGAAAACCGCGAGGGCGTGGGGCGCTGTGGCGGAACCACACTGTATGGCCAGGGTTCACAGACTGTTTCTATTGTCCCTGCTGCGGACCGGTGGACAAGAAAACCAATCAGGAGATATGTAAGGTCATGGGGAACGACCCGATGCAGACTACCCGCGCCAAGTACAATCTGGGACAGGTGCTCCGACACAGGAAGCACCCGTTTCGTGGTGTCGTGTTTGACGTCGACGCAATGTTTTCCAACACCGAGGAATGGTACGACAACATTCCCGCCGAAAGTCGCCCCTCCAAGGACCAGCCCTTCTACCATCTTCTGGCCGAGAACGACCAAAGCTATTACGTGGCCTATGTGTCGGAACAGAATCTCGTCCCGGATGAAACGGGCGAGCCTGTGGACCATCCCGACCTGTCAGACCTCTTCGGCGATTTCGAGGATGGGCGCTATCCGCTGGGCTTTCAGCTAAACTGACGCTTACCGGTTGCTAACCCTTTGCCCCTAGGCTTGGCCGTGAACCAGCAAGGGGAATCCGTCATGCAGTTGCAAACCCAGACCCGGCCGAAGGTCCTGTCCGTCCTTGTGATGGAAGACCGGATCGACGCCGCCTCGGCCATCCAGTTCAAGGAACAGATGCGGGAGTTGACCCAGAAAGCCGAACACCGTGTGGTGCTTGATCTGGGCCGGGTCAAGTTTCTGGATTCCAGCGGTCTGGGTGCGATCGTTGCCGTGAAGAAGTTGCTGGGTCCAAGTCGGGTGCTGGAACTGTCCTCCCTGACGCCCACGGTCGAGAAAGTGTTCCGGCTGACGCGGATGGAGTCGATCTTTACCATTCACTCCTCGCATGAAGCAGCCCTTTCGCATGACGCCAGCGCCTGACCTGCCTGCCCCCGGCTATGCCTGCAGTCTGGTTGCCGATCCGCATTCGGTAAGGGACGGTCTGGCCCAGATCGTTGCGTCTCCGCTGCTTGCCGGGTTTGGCGTCGATGCCCGCTGCACGGTGGAGATTGTTCTGGCTGAAGTGCTGAACAACATCGCTGAACATGCCTACAAAGGCGAAACGGGCGAGATTGCAGTAGACCTGCGACTGACGGGATCCGGGGTTCTTTGTCTGGTGATCGATGAAGGCGTGCCAATGCCTGACGGCTCACCGCCGCCAGGACTTCTTCCGACAGCCGGCTTCCAGTTGGAGGATCTGCCGGAAGGTGGATTCGGTTGGCATCTGATACGCACCCTGACGCGGGATCTGAGTTATACCCGCCTTGGGCGGCAGAATCGGCTCAGCTTCCTGATCCCCGCTAAGTGGCAACATTCCGGAGACTGTTCGAAGAATATTCCAGCCCGATCTTGGCGCCGGAACAATTTGCCCCGACCCGGTCCGGGTGCCGGGTTCACCCTTGGCTTCCGCCAGGTCCCCACCTAATCTGGGCCTCAAAATAGGGGGCCAGAATGCGTGATCTTCATCTACCCGGGCGCTCAGGCGTCTATGCACAGAACGGCATTTGTGCCACCTCGCACCCCATTGCGGCCCAAGTGGCGATAGAGGTACTGAAATCCGGCGGCAACGCGGCCGATGCCGCCCTCGCCGGAGCGCTGGTTCTTGGCATCGCCGAACCGCAGATGACCGGCATAGGCGGTGACTGCTTTGTTCTCGTCAAGCCTGCGGGGTCCGAAGAGATCGTCGCCCTCAACGGCTCCGGACGCGCGCCGAAAGGCCTCGACGCCGCCGCCCTGCGCGCCAAGGGCATGACCGCAATACCGACCCAGGGAATCGAGGCGGTCACCCTTCCCGGCGCGATCGACGCCTTTTGTCGCCTGAACGCCGACTTTGGCCTTAAATCTCTGGCCGAAGTCGTTGCCCCAGCAATCCACTACGCCGACGAAGGCATCCCCGTCGCTCCCCGCGTCGCCTTCGACTGGGCCGATGACCTGCCTTGCCTGAAGGGTGCCGCTCGGGACTTCTACACGCTGCAGGGCCAGGCGCCTGCCATCGGCCAGATCTTCCGCGCGCCAGGCCAGGCTGAGGTCCTGCGCCGGATCGCAAAGGAAGGCCGCGCCGGCTTTTACGAGGGTGAAGTGGCCGAGGACATGATCACCTCGCTGCAAGCGCTTGGCGGAAGCCACACTCAAGATGACCTTTCCGCCACCGCCTGTACCTACACCGCACCTGTTTCCGGTCCGTACCAGGGGATCGAGTTGGTGGAGCACCCGCCGAACGGCCAGGGCGCCACTGCCATCCTCCTCCTCAACATCCTCAAGCACTTTGACCTCAAGGGGATGAGCCCCTTCGGCACCCAGCGCGCCCATATTGAGGCCGAAGCGACCAAGCTTGCCTATGACGCCCGCAACCGGTTCATCGCCGATCCCGACCACACCACCCGGCTGGCCCACATGCTTTCGGCTGATACTGCCGCAAAGCTGGCCGCGATGATCGACCCGCACCGCGCCATGCCCGATGCCGCCCCCCTGACCGAGGCGGTGCACCGCGACACGATCTACATCACCGTCGTTGACCGCGACCGCATGGCCGTTTCGCTGATCTATTCGATCTTCTGGGGCTTCGGCTCGGGCTTTGCCTCGTCGAAGTTCGGCATCAACTTCCAGAACCGGGGCGCGGGCTTCACCCTTGCAGAAGGCCACCCGAACGAGGCTGGTCCGGGCAAGCGCCCGATGCACACCATCATCCCCGGCATGCTGAAGAAGGAAGGCCGGACGATCATGCCGTTCGGCGTGATGGGCGGCGCCTACCAGCCGACCGGCCATGCCCGTTTCGTGTCAAACATCGTGGATTATGGCATGGACCCGCAGTCCGCGATCGACGCCCCCCGCTGCTTCACTGGCGCGAACGGGATGGAAGTGGAGCGTGGCTACAGCGAAACTGTCCGCGCCGAGCTTGCGGCGATGGGCCACAAGGTCAGCGTCCCCGACACCCCGCTTGGTGGCGCACAGGCCATTCTGATCGACAGCGGCCTTCTTATCGGCGCGTCGGACCCGCGAAAAGACGGCTGCGCCCTTGGCTACTGACATCGACTACTCTGCCATCACCGCCGCAATCCGCGCCCTTGCAGAGGGCGAAACGGACACGGTGGCCCTCATGGCCACCGTCGCCTGCGAGATTCACCACGCTCACCCCTTCGCCGACTGGACCGGCTTCTACCGCGTCGTGGCGCCTGAGCTTCTGAAGATCGGCCCCTACCAGGGCGGGCACGGCTGCCTTGTGATCCCCTTCAACCGCGGCGTCTGCGGGGCAGCCGCCCGCACCGGCCAGGTGCAGAACATCCCCGACGTAGACGCCTTTCCCGGCCACATCGCCTGTTCCTCCAGCACGAAGTCCGAACTCGTCCTTCCCGTCTGGAACGGGCAACGCAAACTCCTCGGCGTCCTCGACCTCGACAGCAACACCCCTGCAGCCTTCACCCCAGAAGACGAGGCCTGGCTCGCCCCCCTCCTCGCTGAAGTCTTCCACGACGCCACCTGATGCGCGCGCTCGTCTTCCTCCCAGCCATCGCGACTGATCGGACCGAGCCCGCAAAACATGCCGCCGACCTCCTCGTCCCGGTGGCAAGGTTCTCGGCAAGCGGGGCGTCATCCATATCCTTCGGCTTTGGCTATCTGGAGTCCCACGAATGACCGACATCACCCTCCTCGACGGCGGAATGGGCCAGGAGCTGGTCGCCCGTTCCGGTGATGACCCTACGCCGCTTTGGGCGACGCGGGTGATGCTGGACCACCCCGGCCTGGTCCGCGACATCCACTCTGACTACTTTGCCGCGGGGGCCACCATCGCCACCGCCAACACCTATGCCATCCACCACGACCGACTTCTGCTTGCCGGTCTTGACCAGATGTTTCACTCCCTCCACCTGCGCGCCCTGGCCGAGGCGCATGAAGCCCGCGCCGCCCATCCTGGCACCCGAATCGCAGGGTCGCTTGGCCCCTTGCAGGCGAGCTACCGCCCCGACCTGACCGAACCCGTCACCGACGCCGCCCCGAAATACGCCGAGATTGCCCGCATCCTTGGCCCGCATGTCGACTTGATCCTGATCGAAACCGCGGCCTCCATCGAAGCCGCCGAGGGAGCCGTCGTTGGTGCGCAGGCGGCGGGCAAACCGGTTTGGCTGTCGATCTCGGTCGATGACCGTGACGGCACGCGCCTGCGCTCGGGCGAACCCGTCGCCGATCTGCGCCGCCTGCTGCACCATCCCGTTGCGGCCCTCCTCGCCAACTGTTCGGTGCCCGAAGCGATGGCGGACGCCCTGTCTGCACTGAAACCAATGGGAAAGCCCTTCGGTGCCTATGCCAACGGTTTCACCCACATCTCCGGCAATTTTCTGAAGGATGCGCCAACGGTCAATGAACTGACCCACCGCCACGACCTGACACCCGAGAAATACGCCGACTTCGCAATGGCCTGGGTTGGCATGGGCGCCACCATCGTTGGCGGCTGCTGCGAGGTCGGACCCGCCCATATCCGGCACCTTCGCGCCCGCCTGACCGCCGCAGGCCACCGCATTGTCTAGGCCTTCCGGTTCTGACCCCTCGCTCATTCCGGATTTCGCCTACGATCCGCCGGACACGCCCCTCCGCTTCCTGCATGAAGACGCCCAGCTGTTGGTCATGGACAAGCCCGCCGGTCTTCTGTCCGTCCCCGGCAAGCTGGCGGGTCGGCAGGATTGCCTGCTGACCCGCCTGCAAGCCGCCCGCTGGGATGCGCTGCTCGTCCACCGGCTGGATTGCGACACCTCTGGTGTCATCATCTTCGCCCGCACGAAGCAGGCGCAGGGTTTCCTCGGACAGGAATTCGAACAACGCCGCGCGCAGAAGACCTACATTGCCCGCCTGCATGGCCAACTGAAGCAGGATACTGGCACGGTCGACCTGCCCATCGGCAGCGACTGGGCTTATCGCCCCCGGCAGAAGGTCACGCCGGAAGGCAAGCCCGCCCAGACCGACTGGGAGGTGGTCGACCGAAGCGACACGGAAACCCGCGTCCGCCTCACCCCTCACACCGGGCGCAGCCACCAGCTTCGCGTGCATATGCTTTCGCTCGGCCATCCGATTGTCGGCGACCAGATCTACGCAGCCGAGACTTCGCGCAGCTATTCCCGGCTGATGCTGCATGCAGAGACGCTGTCCCTGCATCACCCCGCCACCGGAAAACGTGAAAGCTTCACCGCTCCCGTCCCCTTCTGATTTTTGCATATCGTTCACAGCTTTGGTGCTTAACTGCCTCGACCGACACCCGAGGCTCCCATGCTCGCCACCGTTTTCAATCTGCGCTACGCCCTCCTCACCTGGCCCGCGATCCTTGCGGCGGTCGCCACTGCGCTGATGCAGTACTACCCGTCACAGGTCTGGTGGCTTCTACCCTTCGCAGCCCTTTGCGTCGTTTCAGTCCTGATCGGCATCCGTGATCTGCGTCAGACCCGCCATGCGGTCCTGCGCAACTACCCTGTTGCCGCACATTTGCGGTTCCTTCTGGAATCGATCCGGCCCGAGATGCGACAGTACTTCTTCGAAGGCGAAAAGGATGGCGCCCCTTTCCCAAGGGACAAGCGCGCGATCGTGTATCAGCGGGCCAAGCGTGACCTCGACAAGCGTCCGTTCGGAACGATGTACGATGTCTATCAGGAACAGTATGAATGGCTGCACCACTCCATTGCCCCGCAGCCCCTCGCCCCGGTTCAGGCGCTGCGCGTGACCGTTGGTGCCAGCTGCACGCAGCCATATTCCGTCTCACTTCTGAACATCTCGGCGATGAGCTACGGTGCCCTTTCCGCAAACGCCATCCGCGCCCTGAACAAGGGCGCCAGGACCGGTGGCTTCTTCCACGACACGGGAGAGGGAGGCGTTTCGCCCTACCACCGCGAATTCGGCGGTGATCTGGTCTGGGAGATCGGCTCTGGCTATTTCGGCGCGCGGGCGGCCGACGGCAGCTTTGACCCGGCAAGGTTTGCAGACACGGCTTCGGACCCACAGATCAAGATGGTCGAACTGAAGCTCTCACAAGGTGCGAAGCCAGGCCATGGCGGAGTGCTTCCTGCAGCAAAGGTCACGCAGGAGATCGCCATGATCCGGGGCGTGCCGATGGGGCAGGACTGCAACTCTCCCGCGCACCACTCCTGCTTTTCCACGCCCCAGGGACTGCTGGAGCAGATTGCCCTTATGCGTGATCTGTCCGGCGGAAAACCCGCCGGCTTCAAGCTCTGCATCGGCCACCCATGGGAGTTCATGGCCATCTGCAAGGCCATGCTCGCCACTGGCATCACTCCGGATTTCATCGTGGTCGATGGAAAGGAGGGCGGCACCGGTGCCGCCCCGCTGGAATTCATGGACCATGTCGGCATGCCGCTGCGGGACGGGCTGAGCTTCGTGCACAATGCGCTGGTCGGCGTTGGCCTGCGCGACCGCATCCGCATTGGGGCCTCGGGCAAGATCACCTCGGCTTTCGACATGGCCCGCGTGATGGCCCTCGGGGCTGATTGGTGCAACGCCGCGCGTGGCTTCATGTTCGCGGTCGGCTGCATTCAGGCACAGTCCTGCCACACCGGCGAATGCCCGACAGGTGTTGCCACGCAAGACCCGCTCCGCCAGCGCGCCATCGTCGTGCCGGACAAGGCCGAGCGTGTGGCAAGCTTCCACCGCAACACGCTCCACGCCCTGGCCGAGCTTGTGGCCGCTGCCGGCCTCACTCACCCGGCCGAGCTGAAGCCCCACCACTTTCTGCGTCGCGCCTCGTCGGACAAGGTCATTTCGCTTGCGGATCAGTATGAACAACTTGCGGCAGGCCAGCTGACCGCTGACCCCGCCTCGTCCCCCCGCTTTGCCCAGGCCTGGGCGCTGTCGACCGCCAACAGCTTTGCCCGGGCCGGGTGACCTGCTTACTCCGCCGCCATGTCCTGCGAAACATCCCAGCCAGAAATCGCCTTCGACTCCAGGAACTCCTTGATCCCCCAGACGCCGCCTTCCCGCGCCCGACCGCTGGCCTTGACGCCACCGAAGGGCGAGCCTGCGCCACGCGACTTGCCGTTCATCTCGACCATCCCGGCCTTCAGGACGCGTGCCAACCGGTTGCGGCGCGCGCCGTCCTGCGACTGGACATAGTTCGTCAGACCATACGGAGTGTCATTGGCAATGCGCACCGCTTCCGCCTCGGTGTCGAAGGGAATCATGCACATCACTGGGCCAAAGATTTCCTCCCGCTCGATCGTCATGCCGGGCTTCACATCGGCAAAGATCGTGGGGCGAACGTAGAAACCCTTGTTCATCCCCTCTGGCAGACCAAGACCTCCGGTCACCAGACGCGCGCCCTCGTCGATGCCCTTCTGGATATAGCCCTGGATCTGGTCCCACTGGCGCTTGTTGACCACCGGGCCGATGTGCTTGCCGGGCAGGCTGGCCGGGCCGACCTTGATCGACGACGCCACCTCGGCTGCGATCTCCACGGCGCGGTCGTAGAACTGCCGCTCCACCAGCATCCGCGATGGCGCGTTGCAGGACTGGCCGGAGTTGTTCATCATGTGCCGAACCCCACGCTCCACCGCCCGGGCGTCGGCGTCGGCGAAGACAAGGTTTGCCCCCTTGCCCCCCAGTTCCAACGTCACACGCTTCAGCGTCTGAGCGGCGGCGGCCGAAATCGCCCGACCGGCGCGGGTGCTGCCGGTGAAGCTGATCATTTCCACATCCGGATGGCTGGATAGCGCCGTCCCGACCCCTGGACCATCGCCGTTCACCAGATTGAACACGCCAGGCGGCACGCCCGCGTCATGGCAGAACTCGGCGAACAGCATCGAAGACAGCGGCGATTCTTCCGACGGTTTCAGCACGCAGGTGCAACCGGCCAGCAGGGCCGGGATCACCTTCAGCGTCACCTGGTTCATCGGCCAGTTCCAGGGAGTGATCAGGCCGACGACGCCAATCGGCTCGAGCGCGATGCGGGTGTCGGGGGCATGCGGGCCAAGCGGCCTGATCCACTCGATCCCGTCAAAGGCCTTCAGGAAGTTCTTCAGATGCCAGGGCAGACATTCCGCCTGGTCATCGCGGCTCATGTCGATCGGTGCGCCCATTTCCAGGCTGATGGCATGGGCCATCTCTTCCTTGCGGGCGTAGTATTGCTCCAGAATTCCTTCCACGATCCGGCGGCGCTCTGCGGGCGGGGTGACAGCCCAGGCTGGAAAGGCGGCTTTCGCGGCGGCAACAGCGGTATCGGTATCAGCCTGGCTGCCCAGGCTGATCGTGGCACAGACCTCCTCGGTCGAGGGGTCGATGACGGCGCAATCCCGCGCCTCACGCGGTGCAACCCAGGCCCCGTCGATATAGAACTCGCGCTTGATGATCATGGCCGTGTCCTTCATCCAAGATTTGATCATATTGTGGCAGGCCAGGCCTCCGACGGCAAGCGCGATCAACCCGGAGGTGGCACAGGCCGGACCATCGTGGTCGCCGAGGCAAAACCGAAAAGGTGGCGCAGCGGCCCAAGGCTTTCCGTTCGCGTCGCAGCAAAGCCCTCGCGTTCATAGAGGGCCCGAGCCCGCAAGTTCACATCAACAACATCCAGCCGAATGGAGGCATAGCCGCGCGCGGCGGCTTCGGCATAAAGCGCCGCAAGCAACTGCTTGCCAACCCCGCGACCACGGTGCGCCTTCGCCACGCAGATTCCGTCCACCAGGAAACGGTCGTTGTCGATCTCGCGGTTCAATGCCCACAGGATGCAGCCCCGCCAGCGCCCGCCCAACTCGCCATAGGTCGCCGTAAGGTCTGCCCAACTGCCACCGGCAAAGCTGCCCGCAGGCGTCTTGTAGCCCGCGATGCCGATCAGTGCACCTCTGTCATCCAGCGCGGCAAGGCAATGGTCGGCCCGGATCACGCGCTCGAAGAAGGCCAGCGCCCGCGCCTCAGGACCCAGGACGCGACCCAGCTTGCCACCGAACGCCTCCCAGTACAGCCGCGCCGCGTCGCGCCGCAGGTGCGGGTGCAGGCCAGAGAAGATCGTCACTCCCATGACAGCGCCTCGGCCAGAAGCGGTGCATGACCGGCCCCGAGAATCCAGCCCTCCTCGGCAGCGATTGCAGGTGAGTGGAGCAGCGGAGAAAGTCTGTCCGACCGGGACAGCGCGTAGAGGGCGCGGGAAAGCAGACGTACCTGTGCCTGGTCGGCAGGCAGATCCTCGGCATTCGCAAGAATCGCGACGGGCCCTGTCATGAGCGAGGGGTAGACCTCAGCCAGAAGTACCGGCCTGTCGACGGCGTCAAAAGGCCAGACGGCCACGTCCGGCCGCTGGCAAAGTCGGTGAATCAGCGGCAAGCCGAGCAGGCTTTGTGACCCGACAGAGCCGGGGTTGAACAGCATCCAGGGGCTTTTCGCACGCGGAACCGCCGCCTCTGCGGCGCGGAACTCCGCCATGCCAAGGGCGCCATAGTCAATTCCGACACGGCGGTAAGGCAGGCCGGGCCAGGACTGCCCGGTGGGATGGCTCCAGAACGGGCCGGGGCCTTCGGGGAACCTGCCGTTGATCGCGGCGGCCACGGCAAAGCGGTTGTTCCGGTTGTCCTCGGTGTCAGTGACCGCCTCGCTCAGCCAGCGCCAGACCGCTTGCGCCTTTGCCTCGCCTGTCAGGCGCTGCGCAAAGCCAGCAGGATAACCCATGGCGAAATCGAAGCCGACCAGCGTCCGCAGCCCATCGGTCCGCGCAGTGTCGATCAGCGTCAGAAGTTGTGCTTCGGCGGCGGCGCGGGTGCGGTGGTGCCATTCGATGCCACCTTCGGCGTCATGGCAGCCGATCCAGACCGCATTCGCCCGGTTCGTCGGGCTGGTCGGCAGATTCGCCGCCGACCAGTCGACCACGATGACCCGCTCAAAGCGCAAGACCAACCTCGTGCAGGATGAAATCGGCGACGGCCAGCGTATCGTTCAGGTCCAGGACCGGCACAGGCAGGTGCAGCACCGCATCGGTGGCAACCGCGCGCACCAGGGGGTCACCCGGCTGGATCAGCGGCTGTCCGGTCTCGGCGCGCCAGACTTCGACCTTTGGATGGGCATCACGCTTGTAGCCCTCAACCAGCACCAGATCCACCGGCGCCAGCCTCGCCAGGATCGCGCCAAGCTCCGGCTCCGGCCCGCGATGCTCCATCATCAGCGCCAGCCGATCAGCCGAGGCCAGCACGACCTCCCGCGCCCCAGCAGCCCGGTGACGAAATGTGTCCTTGCCGGGCTGGTCGAGGTCTACCGCGTGATGAACATGCTTGACGGTCGAGACCGAGAACCCGCGCCTGGTGATTTCCGCCACCAGACGCTCCATCAGGCTGGTCTTGCCCGAGTTCTTCCAGCCAATAACGCCATAAACCTTCATTTTTCACCCCTGAGCAGGGCCTCAGCCTTGGCCAGGTCCTCCGGTGTGTTCAGATTCAGAAACGCCCGCGCGTCGGGAAAGATCGCACGGGTCGCCTGATGCGCTTCGGTGAATCGGGTCACTTTTGCCTCTCCGCTGGCCAGAAATGCGGCCAGCGCCGGGGCCAGTGACACAGGCCAAAGCGCTGTTGCAGGGTGGTCGCCGTCCGTCGTGCTGGCAACGGCAAGCCCTCCCGCCGACCCCTCGGTCGCCAGGAGGAGCTGCGGAACAAGGTCTCTCGGAAGAAACGGCGTATCCACTGGCGTGGACACGAGATGCGTCGCTCCAAGGGGTTCTACATGTCGAAGGGCGGCAAGGACTCCGGACAGCGGCCCCCGTGGGTTGGCATCGGGAAGGACGGCGCATCCGAATGCGGAAAAGCGGCAGGGGTCACCGTTGGCCGAGATCACGATCCGCTCCACCTGTGGTTCCAGCCGGTCAAGCACCCAGGTGATCAACGAGCGGCCACCGAGTGGGAGAAGCGCCTTGTCAGCCCCACCCATCCGCCTGCCTTCACCTCCAGCAAGGATCACCCCGAAAATCCGCAAAATGGGTGCCTTTCCAGACGCAAGACGTTACCCGAAGGTAACCAAAGAGGCGCCATGTGCAAGCGCGCGCTCGGGACTGCCGGCAACCAACTTCCCGAGAAACTGGCAAGACGCCGCAACGGGTCCGGGCCGTCAGCCTTCCAGCGGGTTGCCGTTCGCCTGGACCAGCAGCACGCCGTGGTTGCTGTCATCATCGTCGTCCGTGATCAGGCGTGTGGTCACACCAGGCAATTCGCCGAAAGCCGTCGACAGCTTCTTCGGATACCAAGTGGAGGGCAGGCTTTCAAACCCCGGCACGCCGCGCAACACGCTGGAGGTCGCGGCTGTGCACATCGCCTTCGGCACGGCCCCATAGTCCTTGACCCGGCGCAGCACCAGTTCGGCAATCTCGGGGGTGACGAAGACCTTCTGTTCGATCACGTCATAGGTCTTGCGGGCGTGGTAATCGATGTAGAAGGCAATGGACTTGTCCGACATCCCGAAATGCACGTCGTTCCGTTCGGGCAGGCGCGGATGCGTCCATGTGCCGGCAGGGTCGAAGATCAACCGCTCGGACCCGTTGACCAGGATCGCCGAATGGGCACCCGAGCCTGAGGATTTGTTCACCACCGTGTAAAGCGTGATGTAGGTCGGCGGTCCCGCTACAAATCGTGCGGCCTGGACCTGTTCTTCAGGGGCCCACTTCGGCTCTGCGCCGCAGGCGGCAAGGCCAAGGAAAGCCAGAAGGCAAAGGGCAAGGCGCAGCATGGGACCCCCGGTCACGACAGGTCAGCCGTTTGCCAAGGCCATGAACACCAGAACGCCGATCGAGATGACCACCACCCACACCGACATGCGGATGAAGCCTGCAAAGGTCTTTTCATGCTCGCGGATATTCATGGAGCCGTGCGTATGGTCGCCGTGATTGTGATTGTCGTGGTGGTCAGCCATGGCTTTGGGTTCCTTCTGATCGCTTTGGGGTGGCCTTAGCCTATTTGGCAACGCCTGTCACGGGGTCGGGGGCGTCAGCCGGCCGAGCCATCGCCGGAATCTCCGCCCATCCAGCCAGACGTCAGCCGAAAGCCGATGCGGCGTGGCGGGTCCGGGTCCGCGGTTGCCTTCGGAATGGCCCGCAGTGTCACCGAAAGTTGGCTCACATGCTGGATCAACTGGGTGCGGGCGCCCCCCTCGTCGCGCCCAAAGAAGGTCAGGATGTCAGGGTTGTAGAACCCGATGCCTTCTATCCGCAACACGCCCGCCTCGTCCCCGGCAAAGCCCATGGCAATCTCCTCGGCGGCGTTCAGCTGGCTTTCGAAGTTGCGGATGTAAAGGATCAGCCGGTCATGCGCCCATTCGGCGGGGCTCTTGACCACATCCGTGGCCTTCGCCTTGGTTGGTTTCGTCATCAGATCCGCTTCCACTCCCAGGCACCTGCGGGCGTCAGGGAACGCAAAACCGCCCCGCGCCGCAAGAGGCAGTTCAGGTGGGCGATCGACTCTACCAGCGCAAGGCCGAATTCCGCCGGCCCGATCTCGCGCTTGAACAGCGGCGTGAAGCACTGGGCGGCCACCCTGGGCGTGGCAAGGTGGTCCAGCAACCGCGTCAAGGCCGTCTCGTGGTTGTCGATCATCTGAACCAGGCGGAACGGCAGGCCGGTGAACGGCAGCTTGTGGCCGGGCAGGATCAGAAAGTCCGCCCGGGCATGGGCCTGAAAGGTACGGCAGCTGTCCAGCCAGTCGCTCAGCGGATCGGCGTCGGGTTCCGTCGGATAGACACCGATGTTGGCCGAGATGCCCGGGAGCAGCTGGTCGCCACCCAGCACGAGTCCGTCGTCTGCCCACAGTGTCGCATGGTCCGGCGCATGCCCCTGGCCGATTCGCACCGTCCAATCCCGGCCCCCCGCAGCAATCCGCGTGCCTTCGGTCAGACGGGTGAAGCCCAGCGGCATCGGATCCACGATGTCGGCAAAGTTGAACGGGCGCTCCGTCGCCTTCTTCGCAAGTGCCGTGCCCGACAGCCCGGCACGGCGGTAGAAGGTCATTGCCTCGGCCGAGGGCAGGTCCTGCACGTCCAGCGTCAGCATCCTCGCATAAAGCCAGGCGGTGCGCGTGGCCAGCAGTTCGGCCCCACGGGCCTGGAACCAGCCGACAAGGCCCACGTGGTCGGGGTGGTGATGGGTCAGGATCACCCGGGTGACGGGTTTGCCCTGCAGCGGCCCTGCCAGCAACGCCTCCCAGATCGCCTTCGTTCGGCGCGATGACAGGCCGGTGTCGACAATGGTCCAGCCATCGCCTTCGTCCAGAGCGTAGATGTTCACATGGTCCAGCGCCATCGGCAGCGGCAACCGCAGCCACAGGATGCCGGGTGCCACCTCAACCGTCTTGCCTTCAGCAGGCGGGGTGGCGAACGGGTGGCGGATGCCTTCTGTCACGCGGCAAGGTCCTCGGGGCTCAGGGCGTAAAGCCCAGCTCCACCTTCGCGCACCTGTGCGAAAAGCGCCAGATTCTCCGGCAGAATGCGTCTGATCATGACTCGAGCCAGCGCCACCCGCGCCGGGTCAGCCAGGGCAGCCTTCAGATGCGCATGACCCCCCAGGACCCGCGCAAAGCCGCGCAGGTAGGGCACAGCCCCGGCAAATCGGTCGTCCAACGGTTGCACCAGCAGCGCCTCTGTTGCCTCGCGCAATGCCTCGGATGCTTGCCATACATCGCCGGCCAGATCGGGCAGGGTGGCGCGGGCCGCTTCGGCATCGCGCTGGACCTCATCGATCAGACGAAAGGCAGCGTCCCCCCCATCGGCCATCTTGCGAGCGACTAGGTCCATCGCCTGGATGCCGTTGGTGCCCTCATAGATCGGGGTGATCCGCACATCGCGAAGGAACTGCGCCGCCCCCGTTTCCTCGACAAACCCCATGCCGCCGTGAATCTGCACGCCCTGATGCGCCACCTCGCAGCCGATGTCGGTGCCATGAGCCTTGGCGATCGGCGTCAGAAAGGCCGCACGGGCCTGCCAGTCGGCGCTGCCGGTGGCGGTGGCCATGTCCACGGCCACCGCGCAGGACAAGGCGATGGCGCGGGCGGCAAAGACCTCGGCCCGCATGGTGGCCAGCATCCGACGCACGTCGGCATGGTCCAGGATCGGCCCATCCGCGGACAAGGGTGTGGCCCCCTGATGCCGGTCGGCGGCATAAGCCAGCGCATGCTGAAGCGCCGCCTCGGCCAGACCCACGCCCTGCACGGCCACAGCCAGCCGGGCGTTGTTCATCATGGTGAACATCGCCGCCATGCCCTTGTGCGCCTCCCCCACCAGCCAGCCGGTGGCACCTTCGTACTGCATAACGCAGGTCGGGCTGCCGTGTATGCCCAGCTTGTGCTCCAGACTGACCACCCGCAGGCTGTTGCGCAAACCGGGTTTGCCCGCGGTATCGGGAATGAACTTCGGCACCATGAAAAGGCTGATGCCCTTTGTGCCCGCCGCAGCGTCTGGCAGCCGTGCCAGCACCAGATGGCAAACGTTTGACACCAGGTCGCTGTCGCCCCAGGTGATGTAGATCTTCTGCCCGGTGATCGCATAGGTTCCGTCGCCCAGCGGTTCCGCCTTGGTGCGCAGCGCGCCCACGTCACTGCCCGCCTGCGGTTCGGTCAGGTTCATCGTCCCGGACCACTCCCCCGAGACGAGCTTCGGCAGATACAGCGCCTTGATCGCATCGCTTGCGTGATGCTCCAGCGCCTCGATCTGGCCCTTGGACAGCACCGGCTTCAGGTTCAGCGCCAGACAGGCACCCGACATCATCTCATCCACCGCAAGCGCCAGTGTGAAGGGCAGCCCCATCCCGCCATGCGACGGGTTGGCCGCCATGCCGACCCACCCGCCCGAAGCAATGGCTTGGTAACCTTCCGCAAAGCCGGGGGACGAAACGACAGCCCCGTTTTCCATCCGGGCAGGGTGGGTGTCGCCAGCGCGGTTCAGCGGCGCAAGGACATCGGTGGCGATCCGCCCGGCTTCGGCCAGAATGGCCTCGGCCATGTCGGGGGTGGCTTCGGCAAAGCGGAGGGTGGCGCTGACCCGGTCGAAGCCCACGACGTGCTGCAGGATAAAGCGGATGTCCTTGACCGGGGCGCGGTAGGGC
>JANPJZ010000279.1:0-31975 GCA_031425795.1 Rhodobacter sp. | reverse complement strand
TCGAAGATCAGCCGGACGTTGAGCGTGCGCTGCTCGAAGCTGCCGCCAACAAGACGGTGACAGACGAAGTTGAAGCGGCGGTCCGCGCCTTGCTCGGCCTCTGAGCAGACGTCAAGGCGAACCTAAGTTGGCAGGCCCCGTCCTCGGGGTCTGCCAATGTCATTTCCAGGGTATCGATTCAGCGATAGCCGACCGGTCCGGCGGTCTTCAAGTGAAGTGCAAGCGAATGCAGGCCTACGCGTCGATCTTGCGCGAGGCGATGTGGTCAAGCGTTGCCACCAGGTCCTCGATTGGCAAGAACGGTCGGTAGACCAAAGCCGTGGCGCTGACCAAGGGGCGACGGGACGCGGCAGCGCCGTCCTCGCGAAGGAGCATGTCGGCCGTCAGATCAAGCCGATCGTAGCCTTGAATCAATCGACGCATCTTTCTCACTCCGACCAAGGCTTCGAATCGCCGTCCCGAAAATATGGCGGGATTGCGTTCAGTCTGCATCTTCTTCGCTAAACTGGGCGAAAACCCGCGGTTCATATTCGGTTAACATGATCCGTGATTTCCCGCAGGTTGCGGATCGCCCGCCCGACGTCCTGAAGCCTGCAATGCGCACCAAGCCAGCGTGGGGCGTGCGTTCTGACCGAGCCGATCCCTTGCTGGGTCTGAAGGAGGGCCACCGTGTTGCGATGACCGAAAATGCTGTCGCCACAACAAGTTGAAAGAAGTGATGGAGGCGGGTACCGGAATCGAACCGGTCTTCACGGATTTGCAATCCGCTGCGTAACCTCTCCGCCAACCCGCCGCGATGAGTGGATGTCGGATAGCGGATCGGGCGGGCGGCTGCAAGTGGCTGATCGTCAGCGCAGCAGCCGGTCGGTCTGCACCGCGACCCGGGCCAGGTGTCGGGCGCGGGTCTGGGGGGTAGAGCTGTCCATCAGGTAGTGCGCGACAAAGATCGTCCGGCGGCGCGGCGCGCACAGCAGACCGATACCGCGCAACAGGATGCGCTTGCCGGGAGAGCCGACGAAGGCGGTCAGCCACCAGCTCGCGCCGCAGGTGGTGAAGACGCCAAGCCGGGTGATGTGGGCAAGCCCAGGGCGGATGGTGCGGTTCGCTCCGTCGGGCATAAGAAAGGCCACATCGGGAAGAAAGGTGCGGTCCAGCCAGCCTTTCAGCACGGCGGGCAAGGCATACCACCATGTCGGATAGATGAAGATCAGCGTGTCGGCCCAGTGCAGGTCAGCCACGTCGCCCGCGACCACCTCGCGGTTGCGGGGGGTGTCAAGGTAGCCTTCCCATTCGGCAAGGGACAGGGTCGGGTCGAAGGCGCGGGCGTATAGGTCGGTCACCCGGACCTCGGCCCCCCTGGCCGCCAGCCGCTCCAGCACGGTGTCACGGACGGCAGAGGAAAAGCTGCCTTCTTTCGGATGGCAATAGACGACGAGCGCGCGGGTCATAGCCGGTCCATCTCGGTCGCGACGCGGGCAAGGAACGCCTTCCGCCCGGCCTCCGTCACCCGGTTCATGTCGTACAATGCCAGATAACGCAGCCGCTCCGGACGGCAGATGAAGCGGATCACGCGAGTGAACATCTTCCTTGGCGGGTTTCCCGCCGCCCAGGCCCGGAAGGGTGTGGCCCCGTAGCTCGTGACGACGGCCAGCTTGCGGATATGGGTCAGGGCAGGGGCGACAAGGCCGTTCTCCAGGGTAAAGGACACACCGGGCAGGAAGACCCGGTCGAAATAGCCCTTCAGGATGGCTGGAAAGCCGAAGTTCCAGACCGGATAGACGAACACCAGCGCCTGCGCCGCCCGCAGCCGGTCGACGTAGCCTTGCACCGGCGCGGTGTTGCAGGCCATGTCCTGATACCCCCGACGCTCGGCCGCCGTCAGGACCGGATCGAACCCCTCGACGTAAAGGTCGCACAGGTCGACCTCCCAGCCCCGCGCGCTCAGCCGCTCCACCACCACAGCCTTCAGCGCAGCGGAAAAGCTTTCCTCGCAAGGATGGGCGAAGATCACCAGCACCCGGGTCATCAGGTTTCGCGCTTCAGCGCGCTTTCGTGCCACTTGCGGAGCAGCAGGTGCGACAGGAGCGACAGCCCGGCGAAAATTATCACCCCGGTCACCGCGATCAGCAGCAGTGCCGCAAACATCCGCGGCGCGTTCAGCCGGTAGCTTGCCTCCAGAATGCGGAACGCCAGCCCCGACCCGATCCCGCCCGTGCCCGCCACATACTCTGCCACGATGGCCCCGATCAGCGACAGCCCCCCGGCAATGCGCAATCCTCCCAGGAAATAGGGCAGGGCCGACGGCAGCTGCAGATAGCGCAGCCGTTGCCAGCGGCTCGCCCCATAAATCCGGAAGAGGTCGCGCAGATTGTGGTCGGTGGAGTTCAGCCCAAGCGTCGTGTTGGCAAGGATCGGGAAGAACGCCACGATCCAGGCGCAGAGCAAAAGGCCCGCGGTCCGGCTGTCGACATAGATGAAGATCAGCGGCGCGATCGACACCACCGGCGTCACCTGCAGGATGACGGCATAGGGGTAGAACGACATCTCGGCAAAGCGGCTCTGGTTGAAAAGGACCGCAAGCCCCACGCCGCCGATCACCGCGACGGCCAGCGCCATCATGGTGATCTGCAGCGTGACCAGCAGTGCTTCGAACAGCATGGCCCAGTCCTTGACCAGCGTCTCGATCACCTTGCCGGGGCTTGGCAGGATGTAATGCGGGATCTCGTTCCAGACGACCAACCTGTCCCAGCCGACGATCATCAGCACGAAGACCAGCGTCGGCAGCACCCATTTCGCGATGCTGTCAATGCGGGCATCCCGCAGGCGCTTGGCCTCTTCGGGGTCAAGCTCGGGGGTGGCCAGGGGGGCCTTGGTCAGGTCCGTCACGGTCATGCCGCCTCTCCCATCGCACGGTGAAGCGCCTGGCTCGTCACCTGGCAATGCGCAGCATATTCGGCCGAGGTGCGGAAGACTTCGTCGCGCGGATAAGGCGCGGTCACCGTGACTTCCTCAATCACCCGGCCCGGGCGCGCGGCCATCACGATGATCCGGTCGGACAGGAAAACCGACTCGAAGACCGAGTGCGTGACAAAGATCACCGTGCAGCCGATCCGTTCGCGCAGGGCCAGAAGGTCGGTGTTCAGCTTGTGCCGCGTGATCTCGTCCAGCGCCGCAAAGGGTTCGTCCATCAGGATCAGCCGCGGATTGGTGACCAAGGCCCGCGCGATGGAGACGCGCATCTTCATCCCCCCCGACAACTGCCGCGGATAGGTATCGGCAAACTTCGACAGGCCGACCAGCGACAGCGCCTCGTCAATCTCGCCCTTCACGGCGGCAAACCCCTTGCCGCGCAGACGGAACGGCAGAAACACGTTTTCCGCCACCGTCGCCCAGGGCATCAGCGTCGGCTCCTGAAACACCACCCCAAGGTCACCCGCGCGCTGGCCGCCTTCCCAGCGGATGCGGCCCTGCGTCGGCGTCGAAAGTCCCGCAATCAGCCGCAGCGCGGTCGACTTGCCGCAGCCCGACGGCCCCAGAAGCGAGATGAAATCCCCCGCATTCACCGTCAGGTTCATGCCGCGCAATGCGGTGACAGCACCGTTGAAGACCTTGCCAACCTCGGCAAGCTCCAGAAGCTTCGGACGCGCCCCGAGGGGCAGGATGGTGCGGTGGATGAGATCGGTCATTGGCGGATCGGGCAGGGTGGACGCGGCGGCCCACCCTGCGCCTGGCCTTACATCTTCGGCTTCAACTCCATGCCCACACCCTTGTTCACGAAAGTCGTGTTGATCGTCGCCGACCAGTCCAGGTCCCCCGACACCACGCCCGCCGTCACCATCTTGTCGAAGAAGTCCTTCACCTTCGCCTCGGTCATCGCGCCGATGCCCATGGTTTCGGTATCGCCGGAATCCACGATTCCGGCCGATTTCATCTTCTCGATCGCATAGGCGATAGCCTCGTCGGTCATTTCCGGATTGTCGTTCTTGATCATCGCGTTCGCAGCCGAGTTGTCGCCATAAAGGTAAGTGTACCAACCCTTGATCGAGCCTTCGACAAAGCATGTCACCTGTTCGGGCTTGGTGGCCACGGTGTCGGCCATCGTCTCGATCAGCGTCGAATAGGTCGAATAACCCGCATCGGCGATCAGCCAGACGTCAGGCTCCCAGCCAGTTTCCTTGGCGACGAAATAGGGCTCGGACGAGAGATACCCCTGCATCCCCCAGTTCTCGTTCGCGATGAACGGGGCGGGGTTGTAGGTATAGACCTCGCGCTGTTCGTCGGTGAACCCGTAGGCTGCCTTCATCCACTGATAGAACGACGCATAGCCCTGGTCGCCGATCAGGATCTTCTCCAGCGTCTTCAGCTCTTCAAAGCTTTTCACCTTGCCCGGATGGGTCAGGATCACCTGCGGTTCCTTCTGGAAGCTCGCGGCGACGGCGACGATCGGAATGCCTTCCTGTGCGGCGCTGAACGCCTCCAGCAGGTTGCCGCCCATGTGGTAATCGACCTTGCCCGCGATCATCAGCGCGCGGTTGTTCACCTGCGGCCCGCCCGGCTGAATGGTCACGTCCAGCCCGCAAGCGGCATAGGTGCCATCGGCGACCGACTGGTAAAAGCCGCCGTGTTCGGCCTGGGCCAACCAGTTGGAGCCGAAGACCACGGGCACGTTCTGCGCCAGGGTCGGGGTGGCAAGGCCAATGGCTGCCGTCAGGGCTGTAGCGCAAGCAAGGCGGGATTTCATCGACATCTTTTAGGCCTCCTGTCGGTTATGGTTCTTTCTGCCAGCCTAGATCGTGACATGACGAAGGCGAGGGGGCTTTCCCCGGCCGCCGTGCATTTCGGGTGGAAAAGCCTGCACATCAGGCAAACCGGCCATCTCCTGCTGAAAAGTTACGCAGATTCCCCGCCCAGGCAAGAAAATCCTTGGCCAGCCGGGAACAGACCCGTCATCTCGCACGAAACAGAGGAGCCTCCGATGCGCGCACTTGCCCCTTCGTCCATTGCGCCCCCCTTCGCCGCCTATGCGCATGGGGTCGAGGTTCCGTCCGGCGCGCGGCTGGTGGTCACCTCGGGGCAACTGGCGCTTGCCGCGGACGGGACCGTGCCCGAAGGCGCCCGCGCCCAGGCCGGCCTGTGCTTTGCCAACTGTGCCGCAATCCTTGCCGAAGCCGGGATGACCCCCGCCGACGTCATCCGCATCAACGCCTTCGTCACCGACCGCGCCCATATGCCCGGCTACATGGCCGCCCGCGACGCCTGGCTTGAAGGCGCTCCAAGGCTTCCCGCCTCCACCCTCGTCATCGTCTCTGGCTTCACCCGACCCGAGTTCCTGGTCGAGGTGGAGGTCACCGCCGCAAAGCTTTGACCCTTCTTCGCCTTGCTCTTTTGAAAAATACTCTCAGGGGTTTGGGGCAGGATGCCCCAACGCCCAAGCCGGTTGGCGCGCCTGCGCGCCAGAGGCGAGACAAAGGTGCGCGCGGCACGCGCTCCATCTGAAAACCGCCGGTCAGTAGCCCGTCATCTCCAGATAGCCGCGCCCCGCGTGGCTCCCCGCCACCAGAACCGGCCCTTCCCAGTAGGGCACCGAGGTCGCCATCCAGGCCCCCGGGTTCAGCGCGCGTAAGGTCACGTCCATCCCGCGTTCGGGCAACCGCAGCCGCCAGACCACCGGCACCTCTCGCCCCGCCACCGTCGCAAGCTCCAGCGGTTCGGCCTGCAACGCCCCCGGTTCCAGCGGTGACGGTGTCCCGTCCGCCGCAATCCATGTGCCCGAAGTGAAATCCCCCTCACCCCCCCGCAGCACAAAGCCCATCAGCTTCTCGCCCCCGTCGAACGACAGGGAAAACCAGTCCCACCCGGTCTGATCCTCGGCCAGGGGCTGCGACGACCATTCCCGGTCCAGCCAGGCCTGACCCGTCACGTCCACCGGCCCGGTCGGCAGGTCCAGTTGCCCTGCAACCGTGTAGAAGGGCTGCGAGTAATAGTGGCTCGCCTGCCCCCCGGCGGACTTCACCGAATAGCCTTGGTCACCTTGCAGGACCAGTGGCCCCGCGGCGGCAAGCTCCAACCCATAGCCGAAACCTTCGCCCTGCGCGGTCAGCGCCAGACGCGCCAGCGCGTCCTCCTCTGGCCCGGCTGCAGAGAGCATCTGCCAGTCGTCGATCCAGGCCCGGAACGGCGCGCCCTCACCCAAGGTCACCCCCGCCTGCCCGATCCCGCCACGGGCGAGGCGTTCGGCCACGAAATGCTCCGTGTCGGTGGTCACCGCAGCGTGGCCCATCCAGAACTGCGGGCTTTCCCAACCCGCAGCCTCCACCGGCTTGGCCGCGCTGCGGAAAAGGGTCCACTGCACGCCATACTCCGTCCCGTCGGCCCCGGTCAGGTTGGCGGTCAGGTACCACCACTCGATCCGGAACTCCGGATGCGCGCCATGGTCGGCCGGAAAATACAGCCCCCGGTCCCGGTCGGGCAGGGCGAAGCCTTCGACCGTTGCCCCCATGTCGGCAAAGCCCTGCGCACCCGCCGATCCCGCCAGCGCCAGCCACAGGAAGACCGCCCTAACGTTCATTGGCAAACACCCTCACCAGATCCGCCGGCCGCCGCCGCATCAGCGTCAGCGCCGGCACCAGGGCCGCCAGCCCCCCCGCCAGCCCCGCCGCCACGAAAAGCCACAACCACTGGCCGGGAAAGGCCCGCATCGGCAAGCGCCAACCAAAGGCCTCGACATTCACCACCGCCAGAAGCACCCAGGCCAGCGCCAGTCCCAGGGGCAATGCCACCACCGCCGTCAGCAGCGCAAGCACCACTGTCCGCGAAAGGTCCAGCCCCGCCAGCCGTCTTTGCGTCAGCCCCATCGCCCAGACTGGCGCGAGTTGCGGCAGCCGCAGCGATGACAGCGTGACGAGGCTCGCCAGCATCGCCAGCCCAGCCACCCCCAGCGTCAGCACGTTCAGCGCCCCGGTCACCGCAAAGGTCCGCTCGAACACCCGCAAGGAAAACGCCTTGATCCCCGCCTGATCGACCAGCTGACTCTCACCCAACGCAAACTCATCGCGCAGGTCCGCCGCCAACGCCGCCGCGTCCGCCTCGGGCACCCGCACTGCATAGCGCAACTCCTTTACCCCGGGAAACCGTTCGCCAAAAGCCTCCAGCCCGATGATCGCCTGGGGTGAGGGGTTGCCATAGTCCGAATAGACGCCCGCCACGGGCAGCGTGCCGCCGGGCAGGTCAAGCACCGCCCCAAGGTCAAGACCCGCGCGGCGCGACAGTTGTTCGTTTACCAGCACGCCCTCGCCCCGCGCCACCACGTCCCAGACATCGGGCAGCGCGGTCAGGAGGGGCCAGTTGTCTCGGTAGGTTGCGTGATCGGCGATGCCGTAAACCTCGCCCGGCTGGCCGATCAGCGGCGTATCGGCCGCGACGATCGGCAGGATCGCCTGCACGCGCGGCTCCAGCCAGATCCGCATCGCCGCCGCCTGGTCCGGGCTTGCGGCGGTCAGGTAGAGCTCGGAGGCCAGTCGCTGATCCAGCCAGCCGGTAAAGGTGGCGCGAAAGCTACCAACCATGGTGCCCACCCCCACATTCGCCGACAGTGCCAGCAGCAGCGCCATCAGGGCCAAGGACAGCCCCGGCAATTGCTGGCGCGCATCGGCCCAAAACCACTGCGACAGCACCCCCTTGGCCCGTCCCTCGGCCTGCGCCAACAGCCCCGCCAGCACCGCAGGCAAGACCAGCGCAGCCCCGAGCAGCAACCCCGCGAGCACCGTGAACCCGGCCCAAAGCCCGGACCCGAAGGCCAGCGCCAGCCCCGCCAGAGACAGCAGCGCCAGACCTGCCAGCCCCTGCAGCCAGCGCGTCCGCCCCGCCGCAAGCCCCCAGGCTCGCGCGCCCGCACTGGCAAGGGGCGGCAGCCGCCAGACCTGCCACAGCCCCTGTCCCGCCGCGACCAGCGTCCCCGCCAGCGCCATCCCAAGACCCGCCAGCACCCAGCCGGCGCGCAGTTCCAAGACCCCCGGCACCGCCGCGCCATAAAGCCCGCCCAAGGTCGCCGCCACATCCGGCAACAGCGCCGCCGCCACCGCATAGCCCAAGGCCACGCCCGCAAGGCCCGCGACCAGGGCAAAGCCCAGCATCTCGGCCAGGACAAGCACGCCCAGCGTCCGCGCGGGAACGCCCAGGGCGCGCAGGGTGCGGAACATCGGGCGGCGCTGCTCGAAGGCAAGGCCGATGGCCGCGTGGACGATGAAGATGCCAACGGCAAAGGCGAGGAACCCGAAGGCGGTCAGGTTCAGGTGGAAACTGTCGGTCAGGCGGGCCAGATCGTCTTCCCCGGTCGCCGCGCGGATCTCAAGCCCCGCAGGCAGGGGGCCGGGCAGGGCGCGGTCGGGGTCGATCAGGAGTGCGGTAATCTCTCCCGATACTCCAAGCAACCGCTCTGCCGTCGCGATGTCGGCCAGCACGGTCATCGGCGGCAGGTCGGGGGCGGGGTCCATGGTAAGACCGTCCAAAGCCTCCGCCACCCCGGGCCGGGACACGGTCTCCGGCGCCACCAGCACCAGCCGCCCGGCGAGGAAATCGCCCAAGGTGTCACCGCCCACGCCCGGCATCCCCGGCACCGCAGCCCCGCGCGGCAGGGTCAAAGGCTCCACCCCCAGCACCCGCAAGCCCGCCAGCCGCCCCTCAAGCACCGGTGACACCGGCCAACCGGCCCGCCGCAACCCCGCATAGCGCGCCACGGTCAGCGCGCCATCGCTGGCCACGATCCGGTCCAGCCGATCCTGCCCCAACACGCCCGCCGCCCGGTCATAGGCCGCCCGCGCCTCGGCGTTGATCGCCTGCACCCCGGACCACAGCCCCGTGGCCAGCGCCAACCCCACCACCAGCATCGCCACCTGCAAGGGATGCCGCCCCCAATGCGACAAAAGCGCGGTCACCGTGGCCCGGATCACGCCGCCACCCGTCCGGCCCGCAGATGCAGCCGCCGGTCCAGGCTCGCCGCCAGCCGCTGTGAGTGCGTGACCATCAACAGGCTCGCCCCCGCCTCGGCCACCAGCCCCAGCATCAGGCCCATCACCGCATCGCCCGTCGCCTCGTCCAGGTTCCCCGTCGGCTCATCCGCCAGGATCAGCGCCGGTCGCCCCGCCAGCGCCCGCCCGATCGCCACCCGCTGCTGCTGACCGCCCGACAACTGCTCCGGGTAGCGGTGGAGCAGTTCCGTCAGCCCCAACCCCACGGCCAGCCTTGCAGACCAGTCGCGGTCATGCCGCCCCGCCAGCCGCGCCTGAAAGTCGAGGTTCGCCCCCACCGTGAGCGAAGGGATCAGGTTGAACTGCTGGAACACCAGCCCAACCTTGTCACGCCGCAACCCCGCGCGCCCCGCATCGTCCAGCCCCTCCAGCGCCACGCCCGCCACCCGGATCGTGCCGCCATCCACCGCATCGAGCCCCGCCACCAGATGCAGCAGCGTGCTCTTCCCGCTGCCCGACTCTCCCGTCAGCGCAAGGCTCTCCCCCGGCCCAAGCTCAAGACTGACGCCTTGAAGCACCATGACCGGCCCTTCGGCCGTCTGGTAGGATTTGCGGACCTCATGGACGTGGAGCACGGGGTATCTTCCTGTTCTGGTCTATGATGGTATCTAGTGCCAGACTGTCAGGCTCAACCCGTCTTCCTGCCGCAGGGGGCGCGGTCTGGCTATAGCGGGGGGCGGGTTCTGGTCCTAAGGGCCAGCGGCGCGATCCCCGATGATGCACACTGATCGAACGTGAAAGGACGCCCGATGGACGACTACGCAGGACTGAACGATATCGCCAGCGTGGTCGAGGCCGACCGCACCCATGTCTGGCACCACCTTTCCCAGCACAAAGCATACGAAACCGTCGACCCCCGCGTCATCGTCGAAGGCAAGGGCATGCGCGTCTGGGATGCCAAGGGCAAGGAACACCTCGACGCCGTCTCCGGTGGCGTCTGGACCGTGAACGTCGGCTACGGCCGCGAATCCATCGCCAACGCCGTGCGCGACCAGCTGATCAAGATGAACTACTTCGCCGGCGCCGCAGGCTCGATCCCGGGAGCGCTTTTTGCCCGGAAGCTGATCGAAAAGATGCCCGGCCTTTCCCGCGTCTACTACTCCAACTCGGGGAGTGAGGCGAACGAGAAGGTTTACAAGATGGTCCGCCAGATCTCTCACCGCCACCACGGCGGCAAGAAGTGGAAGATCCTGTACCGTGAGCGTGACTACCACGGCACCACCATCGCCGCCCTCGCCTCCGGTGGCCAGCAGCAGCGCAACGCCCAGTACGGACCCTTCCCCGACGGCTTCGTCGAGGTCCCGCACTGCCTGGAATACCGCAAGCAGTGGGACGTCGAAAACTACGGGGAACGCGCCGCCAACGCCATCGAGGAGGTCATCCTCCGCGAAGGCGCCGACACCATCGGCTGCCTCGTCCTTGAACCCGTCACCGCCGGCGGCGGCGTCATCGTCCCGCCCGAGGGCTACTGGAGCCGGGTGCAGGAGATCTGCCGCAAATACGACATCCTCCTCCACATCGACGAGGTCGTCTGCGGCGTGGGCCGCACCGGCACCTGGTTCGGCTACCAGAACTACGGCGTCCAGCCCGACTTCGTGACCATGGCCAAGGGCGTCGCCTCCGGCTACGCGGCGATCTCCTGCACCGTGACGACCGAGGCGGTCTTCAACCTGTTCAAGGACGACGCGTCGGACCCGATGAGCTACTTCCGCGACATCTCCACCTTCGGCGGCTGCACCGCAGGCCCGGCGGCAGCACTGGAGAACATGCGGATCATCGAGGATGAAGGGCTTCTGGCCAACACCGTCGCGATGGGCGACTACGCCTTGGACAGCCTCTCCGCCCTGATGGACAAGCACAAGGTCATCGGCCAGGTCCGCGGCAAGGGATTGTTCCTTGGGGCCGAACTAGTGGCGGATCGGGACACGCGTGAGCCCGCCGACGAGAAAAAGGTCCAGGCCGTCGTCGCCGACTGCATGGCGCAGGGCGTGATCATCGGCGCCACGAACCGGAGCGTTCCGGGGTTCAACAATACGCTGTGTTTGTCGCCCGCGCTGATTGCGACCAAGGATGATATCGACGAGATCACCGGCGCGATTGGAGCGGCGCTGGGGCGGGTGTTTGGGTAAGGGTTGAGGCCCTCGCGGACGGGGAGGGTGTCCGGGGACGGGCACCCGTCGTTTGCTGATCGGTTCAGGCTATGTACTTGGACTACCACTTCCCATGGCAACCTTTGGTCGCCTCATTCTTTTTGCGGGCTTCTGAGGCACCGACTTCTTTAGTTCAGCGATTTTGTCGTCTTTCTTTTTCTGGCGGGATGGCAAGACCATACAATTATAGATGAATTCTTCCAAAATATCCATCTGCAAGTCGACTTGATCAGCATCCGGCTGCCAGCCTCGATGTGCCGAAGCGCTTCCAGCTTCAACCAAAATTTCTAGTTTCTCCTTCTGAGAGGTAAGTATCTTTCCGGAAGCAACGAGTTCAACCAGCTTTTTCGCAAATGGAACGCTCGGTTCAATTCCGAGAGTTTCGGACGCAACATCGAATGCAGTTCGGATGCCTATGGAGGAAAGCACAAGAAGTTCTGCGTCTAGTGCCCTGTAAAGTTCATTGAGTGCTGATGACAAGGCGATCGTGTCGACTAGGTGACCCTCGATGCGGTAATGCTGAAACCAGTCAGGCCGCGTTCTCTTTGATGTCGCGGGCCAGGTTTGGATCGTTTCATGGTAATCCCGACAATGTTCATTGTTGTAGTCATAGTAATCTGAGTAACTTTCAGAGTCGGTAGCAACGGACTGCGCGAACGTATATTCACAGCCTCGGCAAACTAGTAAGTACCAAGTCATCGACCAATCAAAATCACCGCCATTCTCGGAACCGCTTTCGCGATGTATTCCTTTGATTTCGCAGTTTCGATCTCCATTACACTTTCCACAATACGCCTTCTTAAAGTCGCCGATCTTTTCCAAATCACCCATTGCAGGAAGCTCCATGCGCCGTACCACGTTGGACGGTGCTCGATAGAAGCATCCCATCGCTTCATTCCGCAGTCAATAGCCGGGCAATTATGCGCGTGTTAGTTATGAGTCCATTGTGTCTGTAATTCTTTGCCCGGAATCAAGGCGCTTTGGCGCCGCCGGGCAGCGCCCGACCGCCCCCTCGGGCGGGCGCTTTGCAACGGCAGCCTGCAGAACTGCCGGGGGAGGGGTTGCACCATAAAGCGCCCAGAACCGCCGTGGCTCGCCCACCCGGCGGTCAGGCGCTGCCCCCTGTGTCGGGCGGGGAACGGTGGGTTGGCACCCACCCTACGGGACGCAAGGGGTGACGGATCAGCCGCGTAGGTCGGGGTTCACCCCGACTCCTCGTAGGGTGGGTGCGAACCCACCGCACCCCCTCGATTCGCCCCGCATGGTTACCGCCCCCAAAGCCATCCGCACGTCTGGACGGATGCCAGACACATGCCAGACGCTTTGCAGACACCCTCCCAACCCGAAAACCCCACCGTAAACCCGGCGTTCTCAAGCACTTGGCACGAAAAAGCCGGGGGCGTTGCCACCCCCGGCTCTTTTCAACTTAGCGATCTTTTAACCGATCTGCCCTCAGGCCAAACCCCTCACACCACGCCATACCGCTGGCGGGCTTCCTTAAAGGACATGAGCTTGCCCTCCACCGTGTCCCACAAGTGCAGCTTCACCGATTGCAGGCTCTCTCGCACCGTCAGGCGCTGCGCTTCGGCAAGCATCCGGTGGTCGCGGATCACCTCGGGCAGGCGGTAGAACGGGATGCGGGAGTAGAGGTGGTGGACATGGTGGATCCCGATATTCCCCGAAAACCAGCGCAAGGGCTGCGGCAGGATGTAGTGGGACGACCCCTCCAACGCCGCATCATGTAGCTGCCAGTCGTCGCCTTTGGCCCAATGCGTCTCTTCGAACTGGTGCTGGACGTAGAAGAGCCAGACCCCGATGGTCGCGGCGATGACGGTGCTGGGCAGGAAGATCAGGAGAAGCGGAAGGAACCCACCGAACCACACGATCAGCCCCACCGCGATGCCGATCATCGCATTGGTCCCCATCGCGCTCGTCCAGTAGCGCCAGCCCGAATTCATCAGGCCCAGCGGCAAGCGATTTTGCAGCAAAAACAGGTAGCTGGGGCCAAGAACGAACAGAACGACCGGGTGGCGGTAGAGCCGGTAGAGGAAGCGACCAAAGGGCGTGCGGGCGCGGTATTCCTCGATTGTAAGGGTAGTCACATCCCCGATGCCGCGGGCATCAAGGTCCCCGTGATGCGCGTGGTGGATGGAGTGGGTGCGACGCCAGACGGCGTAGGGGGTAAGCGTGAGAACGCCCAGCGAGCGGCCAAGCCAGTCCTGCGCGGTCCGGTTGGCCAGAAAAGCGCCGTGGCCGCAATCATGCTGAATGATGAAGATGCGGACGAGGAAGCAACCGTTCAGAAGCGCCAGCGCCAGCGCCAGCCAGGGGCTGACCGAAAGCGCCATCCACGCGAGGATCCAGAGCGCCACGAAGGGCACCAGCGTGGCGGCCAGTTCCCAAAGGCTGCGGCGGGTTGACGGCTCACGATAGCGCGCAAGCACACTGAGCCAGTCGCGAGCCTGCTGCGGCGCGGGGCGGGGGGTCGGGCTTTGGTCGGGCATTACGTCCTGCGTCGGTTGCCAGGTGTGGCAGCTGCATTGTTGCCGTCGCAGCAAAGCCCCAAGGCAGGCGGACTAGTCAGGCATGTCTGAGGTAGGACGTGTCGGGTCAGGTTTCAACCGTTTTGATGCCGCAGGCTTCAGGCGACAGCAGCACGTGGCGGGATCGCCGCAGGTGCGCTTCCGGTCGCGGGCGGTATCGCCAGCCATGCTTTCCGTGGGGGAACGGCGAGACCGGCGGGGGCGTCACGGTGACGGGGACAACCGGACGCAGAGCCTTGGTGGCGCTTTTGCGCAGGCGGCCTTGCGTGGGTGAGGCTGTGGCAAGGCTGACTTGCAAGACACATGGCCCGGGCGGGCCTTGCCCGTGTGGCGCGCGACTTGCGAGGTGGGGAGGACTCGGCGGGTGCCGGTGCCGATGGAAGGTGCGACGGGGCGGCAGTGTGACGCAGGGAGGTGGCGCGGGGATTGCCTTGGTGGATCGGGCGGGTGCAAGTCTCGCGAAGGTCTGGATCGCTGCAAGGTGGCGTCTGGTTTGAAGGGGTGGTCAGGCATCCTGGGTCATGGGACCACCAACTTGTGAAGAGCTGTTTGGTGCGGGCGCGGCCGCATCCGAACCGCCCTTGGTCCGGGCAGGAGGGTCCGGGGCGGATCTCGTCTGGACCGTGCCGTCATCAAGGCTTGCCCGGCCCCTTGGCACGATGCTTGACTTCGCTGCGCGCCGCGCGCCTTCATCTGGACCTATCGCCAGCAAGCCGAGCGCCCCCATGGCCGTCCCCGTCGAAGCCTTCTACCTGACGTCGGGTGCCAGCGGCAGCTTGCAGCAGCAGATCAGGGCGATGGTGACGCAGGGCATTCTGGCAGGGCGGTTCCGGCCCGGGCAGCGGATGCCCTCGTCGCGCGGTCTGGCGGAGCATCTGGGGATCAGCCGGATCACGGTGACGCTGGCCTATGCTGATCTGGTATCGGCGGACTATCTGACATCTGCCGGGCGGTCGGGGTACTTCGTTTCCGACACGGCCCCTCTGGCACCGGAATTTCCGGTGGCCGCCCCCCGGGCCCAGGCGGTGGATTTTCGCGCGCTGACGGGGGGGCGGTTCAGCGGGGCGGCACGGGTGGCAAGGCCAGAGGATTGGGACCGATACCCCTATCCCTTCATCTACGGGCAGGCGGACCCGACACTGTTTGACCATCAGAACTGGCGGCAATGCGCGCTGCGGGCGCTGGGCAAGCGCGATTTTGCAGCGCTGACCAGCGATTACTACGAACGCGATGATCCCTTGCTGGTGCAAGAGCTGCTGCGCACGATCCTGCCACGTCGGGGGATCGCGGCGCGAGAGGATGAGGTGCTGCTGACCCTTGGCGCACAGAACGCGCTGTGGATCGTGGCAACGCTGCTCCTCGGTCCCGGGCGGCGGGCAGGGGTGGAGAACCCCGGCTATCCCGGCTGGCGTGGTGTTGTCGCGGCGGTGGGGGCCGAGGCTGTGGCGATGGATGTCGACGCTCTCGGCCTGCCTCCTGACGGGCTGGCGGCGGATGTGGTTTTCGTGACCCCGTCCCACCAGTGCCCGACCAACGCGACGATGCCGGTCGAACGGCGGGTAGCGCTTCTGGAGGCGGCGGAGCGGCAGGGATTCGTGATCGTCGAGGACGATTATGAATTCGAGATGAGCTTCCTCAAGCCCGTTGCGCCGGCCTTGAAGTCGCTGGATCGGGGCGGGCGGGTGATCTATGCGGGATCCTTCTCAAAATCGGTGTTTCCGGGGCTGCGGCTGGGGTATCTGGTCGGCCCACCGGGGTTCATCACCGAAGCCCGGGCCTTGCGGGCGATGATGCTGAAGCACCCGCCGGGCCATATCCAGCGCACCATGGCCTACTTCCTGGGGCTTGGACATTACGATGCGCTGGTCAACCGGATGAAGGGTGCCTTCCGACGCCGCCGCCAGGTGATGGCCGAGGCGATTGCCGCCGAGGGGCTGGAGGTCGCGGGGCAGGGCGGGTTCGGTGGATCAAGCTTCTGGATGCGCGCGCCCGAAGCCGTGGACACCGAGGCGCTGGCGCTGCGGCTGCGGGCCGATGGCGTGCTGATCGAGCCGGGGCGGGCGTTCTTTGCCGGGGAGGGGCCGGGGAACTGCTACCGGCTGGCCTATTCCTCGATCGCCTTGCCGAAGATCGCCGAAGGAATCGCGCGGATCGGGCGGGCGCTGCGCCAGGGGCCGCTCGTCGATGACTTCGTCACTCCTCGCTGAGGTGCGCCGACGAGAAGACGAAGTCGAACGAGGAGGGCTTTCGCTGGACCTAGCGGGGCAGAAGATCTGGCCCTAAGGCTGGGTTGGTCGTGGAAGTAGAGATGGCGGCAACGCCCGGCTGGGCGGCAGGTTGAACAGGAGACGCGCGATGAAGATGACGACCGAGGAAGCCTTTGTGAAGGTCCTGCAGATGCACGGGATCGAGCATGCGTTCGGGATCATCGGCAGTGCCTTCATGCCGATTTCGGACATCTTCCCCAAGGCCGGCATCACCTTCTGGGACTGCGCGCACGAAGGGTCGGGCGGCATGATGGCGGACGGGTTCACCCGCGCGAGCGGAAAGATGTGCATGATGATCGCGCAGAACGGGCCGGGGATCACCAACTTCGTCACGGCGGTCAAGACGGCCTACTGGAACCACACGCCGCTGCTGCTGGTCACCCCGCAGGCGGCGAACAAGACCATCGGGATGGGTGGGTTCCAGGAGGTGGAGCAGATGGCGCTCTTCCAGGACATGGTGGCCTATCAGGAGGAAGTGCGTGACCCGTCCCGCGTGGCCGAAGTGCTGAACCGCTGCATCCTGAACGCGAGACGGATGAGTGCGCCGGTGCAGATCAACATGCCGCGCGATTACTGGACCCAGGTGATCGACATCGAGCTTCCCGCGATGGTGGAGTTCGAGCGACCCGCCGGTGGCGAGGCGGCGATTGCGGCGGCGGCGGAGCTTTTGTCCAACGCGAAGTTCCCGGTGATCCTGAACGGCGCGGGCGTGGTCTTGGGCGGCGCGATCCCCGCCTCCATGGCGCTGGCGGAGCGTCTGGATGCGCCGGTCTGCGTCGGCTACCAGCACAACGACGCCTTCCCGGGCAGCCATCCGCTTTTCGCCGGACCGCTGGGCTATAATGGCTCCAAGGCTGCAATGGAGTTGATTTCCGGGGCGGATGTGGTACTCTGTTTGGGTACCCGGCTTAACCCGTTTTCAACGCTTCCGGGATACGCGCTGGACTACTGGCCCAAGGCGGCCAAGATCATCCAAGTCGACATCAACCCGGATCGGATCGGGCTGACGAAGAAGGTCACAGTCGGTATTGTCGGCGACTCCAAGAAGGTCGCCGAGGCGGTTTTGGCGCAACTTGCCTCTACCGCCGGTGACCATGCGCGGATGGAACGGAAGGCGAAGATTGCCCAAGTGAAATCTGCCTGGGCGCAGGCGCTCTCCTCCATGGACCACGAGGAAGACGATCCCGGCACCTCGTGGAATCAGCGGGCGCGGGATGCCAAGCCGGAGTGGATGTCCCCCCGGATGGCCTGGCGCGCGATTCAGGCGGGCTTGCCGCGCGAGGCGATCATCTCTTCCGACATTGGTAACAACTGCGCGATTGGCAACGCGTACCCGACCTTCGAGGAAGGGCGGAAGTATCTCGCGCCCGGGCTCTTTGGTCCCTGCGGCTATGGCTTGCCCTCGATTGTAGGCGCCAAGATCGCCTGCCCGGATGTGCCGGTGGTAGGGTTTTCCGGCGACGGGGCTTTCGGGATCGCGGTGACGGAACTGACCGCCATCGGGCGACCGGAGTGGCCCGCGATCACCCAGGTGGTGTTCCGCAACTACCAGTGGGGGGCGGAAAAGCGCAACTCGACGCTGTGGTATGACGACAACTTCGTCGGGACAGAGCTGGACGAAGGCGTGAGCTATGCCGCCATTGCGCGGGCTTGCGGGCTGCAAGGGGTTGTCGCGCGGACGATGGAGGAGCTTACTATGGTGCTGCGTCAGGCGATTGCCGATCAGATGGCGGGCAAGACCACGCTGATCGAGGCGATGATCAACCAGGAGCTGGGCGAACCCTTCCGCCGCGATGCGATGAAGAAGCCGGTGGAGGTGGCGGGGATCTCCAAGGCGGACATGCGGCCGCAGGTGGTGGGGTGAGCCACTCTGAAATTCTTCGTCGAAGAATTTTAGAAGGGTGCCGTCATGCCCTATGACCTTGGGCCGCTGGCGCTGATCTGGATGGCGCTGGCGACGGTCGTGGCAGGCTTTGTGCGGGGGTATTCGGGGTTCGGGTTTTCGGCCCTGCTGATTGCAGCCTCCAGTATCGTCACCAATCCGCTGAATTTCGTCGCCGTTGTGGTCATTCTGGAAACGGTCATGTCGATCCAGGCCGCAAAGGGCGCGGGGCCGGATGTGGACTGGAAGCGCGTCGGCTGGCTGTTGGGCGGCGCGGCGATTGGGCTGCCCATTGGCCTGTGGATCCTGACCGGCGTCAGTGAGGACACGGCACGGGCGGTGGTGTCAGGCTATGTCCTTCTGATGTGCGGGGTTCTGCTGGCAGGCTGGCGGCTGCGGGCAGAGGTAGCGGGGGCGGGCAACGGGCTGGCCGGGGTGATTTCGGGCCTGGCCAATGCGCCGGGGATGGGGGGGCTGCCGGTGGCGGCGTTCTTTGCTGCCCAGCCGATGCAGGCGAACGTGTTCCGCGCCACGCTGATCGCTTACTTCCCGCTCCTCGATATCTACTCCGCACCGCTCTACTGGTACGCGGGGCTGGTCAGTTGGGATACGCTTTGGGCCGCGCTGATCGCCTTGCCGCTGACGCTGCTGGGCAACTGGCTGGGGGGGCGGCACTTCTTTGGCACCGACCCGCAGGAATTCCGGCGCTTTGCCATCGTGCTGCTGGCGGGCCTTGCGCTTCTGGGGCTCGGGAAGGCGCTGGTTTGATGCTTCTGATTGTGAACGCGGGTTCATCATCGCTGAAGCTGGTCTTCTTCGACGGCCCTGATCCGGTGCAGCGCGAGACGGTGGAGGAGATCGGCGCGGACGGCCACGCGTCGGCCTTGGACGCGGCGCTGCGGCGGGCGGGGGTGCCGGTTTTGGCGCTGACCGGAGCGGGGCACCGGGTGGTGCATGGCGGGCCGGGGCTGACGGCCGCCTGTCGGATCACCCCTGCGGTCCGCGACGAGATTGCTGCCGCCGTGCCGCTGGCCCCCTTGCACAACCCGGCAGCATTGGTGGGAATTCAAGCGGTTGAGCGGTTGCTGCCCAAGTTGCCGCAATACGCGGTCTTCGACACCGCCTTTCACGCGACGAACCCGAACGTCGCGACGGCCTATGCCTTGCCCCTGGCGGAACGCGTCCAAGGCATCCGGCGTTACGGCTTTCACGGGATCAGCTATGCGGCCCTGGTCCGTATTCTGGCAGCGCGAGGGCCTTTGCCGCAACGGCTGCTGGCCTGCCATCTGGGCAACGGGGCCTCGCTTTGCGGGATTGTGAACGGGTGTTCGGTTGCGACCACGATGGGCTATTCGCCGCTGGACGGTCTGACGATGGGCACGCGGGCGGGGTCCATCGACGGCAACGCGGTCTTGCGGCTGGTGGAGGAGCTTGGGCTCGACCGCGCCAAGACGATCTTGAACCGGGAAAGCGGGTTGCTAGGGCTTGGCGGGTCAAGCGACATGCGGGCGCTACACACAGCAGCGACGCCGGAAGCGCAGTTCGCGCTGCAGCATTCTGCCTACTGGGCCGTGCGTCATGCCGGTAGCATCGTGGCCGCGATGGGTGGGCTTGATGCGGTTGTTTTCACTGGCGGCATCGGGGAGAATGACCCTTGGACGCGGAAGGAAATTCTGTCTGGTCTTGGCTTTCTGGGAGTATTGTCTGACGAAACCGCAAATGTCCGGAACGAAAGCACCTTGCACGATCCAGCCTCTCGTGTCGCTATCTGGATTGTGCCAGCGGACGAGGAACGCCAGATTGCGCTTGAAGCGCAGGCCGTGATCGCACGCGAGGCGCAAGCCGTCATCGCCGGGGAGGGCGCATGAACGACCAGCCGAAGATCGATCTTTCGCGCCCCGTTTCGGACGAAATCCGGCAGACCACCTGCTACATGTGCGCCTGTCGCTGCGGGATCAACGTGCATCTCAAGGCCGGAACGGTGACCTATATCGAGGGGAACCGGGACCATCCGATCAACAAGGGCGTGCTCTGTGCGAAGGGTGCCTCCGGCATTATGCAGGTCACTGCGCCTTCGCGGCTGCGGGCTCCGTTGCGGCGGGTGGGGCCACGGGGGTCGGGGGCGTTCGAGGTAATCTCGTGGGAGGAGGCTTTGTCCACCGCAGTCGCCTGGATGAAACCCCTGCGCGAGACGGCACCGGAGAAGTTGGCGTTCTTTACGGGCCGCGACCAGTCGCAATCCCTCACCGGCTGGTGGGCGCAGAACTTCGGCACGCCGAACTATGCGGCGCATGGCGGGTTCTGCAGCGTGAATATGGCCGCCGGGGGCATCTACACCATCGGCGGTGCATTCTGGGAATTCGGCCAGCCGGACTGGGACCGCACCAAGCTCTTCGTGATGTTCGGCGTGGCCGAGGATCATGACAGCAACCCGATCAAGATCGGTATCGGCAAGCTGAAGGCACGGGGCGCGCGGGTGATTTCGGTCAACCCAGTCCGAACGGGGTATTCGGCGGTGGCGGATGACTGGATCGGGATCACGCCGGGTACTGACGGGCTGCTGATCCTGTCCTTGATCCATTGCCTGCTGGAGGCGGGGAAGGTCGATCTCGACTACCTGGCGCAATGGACCAACGCGCCCCTCTTGGTGAATGGGGCGGAGGGGGCGGAGAAGGGGCTGTTCGTCAGGAACGCCGAAAGCCAGCCCTTCGTGATTGATCGGCGGTCCGGCCACCCCGCGCCCTGGGATGGCAAGGGCGTCCAGCCCGACCTTGGGGCAGAGTGGCAGGGCAACCGGACGGTGTTCCGCCACATGGTCGAGGAATATCTGAAGCCGGAAAATGCGCCGGAAGCGGTGGCGGCGCGCTGCGGTGTCACGGCGCTGCGCATCCGGCAATTGGCGGCGGAACTGGCCTCGGTCGCGTTCGATCAGGCGATCACGCTGGACCGGCCCTGGACGGACTTCCGGGGGAATGAGCACAAGGACATGCCCGGCCGCCCGGTCAGCTTCCATGCGATGCGGGGGATTTCGGCGCATTCCAACGGTTTCCAGACGGCGCGGGCGCTGCATCTGCTGCAGATAATCCTCGGTGCCGTGGAAACGCCCGGCGGCTATCGCCTGAAACCGCCCTACCCGAAGCCGGTCGAAGCGCATCCGACGCCGCATTTCGTGACGACTCCCGGCAAGCCGCTCACCGGCCCGCATCTTGGCTATGTCCGGGGGCCGGATGACCTGGCACTCCTACAGGATGGCTCGCCTGCGCGGATCGACAAGGCGTTCAGCTGGGAGAATCCGTTCTCGGCCCACGGCCTCATGCACATGCTGATCCCGAACGCCCATGCCGGCGACCCCTACCGGATCGACACGCTCTTTCTCTACATGGCCAACATGGCGTGGAATTCCTCGATGAACTCCGCCCGCGTGATGGAGATGCTGACGGAGCAGGGGGCGGATGGCGAGTATCTCATCCCCCGCATCATCTACTCCGACGCCTATGCGAGCGAGATGGTGGCCTATGCCGACCTGATCCTGCCCGATACGACCTATCTGGAGCGGCATGATTGTATCTCGCTGCTGGACCGCCCGATCAGTGAGCCAGATGCGGCAGGCGACGCGATCCGCTGGCCGGTGGTGGAACCGGACCGGGAGGTGCGATGTTTCCAAACGGTCTTGCTGGACCTTGGGGCGAGGCTGGGCCTGCCGGGGATGGTGGCCGAGGATGGCAGCCCGAAGTTCAAGGACTATGCCGATTACATCGTGAACCACCAGCGCCGCCTCGGTGTCGGGCCGCTGATGGGGTTCCGAGGCGATGGGACAGCCACCGGGCGGGGCGCCCCGAACCCCGATCAGATGCAGCGCTACATCGAAAACGGGGCCTTCCATCAGGCGCATGTGCCGGAGGAGGCGGCGTTCATGAAGCCCTGGAACGCGGCCTATCAGGAGTGGGCCGTCAAGCTGGGCCTCTACGAATCCCCGCAGCCCTACCTGTTCAACATATGGTCCGAGCCGATGCGGCGGTTTCAGCTGGCCGCCGAGGGGTTCGGCCCGCGCCAGCCGCCCGACCACCTGCGTGACCGCCTGAAGCAGGCGATGCACCCCCTGCCGATCTGGTACGCGCCTTTCGGGGACGAGGATGCGGCCTTCGGCTACACGGTCCACGCGCTGACCCAAAGACCGATGGACATGTACCACTCCTGGGGCAGCCAGAACGCCTGGCTGCGGCAGATCAGGGGGCGGAACTCGCTCTTCCTGCCGACAAAGATCTGGGAGGCGCAGGGGTTTGCACAGGGCGACTGGGCACGGGTGTCCTCACGCGCTGGGGTGATCACGGTGCCGGTCGCGCATATGGCCGCGCTGAACGAGAATACGGTCTGGACCTGGAACGCGATCGGCAAGCGGAAGGGGTCCTGGGGCCTAGACGCGGATTCGCCGGAGGCGACGACGGGGTTTCTGCTGAACCATCTGATCTCGGAACTGCTGCCGGACAAGGCCGAGCATGAGGGCCACCGCCTGTCGAACTCCGACCCAGTGACCGGCCAGGCCGCCTGGTTCGACTGCCGGGTGCGAGTGGAGCGGGTGGCGGCGGAGGACTACCTTCGGGAAGAGTCCCAGCCTGCCTTCGCCCCGCTTCCTGACCCCCCGCGCGCCGGCGGGGGCCGGGCCCAAAACTTTTCGAAAAGTTTTGGCCGGAATTTTCGAAAATTCCGATCGCGCCTCGGGGAGAACGCGCGATGACCGCCTTGCCGGGTGCCACCGACAAACGCTTCGGGTTGGTGATTGACCTCGACACCTGCGTCGGCTGTCAGGCCTGCGTCACGGCTTGCAAGGGCTGGAACGATCAGGGCGACGGCCTCTCTGACCAGGATGCCTATGGCGCCGATCCGTCGGGCACCTTCCTCAACCGCGTGCATTCCTACCAGGTCACCGTCCCCGACGCCCCGCCGCAGATCGTGAACTTCCCGCGCTCCTGCCTGCATTGCGAGGATGCACCTTGCGTCACCGTCTGCCCGACCGGGGCCAGCTACAAGCGGGCCGAAGATGGGATCGTGCTGGTGAACCCCGACAGCTGCATCGGCTGCGGCCTCTGCGCCTGGGCCTGCCCCTACGGCGCGCGTGAGATGGATGCGGATCAGGGTGTCATGAAGAAATGCACCCTCTGCGTTGACCGGATCTACAACGAGTCCCTGCACGAGGAAGACCGCGAGCCTGCCTGCGTCCGCACCTGCCCGACGAACGCTCGCCACTTTGGGGATTTCGCGGACCCTGACAGCAAGGTGTCGAAACTGGTCGCCGAACGGCAGGGTTATGACCTGATGCCAGATATGGGGACGAAACCGACCAACAAATACCTGCCGCCCCGCAAGAAGGGGCCGGGGGAGGCGAGCCTTCTGGCTCCCCTCCTCGACATCAAGACCACGGGAGTTGCCGGGTGGCTCGACCGGGTGCTGGGGAAGCTGCCTTGAACCCTGCACCCTCGGTGATCCTGTTTTCCACGCTGTCCGGGCTTGGCTTCGGGTTCCTCGCCTTCCTTGGGGCCGGGGCCTTGATCCCTTCGGGCTGGGCAGCGTTCTTCCTATGGGGGCTGGGCTATGGGCTGGCTGTTGCGGGCCTCATGGCCTCCACCTTCCACCTCGGCAACCCGAAGAACGCGCTGAAGGCGTTCAGCCAGTGGCGGACAAGCTGGCTGTCGCGAGAGGCATGGACGTCCGTCGCAACGCTGTTCCTCCTCGCTCCCGTGGCGCTGTCGGACTGGCTCGGCCTTGGCCTGCCGCGCGCCTTCGGCTGGGTTGGCGCGGTGCTGGCGCTGGGCACCGTACTGACGACGGGGATGATCTACACCCAGATCAAGGCCGTTCCGCGCTGGCACATCTGGCTGACGCCGGTGATGTTTGTGACCTTCGCCCTCGCCGGGGGGGCGGTGCTGGCCGGCTCCGCCCTTGCTCCGCTGGCGCTGGTGGCGGTCGGGGGCGTGCTGCTGGCCCTTTGGCGCGTTGGAGACGGTGCCTTCCGGCGCGCCGGGCAGACGATGGGCACGGCGACCGGCCTTGACCGGCTTGGCACGCCTTGGGTCTTCGAGCCTGCCCATACCGCCGGGAACTACCTTCTGCGCGAGATGATCCATGTCGTCGGCCGCAAGCACGCCCGCAGGCTCCGCTGGATCGCGCTCCTCCTCGCCTCGGTTGCGCCTGCGCTCGTCCTCCTCTTGCCGCTGGGCCTGTGGGGCACCGCGCTGGCTGCCGTCCTGCATCTGGCCGGGGCGCTTGCCGCCCGCTGGCTCTTCTTCGCCGAAGCCGAGCATGTCGTGGGGCTTTACTACGGCGCGCGGGGATGATCCTTTTGCGCGATGAGCCCGTTCAAGCGTTATGATATCCGCGGCAAGCTGGGGATCGACCTCGACGAGGCCGTCGCCCACCGCATCGCCCGCGCCTTTGCCACGGTCACTGGGGCCGGAGCCGTGGTTCTTGCCCGCGACAGCCGGGAAAGCTCCCCAGCACTGGCCGATGCGGTCGCGAAAGGCCTGATGGCGCAGGGCGTTCGCGTCCTCGACCTTGGCCTTGCCGGGACGGAGGAGATGTATTTCGCCACCGCCCATCTCGGGGCAGGGGGCGGTATCATGGTCACCGCATCGCACAACCCGAGGGATTACAACGGGATGAAGCTTGTCGGGCCAGGCGCGGTGCCCTTGGACGATGAGGCCTTCACCCGCGTGAAGACCTTGTCCACCACCACGCCCGACCGCCTTCCCGGCGGCAGCCGCGACGATGCCAGCGCCACCCGCGCCGCCTATGTCGCGCATGTGGCGGGCCTTGTGGGCCGGGTCGGGCCGCTTAAGGTCCTTGTGAACTCTGGCAACGGGGCCGCGGGGCCGACGCTCGATGCGCTGGCCGAGGGGCTGGCCGCCAATGGCTCCACCCTCGACCTGGTACGGATGCACCACGACCCCGACGGCAGCTTTCCGAACGGCGTTCCCAATCCTCTCCTGTCCGAAAACCGCCCGGCAACGGAAGCGGCGGTGCGGACGGCGGGGGTGGACATGGGCGTCGCCTTCGACGGCGATTTCGACCGGTGTTTCCTGTTTGACGGGCAGGGCGCTTTTGTGGACGGCGAGCATGTCGTGGCCCTGCTGGCACGGGCGCAATTGGCGCTGCATCCCGGCGGAGCCATCGTGCATGACCCGCGCGTCTTGTGGGCCGTGCAGGATACGGTTGCGAAGGCCGGGGGGCGGTCGGTCCTTGCCCCGACGGGGCATGTCTTCCTGAAGGCCGCCATGCGGGCGACCGGCGCGGTCTACGGCGGTGAGATGTCGGCGCATCACTACTTCCGCGACTTCATGTGTTGCGACTCCGGGATGATCCCCTGGCTTCTGGTCGCTGGTCTGATGTCGCAGAGCGGAACCAGCCTGGCTGATCTGGCCAAGGCCTTGCGGCGCGACCACCCCTCCTCGGGCGAGATCAACTTCACCGTGCCGGACACCACCGCCGTGATGGCACGGGTGCGCGCGACGCTGGCGCCGCTTTCACGGGCGGAGGATCGGACAGACGGCTTGTCTCTCGACTTCGGCGATTGGCGGCTGAACCTGCGGGCGTCGAATACGGAGCCGCTGCTACGGCTGAACGTCGAGGCGCGGGGCGATGCAGGGCTGGTGGCCGAAGGCGTGGCGCGGGTGCGGGTGCTGATCGAGGGCTGACTTCCCAGGCAGCGCAATCCTTGGGCGGAATGCCTGCAAAATGGGCGGGAGCTGGCGCATCGGCCTGGTGGCACAGGCGGCTTTCAGGCCCGGCGTTGTCATTGCCCCCCCGTCACGCTGACAGTCCTCCTTGGGGGGCCAAATGACCGCATTCCAGCCGATCGAGACGATGCAGCGCGCCAAGGGCGAAGCCGTGGTGACCCTGTCGGCCACTGGGCTGTTGCGGCTGCGGACCGAGGGCTCGGCCAAGGCAATCCTGCCGGGCGGTGCAGCGGGCCGGGAGGTGGTGTTTCTCAACACGTCGGGTGGGCTCACCTCCGGCGATCATCTGCGCTTCGGGCTGGACATGGCGGGCCGCGCGGTGGCGACGACCCAGACGGCAGAGCGCGCCTACAAGGCGACCGGATTGCCTGCGCGGATGGATGTTCGCCTGGCTGTCGGTCGCGACGGCTGGCTTGACTGGCTGCCACAGGGGACGATCCTCTTCGACCGCGCTGCCCTTGATCGCCGCACGGTGATCGACCTTGCCCCCGGTGCCGGATGCCTGGCGCTGGAGGCCGTCGTCCTTGGCCGCGCCGCGATGGGCGAAACTGTGCGCGAGGTCCGCTTTCGCGACCGCCGCGAGATAAGGGTGGAGGGCGCGGCCTGGTGGATCGACCCCCTGGCGGTGGACCCTCAAGCCCTGCACGGCAGCGCCACCCTGCAAGCGGCACGGGCCTTCGCAACCATCGTGATGACCGGCGAGGCCCCGCTGCAACCGCTGCGCCAGGTGCTGGATGAACCAGGTGTCACCGCCGCCGCCAGTGCTTTCGCGGGTCGGACGGTGGTGCGGATGCTCGCCCCCGACGGCTGGCCCCTGCGCCGCCAGATCATCCGCGCCCTTCACATCCTGCGCCAGGGCCAGCCCCTGCCGCGCGTCTGGCAAGTTTGAGGACCCCATGAACCTGACCCCGCGTGAGAAAGACAAGCTTCTGGTCAGCCTCGCCGCCATGGTCGCCCGTGGCCGCCTTGCGCGGGGCGTGAAGCTGAACCATCCCGAGGCCATCGCGCTGATCAGCGATTTCGTCGTCGAAGGTGCCCGCGATGGCCGCTCCGTCGCCGACCTGATGGAGGCCGGTGCCCATGTCATCACCGCCGATCAGTGCATGGACGGCATCCCGTCGATGATCCACTCCGTCCAGGTCGAGGCGACCTTTCCGGACGGCACCAAGCTTGTCACCGTCCATCACCCGATCCGCTGAGAGGAACCCCATGTCCCGCCTGACCCTCCTCGTCCTGCCGCTCCTCGCCACGCCCGCGCTTGCGCACGAAGGCCTGCACCACCACCCGCACGGGGTGGAGTTCGGCTGGGTCTCCGCCGCGCTCATGGGCTCCATCTTCGGCGGGGGAGCGGTCCTTGCTCTCCTGAAGCGCCGCAAATGATCCCCGGTGAGGTCTTTCCGGCCGCAGGCGATCTGACCCTGAACGAGGGGGCGGAGGTCACGGTGCTGATGGTTGCCAATACAGGCGACCGGCCGGTTCAGGTCGGCAGCCACTACCACTTCGCCGAGACGAACCCCGGCCTCGCCTTCGACCGGGACGCAGCCATGGGCAAACGTCTGGACATCGCCGCAGGCACGGCGGTGCGGTTCGAGCCGGGCCAGACCCGCGAGGTGCGGCTGGTGCCGCTCTCCGGTGCCCGGGTCGTCTACGGCTTCAACCAGAAGGTCATGGGGCCTTTGGGATGAGGCTTGACGTGACAGGCCTCGCAGGCAGACGCTGGGCGCACCTTCAACACGGGAGACTGACCGATGTGTGACGCCTGCCTGATCGAGAACATAAAATCCTCCATGCTGTCGCGCCGTTCGCTGTTCACGGGTGCTGCTTCAACGACCGCTGCTGTCGTGGCAAGCGGCCTGCTGACTGCCAAGCCCGCGCTTGCCCAAGCCGCGGGCAAAGTCGTGGACCTGACCCACGCCTATGACGGCGCCTTCCCAACCTTCGACGGCAATCCTGGGATCATCTACGAACCGGCGGTGAAGTTCGAGGGCAACGGCTACCAGCTCTGGAAGCTGACGATCTTCGAACACACCGGCACCCACATCGACGCGCCGCTGCACTTCTCCGCCGACGGCACCTCGGTCGCTGACCTCGCGCCCGAGCAGCTCGTCTGCCCGCTTTGCGTGATCGACCTGACCGCCAAGGCCGCCGAAGATCCGAACGCGATGGTGGAAACCGCCGACATCGAAGCCTGGGTCTCCGCCAATGGCGAGATTCCGGCGGGGTCCTGTGTCGCGATGAACTCCGGCTGGTCGGCCAAGGTCGCCAGCCCGGAATTCCGCAACACCCCCGACGGCAAGCTTGCCTTCCCCGGTTTCTCCAAGGCCGCGACGGACATGCTGGCGGGGCTGAATGTCGCCTCCATCGGCGTGGACACCCTGTCGCTCGACCCCGGCAACTCCGCCGATTTCGCGGTGCATTTCAGCTGGCTGCCGGGCGGGCGCTTCGGGATCGAGAACATGGCCAACCTCGACCAGTTGCCTGCAACGGGGGCCACCGTCTTCATCGGCGCGCCGAAGCACAAGACCGGCACGGGCGGCCCGGCCCGCATCATGGCGGTCGTCTGAATGGCGACCGTCCCCCTTCTGGCGGACGAGGAGGCGGGGGCCGAGGCCCTCGCCACCTTCGACGACATCCGCGCCAAGCGGCAGACCGACTACGTCAACAACTTCTGGCGCGCGCTGGCCCATGACCCGGCCACGCTGAAAGCGACATGGGAGAGGGCGCAGGCGGTGATGGCCCCCGGCGCGCTCGACCCGCTGGTGAAAGAGCTGATCTACATCGCCGTCTCCACCGCCAACGGCTGCGACTACTGCGTCCACTCCCACACCGCCGCTGCCCGCGCCAAGGGGATGACCCCGGCCCAGCATGGCGAGCTTCTGGCCGTCATCGCCATGGCATCCCAGACCAATGCCCTGGCGACCGCGCTTTCCGTCCCGGTGGACGACCGTTTCAAGGCCTGAGAGGACGACATGCCCGCCACCATCTCCCGCAAGACCTATGCCGACATGTATGGCCCCACGGTGGGCGACAAGGTGCGTCTGGGCGACACCGAACTGATCATCGAGGTGGAGCGGGATCTGATCGCCGAACGCAGTTCGGACGGGGCGAATGCGCTGCGCTATGGCGACGAGGTGAAGTTCGGCGGCGGCAAGGTGATCCGCGACGGGATGGGGCAAAGCCAGCTGACCCGGGCCGAAGGAGCGATGGATACGGTCATCACCAACGCGCTGATCGTGGACTGGACGGGCATCGTGAAGGCCGACGTCGGCCTGCGGGATGGCCGCATCGCCAAGATCGGCAAGGCCGGGAACCCTGATACGCAACCCGGCGTGGACGTGATCATTGGCCCGGGGACCTAGATCATTGCTGGCGAGGGGCGTATTCTGACGGCGGGGGGGATGGATGCCCATATCCACTTCATCGCGCCGCAACAGATTGATGATGCGCTCCATTCCGGCATCACCACAATGCTCGGCGGTGGCACCGGCCCCGCGCATGGCACGCTTGCCACCACCTGCACCCCCGGCCCCTGGCACCTGATGCGGATGATGCAGGCGGCGGACGCCTTTCCGATGAACCTCGCCTTTGCGGGCAAGGGCAATGCCTCCCTCCCCGCTGCTTTGGTGGAACAGGTCCGCGCCGGGGCGTCCTCCCTGAAACTACATGAGGACTGGGGCACCACGCCGGGTGCCATCGACTGCTGCCTGACCGTGGCCGACGCGATGGACGTGCAGGTGATGATCCACACCGACACGCTGAACGAAAGCGGTTTTGTCGAGAACACGCTGAAGGCCATCGCCGGCCGCACGATCCATGCCTTCCACACCGAAGGCGCGGGGGGCGGTCATGCGCCGGACATCATCAAGGTTGTGGGATCGCAGAACATCCTGCCGTCTTCGACCAACCCGACGATGCCCTACACCGTCAACACGATCGAGGAACACCTCGACATGCTGATGGTCTGCCACCACCTCGACCGCCGCGTGCCCGAGGATGTGGCCTTCGCAGAATCCCGCATCCGGCGCGAGACGATTGCGGCCGAGGATATCCTGCACGACCTCGGCGCGTTCTCCGTCATCTCTTCAGACAGTCAGGCGATGGGCCGGGTGGGCGAGGTCATCACCCGCACCTGGCAGACCGCGCACAAGATGAAGGTCCAGCGCGGGCGGCTGGAGGGGGAGCAGGGCGACAACGACAACCTTCGCGTCCGGCGCTACATCGCCAAATACACGATCAACCCCGCCATCGCGCATGGCATGTCGCGGCACTTGGGCAGCATCGAGGAAGGCAAGCGCGCCGACCTCGTCCTCTGGTCCCCGGCCTTTTTCGGCGCGAAGCCCGAGATGGTCCTGATCGGCGGCTGCATCGTCGTGGCGCAGATGGGCGACCCGAACGCCTCCATCCCCACGCCGCAGCCGGTGCACACCCGTCCGATGTTCGGCGCCTATGGCGGCAGCGTGACCCGAAACGCGGTGACCTTCGTCAGCAAGGCGGGCCTCGAGGCCGACATCAAGAGCAGCTATGGTCTGGCCAAGGATACCATCGCCGTCGAAGGCACCCGGGGTCTGGCCAAGCGCGACATGAAGCTGAACTTTGCCACGCCGGTCATCGAGGTTGACCCCGAGACCTATGAAGTGCGGGCCGATGGTGTCCTTCTGACCTGCGAGCCCGCGCGGGAGTTGCCGCTTGCGCAGCGTTACTTCCTCTATTGACAGTTCAGGCGTGAACTGGAGCTTCTTCTTTGGCGCGTTGCACCGGCCAGCCACGACGGAAGACCGGGATGACCGGAAAGTGGTGCTCGATCGACGAGAGCGCCTGTTCGCGATGCTTCAGTCGCGCGATCTGAGCGCGGATTTCAGCAAGTTCATCAGCAAGGGCAAGCCTGTTATGGGTCATCTTGATCCTCCTTTGTTCCTTGCCCTTACCATCGACTCAAAATCTGAGAGAATCATTAAGAGGACCGCATGACCCTGCCTGCCGCCCAGACCTTGCACCGTGCCGGCCAGTGGCCCCGGCTTGCCACCGGGCGCGTGGTGCTGGGCTATGACGAGCGCTTTTTGCGCAGGAAGCGGTTGACCATGGCCTCGGGTGAGCCGTTCATGGTCGACCTTGTGGAGACGACGAACCTGCTGGCGGGCGACGCCTTCGAGCTGGTTGACGGCCGGATTGTCGAAATCGCCGCCGCAGAGGAGCCGGTGCTTGTGATCCGGGGCGATCTTGTCCGCCTGGCCTGGCATATCGGCAACCGGCACACGCCCTGCCAGATCGAGGCGGGCCGGCTGGTGATCCGGGCCGACCATGTGCTGGCCGACATGCTGCGGGGCCTTGGCGCCACGGTGACGGAGGCGCGGGAGCCCTTCACGCCAGAAGGGGGGGCCTATGGATTGGGCCGCACGATGGGCCATGCGCACTGACCTTCTGACCCTGCTGCAGTGGCTGTCCCCGGCCTTCCCGACCGGGGGCTACGCCTATTCGCACGGGCTGGAGACGGTGATCTACGAGGGCGAGCGCAGTGCGGCGGGGATCGGGGCCTGGATCGCGGGCGTGTTGTGGCACGGCTCGGGGCAGACGGACGCGGTGCTGCTTGCGTCGGTGCTGCGGGGCGGGGAATCCGGGGGGCTGGACCGGGTGGCGCGGGCAATGGCGGGCTCGAAGGAGCGGCTGAGCGAAACGCTGGAACAGGGGGCCGCCTTCGCGCGGACGGTGGCGGCGCTGACCGGGCGCGATCTCCAGCCGCGCAGCCTGCCGGTGGCGGTGGGCGAGGCGGCGGCGGGCCTTGACCTTCCGGCCGAAGAGGTGGTGGCGGTCTACCTCCATGCGTTCGCGGCAAATCTGGTGGCCTGTGCGACGCGGTTCGCCCCCTTGGGCCAGACCGAGGGACAGGCGATGCTGGCGGGCCTGCACCCATTGATCGGCGAAATCGCGGCTTTTGCGGTGACGGCGGAGGTGGGGGAGATCGGGACCTCGGCCCTGGCGGCAGAGATGGCGGCGATGCGGCATGAGGAGCTGGACGTGAGGATTTTCAAGACATGAGCGCTTCGAAGCACGGCCCTCTCAAGGTGGGGATCGGCGGGCCGGTCGGGGCGGGCAAGACCAGCCTCACCGAAGCGCTGTGCCGGGCCTTGGCGGGGCGCTGCTCGATGGCGGTGATCACCAATGACATCTATACGCGGGAGGATGCGGAGTACCTCATGCGGGCGCAGGTGCTCCCCCTCGACCGCATCCGGGGGGTGGAGACGGGGGGTTGCCCGCACACCGCGATCCGGGAGGATGCCAGCATCAACCTTGCCGCCGTCGCGGACTTGCGGGTGCTGCATCCGGACCTGGACCTGATCCTGATCGAGAGCGGGGGGGATAACCTTGCGGCCACGTTCAGC
>JANPJZ010000278.1:0-20275 GCA_031425795.1 Rhodobacter sp. | reverse complement strand
GGTCTCGGGGGTGAAGGTGACTTCGGCACTGATCTTGTCGCGAAAGCCGAGGATCAGGCGTTTTTCCAGAATGTCGGCCATGCGATTGCGGTAGATTTCCGTCTCTTCCGCCCAGTTGGCGGCGTTGTGGCCAAGGTGGGGCACGGGGCTGAGGACATAGAAGGTGTCATCGCCTGCGGGGGCGGCGGAGGGGTCGGTGACCGTGGGGCGGTGGACATAAAGGCTCATGTCGCGGGCCAGGTGACCGGTGCGGAAGATGTCGCGGATGTGGTCCTTGTAGCGCGGGCCGACAAGGATCGTGTGGTGGCCAGCGTCGGGCCAGAGATCACGGGTGCCCCTGGTGCCGAAATACCAGACGAAAAGACCCATCGACCAGCGCGCGCGGGCCATGCGCTTGTCAGTCCAGCGACGCTTGACGTGGTTGCGCAAAAGCTGGCCATAGGTGAAACCCGGATCGGCGTTGGACACGACAACCTCAGCCTGGAATCTGCGGCCATCCTTCAGCGTTGCCCCCGAGGCGCGGCCTTGGGCGACGGTGATTTCGTCCACCTCCATCCCCAGGAGGACGCGGCCCCCCTGCCCCTCGATCACGCGGACCATGGCATCGGCGATCGCCTGCACCCCACCCATCGCGTAGTGGACGCCAAAGGACGCCTCGAGGTGGCTGACGAGGGAATACATGCTGGTGACGCGGAACGGATCACCGCCGATGAACAGCGGATGGAAGGACATCGCAAAGCGCAGGTGCGGGTCCTTGACACGGGAAGCGGCGTGGGAATGGACGGACCTGTCGGCGCGCATCATCGCGAAGGTGGGCAGGACCTTTACCAGGTCCATCAGCTTGTGCATCGGGCGGCGGCCAAGGTCTTCGAAGCCGAAGCTGTAGCGCGCCTTGGCGTCCTTCAGAAAGCGTTGGAAGCCGGGCAAGTCTGAAGGGGACACGCGGGCAACCTCGGCCTCCATCGCGGCCTGGCCGGTGCGCATGGTGAAGCGTTCGCCGTCGTCAAAGCGGATCTCGTAGAACGGGTCCATCGGGCGCAGGTCGACATCGGCGTGGAAATCGCGGCCACAGGTGGCCCAAAGCTCGCGCAGGATCTGCGGGACGGTGATGATCGTCGGGCCAAGGTCGAAGCGGTGGCCCTTGTCGGTGATCGAGGAGCCACGGCCCCCGGCGCGGTCCAGCCGGTCGACGACGGTGACGCGCCAGCCCTTGGCGCCAAGGCGCATGGCGGTGGCAAGTCCGCCAAGACCGGCACCGATGACAAGGGCCTGGCCCTGTCCGGGGGAAGTTTCGGGGCGGGGCGGGGGGTGGTGCTGCAAGGTCATGGCAAGGATGATAGAGTGTCCATCCAGATTTACAACTCTGCAGTTCATGCAGTGAAAGAGCCTTCCCGTGGGCGGCAAATGCGGTAAAGTGTCAGGGTACCATTACACTGGACCGCGTGAATGCCGATTGCCACACTCAGCCTGTTCCGCTTCGAAGGCTTTGGCTCACGGCTTTGGGTCATCGGCCAGATGGCAGCCGCTCGCCTTGCGCTGCGACGTGAGCCGCATCTGATGTTCTGGAAGCTGTGCGGGTCCGGCACGGGCGAGGGGTTCACTCCGAAACCGAACTGGGGTGTCTGGGCGATTCTCGCCGCCTGGCCGGACGAGGCGACGGCGCGGCACCAGATCGCGACCAGCCCGGTCTGGCAACGCTGGCGGTCCCACGCGGCAGAGGGGTGCAGCGTCTTCATGCAGCCGATGTCGGCGCGCGGGTCCTGGGCCGGGGTCAATCCGTTCGTGCCCGAACCGCAGGCCGCCCCCCGCGAAGGCCCGCTTGCCGTGCTGACGAGGGCCAGCGTCAAGCCGGGCCGGGCGTTGCGGTTCTGGAAGCGGGTGCCCGGCATCTCGGCGGTGATCGGGGCGGACCCGAACGTGCTCTTCAAGATCGGCATCGGTGAGGTCCCGCTTTTGCACCAGATCACCTTTTCCATCTGGCCCGACCCCGCCTCCATGGCCCTTTTTGCCCGGGGCGACGGCCCGCATGGCCGCGCGATCCAGGCGGTGCGGGATGAGGACTGGTTCACTGACGAGCTTTACGCCCGGTTCCGGGTTCTGGGGGTCGAAGGGCACTGGAATGGTTTGCCATTGCTGGCGGGGTTCAGTTTCGCTGAGCCCTCCGCACCGTTCTCGTCCCCCCCGCCCCCTCCCTCCCCCACGAGGGAGGAGGGAAGCGACACCCTTGTTGCCGCCTTGGCGGTTGCGCCGTCTGGTGTCCGGACTGATACTGCAACCTGCCCATGGTCACCCCCGACCTCGATCCCTGCCGAATGAGTTCCCGATGACCAAAGTCCCGACCAAGACCAATAGCCCGCGCCAACCCTTCCCCTTCTCGGCCATCGTCGGGCAAGAGGACATGAAGGCCGCGATGACGCTGACGGCGATCGACCCTGGCATTGGCGGCGTTCTGGTCTTTGGCGACCGGGGAACCGGGAAGTCCACTGCCGTCCGCGCGCTGGCCGCCCTGCTGCCGCCAATCGAGGCGGTGGAGGGCTGTCCGATCAACGCCCCGCGCCGCGACCTCTGCCCGGACTGGGCCGAGATCGTGTCGGACCGGATCATCACCAAGCCCACACCTGTCGTCGACCTGCCGCTGGGCGTGACCGAAGACCGGGTGGTGGGAGCCCTGGACATCGAACGCGCCCTGACGCGGGGGGAGAAGGCGTTTGAGCCGGGGCTCCTCGCGCGGGCCAATCGTGGGTATCTCTACATCGACGAGGTGAACCTTCTGGAGGACCACATCGTCGATCTTCTGTTGGACGTCGCACAGTCCGGCGAGAACGTCGTGGAGCGCGAAGGCCTGTCGATCCGCCACCCGGCGCGCTTCGTGCTGGTGGGGTCCGGCAACCCGGAGGAGGGTGAGTTGCGCCCGCAGCTCCTGGACCGGTTCGGGCTGTCGGTCGAGGTGACCTCGCCGAAGGACATCGAGACACGCGTGGAGGTGATACGCCGCCGCGATGCCTATGAAAACCAGTATGACAGGTTCATGAAGACCTGGCGGGTGATGGACGCCGGCCTGCGCAACCAGATCCTCGCCGCGCGGGAGGCCCTGCCAAAGCTGAAGACCCCCGGCGTGGTGCTGCATGACTGCGCGGCACTGTGCCTGGCGCTGGGGTCCGACGGGTTGCGGGGCGAACTGACGCTTCTGCGTGCCGCCCGGGCCCTGGCGGCCTTCGAGGGCGACACCACGGTGCGCCGCGCCCATCTGCGGCGGGTGGCCCCGATGGCCCTGTCACACCGCCTGCGCCGGGATCCGCTGGACGAGGCAGGCTCTGCCGCGCGCGTCGGCCGGACGCTGGCGGAGGTTCTGCCCTGACCGAGATGTCAGCCATTGCTGATCCGGTAGTGACATCCCCGGCCTGGGAACGGGTTCGGCTGGCACTGTCGGCGCTTGCGGTCGATCCGGCCGGCCTTGGCGGCTTGTGGCTGCGCGGGCGGGTTGGCCCGGTGCGCGATGCGGTGACCGGGGCCTTGTCGGCGCTGCCCGTGCCGCTGCGCCGCCTGCATCCCTCGCTTGGGGATGAGGCGCTGTTTGGCGGGCTGGACCTGACCGCAACGTTGGCCGAGGGGCGGCAGGTCCGCACCGCTGGCATTCTGGCACAGCCGTCGCTGCTGCTGCTGACGATGGCGGAGCGCTGCCCGGCGGGGCTGGCGGCGCGGCTGGCGCAGGCGCTGGACGTCCCCAGGCACTGCCTTGTGGCGCTGGATGAAGGCGCAGAGGACGAGGAAGCCTTGCCGGCGGCATTGGCCGACCGTCTGGCGCTGTTCCTCTCGCTGGATGATATCCCGTTGGCCGAAGCTGTGCCGCTGGCGCTGGACGAAGGCCAGATCGCCGCCGCCCGCGCGCGCTTTCTGACGCTGCGGGTGCCGTCCAAGGCCGCGACGACGCTGGCGGGTGTGGCGCTGAGCCTTGGCATCTATTCCTTGCGCGCCCCACTCCTCGCACTGCGGCTGGCGCGGGTGCTTGCGGCCTTGCGGGGGCATACGGGGGTCAGGGCCGAGGATGTGACCACGGCGGCGGAACTCACCTTCGCCCACCGCGCCACGCGTTGGCCGCAGGCGTCGGACGATGCGCCGCCTCCGCCTGCCCTCGAACCGGAAAACGAGGGCGAAAGCGAGGGCGAGGACCGTCCTGACCCAAGCGACATCCCCGAGGAACTGGTGCTGGAAGCCGTCCGAGCCGCCTTGCCCGAGGCACTGCTTGACCGCCTTGCCATCGCCCGCGCCGCAAAGGCGACCGGGGGGGCGACGGGATCGGGCGAGGCGCGGCCGGGGCACAAGCACGGGCGGCCCCTGTCGGCGCGGCCGGGGCGGCCTTCGGCGGGCCTCAGGCTGGACCTGATCGCGACCTTGCGCGCAGCGGCCCCCTGGCAGGGGATGCGGCGCAAGACCGCGCTGCAGGAACGCCTGGTGCATATCCGCCCCTCGGACCTGCGGATAAGACGATATCAGGAGCGCAACGAACGCGTGCTGATCTTCGCCGTCGATGCCTCCGGCTCTGCCGCCTTGGCGCGACTGGCCGAGGCGAAGGGGGCGGTCGAACTTCTGCTGGCGCGGGCCTACGCGCGGCGCGACCATGTGGCGCTGATCGCCTTTCGCGGGGCGGGAGCGGAACTGATCCTGCCGCCGACGCGATCCCTGGTGCAGACCAAGCGCAGGCTTGCCGGGCTGCCGGGCGGTGGCGGCACGCCCCTCGCCGCAGCGCTCCAGATGGCGCAGGAAACGGCGGTGCGGGCGCGGGCCAAGGGGCTGACGCCAGTGCTGGCGCTGCTTACGGACGGGCGGGCGAACATCGCGCTGGACGGCACGCCCGGCCGCGCGCGGGCAGAGGCCGAAGCGTCGGAGGCGGCGAAGGCCTGGGGGCGCGCAGGGTTTCCGGGCGTGGTGATCGACACCGCCACCCGCCCGCAGGAGGGGCTTCGCGCGCTGTCGATCCAGCTGGGGGCGGCCTATCTGCCCCTGCCCCGCGCCACGGCAGAGCGCCTCTCATCGGCCCTCGAGGCGGCGCTTGCGCCACTGCAAGCTGGCTCGGGATGACAAATACCCTTCCCCAGGACTGGCCCTTTCGGGCCGAGGCGCGCCAGATCCGCGCCAAGCCCCATGACTGGTGCGTGGTCGACCATGGCACCGGCCCGACCGTGCTGCTTCTGCACGGTGCAGGAGCCTCGGGCCATTCCTTTCGCAACCTGATCCCGGCCCTTGCTGGCTGGCGCTGCATCGTGCCGGACCTGCCGGGCCAGGGATTTACCCGGCCCGGGTCACGCAACCGCTTTGGCATCGAGACGATGGCGGAGGACCTTGCCACCCTTCTGGCGCAGAAGGGCTGGCAGCCGGAAGTGGTGATCGGCCATTCCGCCGGGGCACCCTTGGCACTGCAGTTGTCGACGCTGATTCCGCTGCGGGCGGTCGTCGGCATCAACGCGGCCCTGGGTCAGTTCGACGGGGCCGCGGGGTTCCTGTTCCCGCTCCTCGCGCGGGCACTGTCGGCGACGCCGTTCGTGCCCTCGGTGATCAGCCGGCTTTGGGGGACCGAGGCGAAGGTTGGCAGCCTTCTGGCAAACACCGGCTCCCCGCTGGACGCACGAGGGGTGTCGCAGTACCTGACGCTTGTGCGCAAGGCGGCCCATGTCGACGGGACGCTTGGCATGATGGCGCAATGGCGAATCGACCGGCTGATGGCGCGGGCAGCGCAGTTGAAGGTCCGGACACTGCTGCTGGCCACTGCGGGGGACAGGGTGGTGCCACCGAACGTCTCACGCCAGGCGGCGGGGATGCTGCCCCAGGCGGATTTCGTGGAATTGCCGGGCCTGGGGCATCTGGCGCATGAAGAGGACGCAGCAACTGTTGCGGCAACGATCATGGCCTGGCTGGCGCGCTGAACGCTTGGGCCTGGGACCAAATCTTTTGGAAAAGATTTGCAAATCCTTCGAAGAAATTTGGCGCCAGACGCCTACCGGAGGTTTCCGGCAAGCGCGCGTAAGATGCGGTCCATGTGCTCGGTCAGGTAGATCCGCAGCCAGGGCGTGAACTGGTCCGGGCTGCGCAGCACTTCGGCCGTCAGGTCATAAAGGTCGACCCAACGGACGGCCTGCACCTCCGAAGGGTTCGGCTGGATGCGCAGGTCAGAGACTGCCTCGGCGACAAAGATATCGACCAGCTCATGCTCGGTCAGGCCCTGCCCCACATCGGCGCGGTATTCGACGCGGCCGGCGAAGGCGGGGTAAAGGCCGGTGATCCCAAGTTCTTCGCGCAGGCGGCGCACGGCGCAGGTGGCGGCGTCTTCGTCCCAGCGGGGATGGGTGCAGCAGGTGTTGGCCCAAAGGCCCGGCGTGTGATACTTGCCCGCCGCCCGCTGCTGGATCAGCACGCGCGGTCCGTCGAGGACAAAGATCGACACGGCCTTGTGGCGAAGACCGCGCTGGTGAACCTCAAGTTTTCCAAGCGGTTGCAGGCGCCCGTCGACCCAGGCCGGGATCATTTCTTCAAGGCTGCCGTCCATGATCAGGTCCAGCTTGGTTTGACCCAGCCCATCAGATGCGCGACATTCTTCACGCCGATCTTCAGATGCGCCAGGGGCCGCGCGGCCACGAGTTTCTTGTTCATGTAAGCCTCGAACGTCAGCTTCTGCACGTCGATGTCATGGCAGAGGCTGACAAAGCGCTCCCGCCGTTCGTCGGACTTGTAGTAGGCGTCCTGCATCGACCGCAAGACCTTGAACACGGTCTTGTTGTCCTTCATGAACAGTTTCCGCGCGAGCTTCAGGTCGCGGGCCTTGCCCGAGGCAAGGCAAGCCTGCGCCGCTGTCGCGGCCACGCGCCCGCCCAGCATGGCGTAATAGATGCCTTCACCCGATGACGGGGCCACCACCCCGGCGGCATCGCCGGCCAGGACGACATCGCGGCCATTGTCCCACTTGTCCAACGGCTTCAGCGGGATCGGCGCGCCTTCGCGGCGGATGGTTTCGCAAGCTGTCAGGCCAGCCGAAGCGCGCAAGGCAGCCGTGGCTTCCTTCAGGTTTACCCCGTCTATGCCGGTGCCCATGCCGACGCTTGCCTGATCACCATGCGGGAAGATCCAGCCGTAGAAATCGGGGCTGATCCGGCCGTCATAGATCACGTCGCAGCGCCCCGGGTCGTAGTCGGCGTTGGCCGCCGCCAGCGCCTCCGGAGCCTTGATGATCTCGTGATAGGCGATGACGTAAGGGATCGTGTCGCCACCCGGAACCTCGTCCCGCGCCACAACCGAGCGCGCGCCATCGGCACCGATGATGAGGCGCGTATGGCTGCGCCGCTCTTCGCCGGACGCCTTGTCGCGCCAGACCACATGGGTGCCCGCACTGTCGCGCTCGATTCGCAGGTAGGTGCCGGTGAGGCGGTCCGCCCCGGCCTTGACGGCGCGGGCGCGAAGGAACTCGTCGAAATGCTCACGGTCCACCATGCCGACATAGCCATTCTCGATATGGATATCGACTGACCGGCCGGTGGGCGAGATCATGCGCGCGGTGTTCACCTTGGCGACGATGTAGTCGTCAGGAATCGCAAAATCCTGAATGGCGCGGGGCGGGATCGCACCACCACAGGGCTTGATCCTTCCATCACGGTCCAGCATCGCCACGCGCTTGCCCGCACGGGCAAGGTCTTCGGCCGCGGTTGCCCCGGAAGGCCCGCCGCCCACAACGAACACGTCATAGGTCATGTCATTCTCCCGGAACAAGATTGGGGGCGGAGGCGCGCAGGCGGCCGCCGTCGATGATCCGCCAGGCCATCAGCCCCGCGGCAAGGAAAAGAAGCGCCTCGATCACGAAGACGAGGCCGAAGGCATCCGCCGTGTCGCCCGACAGGCGCAGGACATCGACAAGCGCTGCCCCGGCAAATCCGCCAAGCCCCTGGGCGATGGCTTGCGAAGCGCCCCAGACGCCCATCCGCGTGCCTTCGCGGCCTGGGCGGCCCTGCCCGGCCAGTTGCATCATCGCGCCGATGGAGGCGATGGCGAACATGCCGGAGAAGACGCCAAGCACCGTTACGGCGGGGGTCAGGAAGCCGATTCCAAGTTGCCCCAGCGCCGCGATCAACAGCAGCATCACCGCCGAACCGACGCAGCCCGCCGTAACCCAGGCGCGCAAGGTGCCGATCTTCAGGAAGGACACCGCGATGCCCACGGCCAGCATGCCGACGAACATCCCGCCATGCTGCGCGCCCGAAAGCGACGTGGACTGGCCGGGAGAGTAAGCGAAGACGAGGCCCGCATAGGGCTCAAGGATCAGCTCCTGCAGGAAGAAGGCGGTCATGGAAAGGAAGATGAACAGGGTAAACACACGCGTGCGGGTTTCGGACCAGACCTCGGCCAAGCCCTTGAGCAAGGGGGTGTCGTCGGGCAGGCGCGCGGGGATGACGCGGCGCTCGATGCCCCAGATGGCGGCGGCGGTCAGGGCGACCGCGCCAAGGGTGACGACGGCGACGATGACCATCAGGCGCTGGGGGGAATAGGGGTCCAGCAGCGCACCGATCACGCCGGAAGTGACGGCGATCCCGAAGATCATCATCAGCCAGGTGATCGTCGCCGCTGCCGCCCGCCGATCCGGCGCGCAGCCCGAGGCGAGGAGCGCCAGAAGCGAGGTGCCGGAGGCCCCTGCCCCAAGGCCGATCAGCACATAGGCGAGGACCGAAACCACCAGTCCCCAGCCCTGCCCGGCGATCCCCAGCGCCACCATCAGCGAGGCGAGGAAGGCACCAGAGGACAGAATCGCCATGCCGCCGATGATGAAGCGCGTTCGGTTGCCCTGCGCATCGGACCAGAAGCCCCAGCTGGGGCGGCTGATCTGGACGAAGGAATGAAGGGCCACGAGCGCGCCCGAAAGCATGGCTGGCAGCGCCAGTTCCACCACCATCAGCCGGTTCAGCGTGGAGGTCGTCAGCACCACCACCGCGCCTAGGCACAGCTGCACCAGACCCAGCCGCGCGATCTGGGTCCAGGATAGCGTCATGCCAGCCCCCGCAATGCGAAGGCGGTGACCATCATGCCGGCGACGTAGAGGACGACTCCGGTGCCGTTGTACCATGGGGCCTTGCCCTTGGGGTCCTTGAACAGAATTCGCATCGCGGCGATCTGCAGGGCCAGAAGGCCGGTCACGGCCAAGGCGTGCCATGGCTTGTCCAGCACCAGGAGGAAGGAGGCGACCAGCGCCTGTGCCATGCCCATCACCGTGCAGGCGATCTTGGCGGCAACCTCAGGGCCAAGGACCACGGGAAGCGAGCGGACACCGTGCTGGCGGTCGCCCTCCAAGGCCTTGAAATCATTCAGTGTCATGATGCCATGCGCCCCGAAGGCGTAAAGCGCGGCCATGACGACGACCTCGAAACGCGGGGCAGTGCCCAGAAGGACGGCAGCACCGGTGAACCAGGGCAGCCCCTCATAGGACAGGCCGACAAGGCCTGGTCCCCACCAGCCGGAGCGTTTCAGTCGGATCGGCTCGGCGCTGTAGGCCCAGGCGGCGATGACGCCGACCACGGTCGCCCCGAACCCCCAGGGGCCAAGGAGCCAGCCGACGGCAAGGCTGAGCCCGGTCATCGCGAGGGCGATCCACAGACCCCAGCGTCCCGGGATCAGGCCGGACGGGATCGGCCGGTCGGGTTCGTTCACTGCATCGACATGGCGGTCGCACCAGTCATTTGCGGCCTGGCTCATTCCGCAGACGATGGGGCCGGCAAGGACCATGCCCAGGATCACCGTCTGCCAGTTCGCGCCGAGCGGAATGCCAGAGGACACGGCGCCGCATAGAAAGGCCCAGATCGGCGGGAACCAGGTGATCGGCTTGATCAGCCGCAGCATGGCGCGCGGCTGGGGGTATTGGCGGGGGTGAATGATCTCGCTGACAGTCATGTGTCAATTAAACATTACAGTTGCCATTCAATCAAGCGTTGCTTTGTCGCGGGCCGGGGTCGGGTGGGAATTTCTTGGCAAGCTCCACCCCCATCCCTCCCCACGAGGGGGAGGGGAGGCTTCCGGCATGGAAAGGGTGGTCAGGCAGCGATGGCGAAACGGTTGACCGAGGCTGCAGCCGTTGCGGTCACGTGGGCATTTGGCCAGACCAGCGCCTGATAAAGCCGCGCGAAGACGGCGGCGTGCCAGTGACAGGGCCCGCCGAGGGGGTTGTAGGTGATCTCCAGCACCAGCGGGCGGTGCGAGATCACGCAGAACCGGCCCGAGCCCGCGAAGGTCCAGGCGTGACGGGTGATGGCGGAGGTCAGCAGACGCGCGCCAAGGCGGGCGGGCAGAAGGCGGATCAGCGCCTTTGCCGGGCCGGGTATGCGGTTGGCGAGGATGTAGTCGGCGGTCGCCGTCCCGGCACGGGTCAACAGCCCCTCAGCCTGATCGGGCAGGTCGCGGTAGACCACCTGATGCACCGCGCGGCAGGCGGCTTCGGGCCACATGCCGGCGTCCGGGGGCGGAACCGCCTGCCCTGCCGCCCGCATCACCCGATCACGCATGGCGCGACCCAGGGTCTGGTCCAGCACCGTCACCAGTTGCAGGATCGCGTTCGGCCCGATCCGCGCGCCAGTGTCGGCCAAGGGCGTCCCGCCGTCCATGTGCTACTCCGCCGGCTCCTGCATCTGCTCTCGCCCGCCGCCGCAGGCGCTGGCTTGAAGGCTTAGCGGATTCAGGTCCGGGACGGCCCGATCCTTTGCGCGGTCCTTCATCTGGGCACGCACCGCCTCTTGCCGCTCCTTGTGCTTGGCGACCCGGTCTGCAGCGGCTTCCCAATCGGCGACCTGGGCCTCGGCGATTGTCCGCGTCTCGTCGAAGTGGAAATCCACCTTGCCCTTGGTCTGCGGCCCCCAGTAGCCCGCCTTGCCAAGGTCGTAGAAGGTGCGCCCCACCCCGGCCTTGAGAAACGCCTTGAGGCAGCCGAGCAGATAGCGCCGCCGGAACCCCGTCCCGCGCCAGGGATAGTGGAAGAGGGCCTTGCGCATGTAGAAGCGCCGGTAATTCTTCATCACCCCGTCCAGAAGCTCGCCCCGCGTCATTGCGGCGGGCTTCATGATCGGCGTGACGAAATTGTATTTCGAGAAATCAAAGACTTCGACCTGATCCTTGATTTCCTGGAAAAGCGGCGTGAACGGCCAGGGCGTATACATCGACCAGTTGGCAAGGTCGGGCTGCCAGTCCCAGGCCATCTTGAAGGTTCCCTCCAGCGTTTCCGGCGTCTCGTTGTCGAGACCAACGATGAACTGCGCTTCGGTGAAAATATCCGCCTCACGCAACAGGCGGATCGCTTCCTTGTTCTCCTCCACCTTGGTTTCCTTGTTGAAGAGATCAAGCTTCAACTGCGCCGCCGCTTCGGTGCCAAGCGAGACATGCACGAGGCCCGCCTTTCGGTAGAACTTCAGCAGGTCACGGTCGCGGTAGATGTCGGTGACGCGGGTGTTGATGCCCCATTTCACCCGCTCGTTCAGGCCGCGGTCGATCAGCTCCTGGCAGAATTCCACGAACTTCTTCTTGTTGATGGTCGGCTCCTCATCCGCCAGGATGAAGAAGCCGACGCCATGGTTCGTCACCAGATCCTCGATCTCGTCGGCCACCTTCTTCGGGTCGCGCACCCGGTAGTCGCGCCAGAACTTCCACTGGCTGCAGAACGAACAGGTGAAGGGACAGCCCCGCGCCATGTTGGGGATGGCGACCTTCACGCCCAGCGGGATGTAGATGTAATGCGGCCAGTCGATCAGCGTCCAGTCGGGGCGGACGCTGTCCAGATCCTTCACAGTCGGCGCGGCCTGGGTCGCCACGATCTCGGTTCCGTCCAGGAAGGCGAGGCCCTTGATCCTGCGGCGATCCTCGGGCCAGCGACCATCGCGGACGGCTTCGGCAAGGGCGAGCATGATCTCCTCGCCCTCACCACGCACGATCACGTCGATCCAGGGCGCCTCGCTCAGGACCTGGCGGAACATAAAGGTGGCGCGGACCCCGCCCAGCACAAGCACCGCCCTCGGCACGCAGTCGGCGGCAAGCTTCAGCACCTCCTCGGCCGCATAGATCGACGGGGTGATCGAGGTTACGCCGACGATGTCGGGTTGCAGCTGCACCAGCCTTGCGCGTAACTCTTCGGGTGGGACATGCATCGTCATCGCGTCGATGAAGTGGATGTCGTCGAAGCCCTTGGCCTTCAGGGCCCCCGCCAGATAGGCGACCCAGGCCGGCGGCCAGTTGCCCGCAATCTCGGCCCCGCCAGAGTGATAGTTCGGATGGACGAAGACGATGCGCATGGCGGTTCCCTCCCCTGTGTCAACCGAAGTTGACAGGAGGGCCGCGAGTTTTCATTCATTCAGGTCAAGCGAAGCGGGTCACTCGCCGTCGCGGTTGACGATGCCGTACTTTCGCAGCTTGACGTAAAGCGACTGGCGCGAGAGGCCCAGCATGTCGGCCGCTGCCACGCGGTTGTTGCGCGTCAGCTCCAGTGCGGTCTCGATGCACATCTTCTCGATCACATCGGTGGTTTCGGCCACGATGTCCCGCAAGGTCGAAGACCCGACAAGCTCCATCACGGAGCGGGAGCCTTCGTCAGGCAACCCGCCACCGGCACGGCGCAGGGTTTCGGCACGGCTTGCATCGCGGATCACCATCACCAGCACCGGATTCGGGCGGTCATTCAACCAGCTGGCTGACAACTCGACCGCGATCTGGCCAGAGAAATCGGTCGTCAGGCGCGTGGCATAAAGCCTTAGCTGCCCCGTGCGCTTGACGTTGTCCAGAAGGACCCGCAGGTCCACCTGGCCGCGCACCAGATAATCGGCGATCGAGCGACCGCGCACGGCGGCGATGCCGCTGGCATCGGTCAGGTTCAGGAACGCCTCGTTCGCGGCGCGGATGACACCCTCGGCGTCGGCAAAGACGATGCCATCGACACCCTCATGGTAAAGCCGCGCAAGGTTCTCGCCCAACTCATCCGAAGCCTGCACGGCCTTTTCCGCCGGATCGATGAGGCAGAGCAGGATACGCTCTCCCGCCGCGCGGAACAGCTTGGGCGTGACAAGCACCCGCCGCTGCGACCGCCGGGCAGTCACTTCGACCGGCGTGGTCGCATCGACCGACGCCACATTCGCAAGGGCGTCCAGAAACTCTCCCCGGCGCCGGCCGTCGAATTCCTGCGCAACGGCGGTGCCGATCAGTTCCGGCCTCGCCCCGCCCAGAAGAAGGGCCGCCGCCGGGTTCAGGTCAGTGATCCGGCCCGAGGTCATCGACACCAGCATCACCGGGTCGCGGGTCATGTCCATCAGCACGCGGTACCGGGTGTCCAGCTCCCGCTGTGCCTCATAGTCCCGCTCCAGCGCCAGCTGCGCGGTGACCAGTTGCTGCTGGACTTCGGCCAGCGGACGCAGGTCGCGGCCCAGCATCAGGATCGACCCGTCCGGCCCCATCCGGTGCATCGAATAGCGCACCGGGAAGTCCCAGCTTTGCTGGCTGGCGTGGTTCAACTCGATCGCCTGGCCCTTGCGGACGCCATCGGGGTTGTTCAGCCGTGCCTCAAGCTTGCGGCGGCTTTCATCTGTCAGGATGTCAGGCAGCTGCATCCCTTCCCAGTCCGTCAGCTGGCCAAAGGCGTGGTGGCCCGGGTTCACCAGCACCGATACGATGCGCAGGGACGGCGCGACCAGAAGCGTGATATCCGCAGCGGTCGCCAGGATATCCGACATGAGGTCAGACGAAATCGTGGGCAACTTGCCCGAACTCATCAGATGGCGTCCGTCAGTTGTCACGATGCTTCCAGCCGTCTCTCGGTCGTCTGCGCCAGATGTTGCAGCCTGCTCCGGCCAAGGAATGAAGCGCGGCCTGCTCCGGCAATCGCCTCGAACGGATCATTCGTGGCAATGTCGGCGCCGGTCAGGCGGGCCACGTTGTCCACACGCTCGAGGACGGCGCCACCAACGGCAACCCAAAGCCTGCCGTTCGTCCCATCCTTCAAGGATTTCACCAGCTTGCGGCCAAGCTCTAGCTTTTCTTCGCAACCGATCGAGATAAGGGCGCAGTCGTAGCTGCGTTCCTGCACCAGACTGCGCAGCTGCGACGGGCGCGCGCCGATCTGCTGGTGCACTGCAACGCCCTGCCGCCGGAGCTGTTCGGCCAGGACCTGAACGCCAAAACCGTGCTGTTCCCCCTCGGGCAGCACAACGAGCACGTCTGCCCCATCCGGGACGGCCCCGTTGGACCAGTCACGGCTGATCTGGTGGACAAGCGCCTGCAACCGGGCCATGCCCATGGACACATCGGCCCAGCCGGCGCGGTCGTCTGCCCAGTCGCAGCCCAGAAGCCGGGCCACTTCGGGGAAGTAGCTGTCGACCAGATCGGCGTCCGAAATCCGGGCGCGGCGCAGCTCCGGGCGCAATGCATCGAACCGCGCAGGATCGGCCGACGCGATCGCTGTCCGGATCCGCAAGACGAGGTCAAGGTCCGCCGGTCGGGCCGTCAGCCCACCGCGCGCCGCAAGCCTTACGACCACACTGCACGCCAGCGCCGAAAGCTCGCCCTCGCTGCGCACGACCGGTCCGCCCTGCTTGATGTTGCGCATTCCGCCTCTCCAACCTGACCCCACCAGCGTTATTGCCGGCCGGGGGCCAAGGACCGCGCGGAACATATCCCGCGAGGTGCTTTTCTGCACTGTCCGCCAAGGTGTGCGGAATGTCAAAGCAAATTGACACTTTGGGCCAATCCTCCCCTTAGGCTGCGCAACTCCCCGCCGAATTCGCAGGAAAAGATGGGTTTTTGGGCAGGAACTCCCGAAAACCTGTCAGATTTGTCACCCGAAGCTGTCTGCGGCATGTTGTAAGTTTTAGTTGACACTTCCGTCTGTCTCGGTAGGTTTGGAAACAGAACACCACTCCGGGGAAGAGCTTCACCTCCATGCAGATGACCAAGGCCCCCACCCCAAGACCACGGCTTTACACCGCCGAGGAACGTGCCCGCCGAGACGCCACGGCCTGGACCCTGGTGCAAGGTCTTCTCGCTCCGGCGCAGTTTCTGGTCTTCGCGGTGTCGCTTGTCCTGGTGCTGCGGTTTCTCTGGTCGGGGGAGGGCTACATGGCCGCTACGATCTCGATCCTGGTGAAGACCGGCGTCCTTTATCTCATCATGGTGACCGGCGCGATCTGGGAAAAGGTGGTCTTCGGCCAGTATCTTTTCGCCCCTGCCTTCTTCTGGGAAGACGTATTCAGTTTTGCCGTCATCGCCCTGCATACATTGTATCTTTGGGGATTGTGGACCGGCGCGCTGACACCGCATCAGCTGATGTTCGTGACGCTGGCCGCCTACCTGACCTATGTGATCAACGCGGGCCAATTCCTGCGCAAGCTGCGCCTCGCCCGGCTGGATCAGGCGTCAGACCGGGGGGTGGCGGCATGAGCCTCGACACACCGTTCCGCAGCTGCACCGACACCCCCGTCCTGAAAGAGCGCGGCCAGCGTGAGGTGTTCTGCGGGCTGACCGGGATCATCTGGCTGCACCGCAAGATGCAGGACGCGTTCTTCCTGGTCGTAGGCTCCCGCACCTGCGCGCACCTGCTGCAAGCCGCCGCCGGGGTGATGATCTTCGCCGAACCGCGCTTCGGCACGGCGATTCTCGAAGAGAAGGATCTGGCCGGTCTCGCCGACGCCAATGCCGAGCTTGACCGCGAGGTTGCCCGCCTTCTCTCTCGCCGCCCGGACATAAAGCAACTCTTCCTCGTAGGCTCCTGCCCATCCGAGGTCATCAAGATCGACCTCTCTCGCGCCGCCGAACGTCTGGACGGGATCCACGCGCCCCATGTGCGGGTGCTGAACTTCTCCGGCTCGGGGATCGAGACGACGTTTACCGAAGGCGAAGACGCCTGCCTCGAATCGATGGTCCCCGCCCTGCCCGCAACCGATGCGGCGGAACTCCTCGTCGTTGGCGCGCTGCCCGATGTGGTCGAGGACCAGATGCTGTCGCTCCTAGCCGCCATGGGCGCAGGCCCCGTTCGCACCCTTCCCGCCCGCCGGTCGACCGACCTGCCGCCCGTGGGGCCGAACACCCGCTTCATCCTGGTGCAGCCCTTCCTTGGCGCCACCCACGCCGCCCTGATCAAGCGCGGCGCGACACCGATCTCTGCTCCCTTCCCCTTCGGCGAAGAAGGCTCCACCCTCTGGTTCCATGCCGTGGCCGACGCCCTTGGTCTTGACCGCGCCAAGGTGGACGCCGTCCTTGCCGCCCCCCGCGCCCGCGCCCAGAAATCCGTGGCCGCCGTCGCCGAGATCCTGCGCGACAAGTCGATCTTCTTCTTTCCCGACAGCCAGCTGGAAATCCCCCTCGCCCGCTTCCTCGCCCGCGAATGCGGCATGATCCCGGTCGAGGTCGGAACGCCCTATCTTCACCGTGAACTCATGGCCCCCGAACTGGCGCTCCTCCCGCATGGCCCCACCATTTCCGAAGGCCAGGACGTCGAACTCCAGCTTGACCGCGCCCGCGCCGCGCGGGCTGACCTGACCGTCTGCGGCCTTGGCCTTGCCAACCCGCTGGAGGCAGAGGGCCTCGCCACAAAATGGGCGATCGAGCTGGTGTTCACGCCCGTCCACTTCTACGAACAGGCCGCCGATCTGGCGGGCCTTTTCGCAAGGCCGCTGCGCCGTCGCGCCCTTCTTACGCCGGGGGCCGCCGCATGAAGCTGACGCTCTGGACATATGAAGGCCCGCCCCATGTCGGCGCGATGCGCGTCGCGACCGCGATGAAGGGCCTGCACTATGTCCTGCACGCGCCGCAGGGCGACACCTATGCCGACCTTCTCTTCACGATGATCGAGCGGCGTAACCACCGCCCGCCGGTCACCTACACCACCTTCCAGGCCCGCGACCTTGGCGCTGACACGGCAAACCTCTTCAAGGACGCCGCCCGCAACGCCTACGCGCGCTTTCAGCCGCAGGCGATGATCGTCGGCGCGTCCTGCACGGCGGAGCTGATCCAGGACGACCCCGGCGGTCTGGCCGAGGCCTTGAACCTGCCCTGCCCGGTGATCCCGCTGGACCTGCCCTCCTACAGCCGGAAAGAGAACTTCGGCGCGGATGAGACGTTCTTCCAGATCGTCAAGGTCCTCGCCAAGCCCATGGCCCGCTCTGAGGCCGTCACCTGCAACCTGATCGGCCCCACCGCGCTTGGTTTCCGCCACCGCGACGACGTGACCGAACTGACCCGGCTGCTGGCCACCATGGGCATCACCGCCAACGTCTGCGCGCCCCTTGACGCCACGCCCGCCGACATCGCCCGCATGGGGGCCGCCCACTTCAACGTGCTGATGTATCCCGAGACAGCCGAAACCGCCGCGCGGCATCTGGAAAAGACCCTCGGCCAGCCCTTCACCAGAACCGTCCCGATCGGCACCCACGCCACCCGCGATTTCCTGGCCGAGATCGCCACGATCACCGGCCTGCCGCTGCCCGCCGAGACCGGCCTGCGCCAGCCGTGGTATGCTGCCAGCGTTGACAGCACCTACCTCACCGGCAAGCGCGTCTACATCTTCGGCGACGGCACCCACGCCATCGCCGCCGCCCGCATTGCTGCCAAGGAAATCGGGTTCGAGGTTGTGGGCCTTGGCTGCTACAACCGCGAACAGGCCCGCCCCCTGCGCGCTGCCGCGGCCACCTACGGCGTGACACCCCTGATCACCGACGACTATCTTGAGGTCGAGGCCGAGATTGCCCGCCTGCAGCCCGAACTGATCCTCGGCACCCAGATGGAGCGCCACATTGCCAAGCGCCTGGGCATTCCCTGCGCGGTGATCTCGGCCCCGGTGCATGTGCAGGACTTCCCGGCCCGCTATTCCCCCCAGATGGGGTTCGAAGGCGCGAATGTGATTTTCGACACCTGGGTCCACCCGCTTGTCATGGGCCTTGAGGAACACCTCCTCACCATGTTCCGTGAGGATTTCGAATTCCACGATGCCGCTGGCCCCAGCCATCACGGTGCCAAGGCAAGTGCCCGGCCCGAGGCTCCCCTGGCCGCTGTCGAAGCCTCCGGCGGGAATATTTCAGCAGAAAGAAAGATCGAAGAACCGGAGACTGGAGAGGTGATCTGGCTTGCCGATGCGGAACGCGAGTTGAAGAAGATCCCGTTTTTCGTGCGCGGCAAGGCCAAGCGCAACACCGAGAAGTTCGCGGCCGACAAGGGCGTGACGGCAATCAGCATCGACACCCTTTACGAAGCAAAGGCCCATTATGCGCGATGACCGCCATATCGCGGCCGCTGGGGCCGACCTGGAGACTTCCCTTGCCCCCAAGGGCCGCACCACGCGCGCGCCGACCTACCGCTTCGTGATCCTGACGCTGGATGCCCATGCCGCAGGCCCTGCGGCCCGTGTGGCGCCACGTCTGGCACGTGATTTCCCGGGGATCGAGGTTTCCGTCCACGCTGCCGCCGAGTGGGCTGAAAACCCCGCCGCCCTTGCCCGCGCCCGTGCTGCCGTCGCCGGCGCTGACATCGTCGTCGCGAACCTCCTCTTCATCGAAGAGCACATCACCGCAATTCTGCCCGACCTTCTGAAAGTCCGCGACCGGCTGGACGCGTTCGTCGGCGTCATCGCCGATCCGCAGATCGTCAAGCTGACGAAGATGGGCGATCTGGACATGTCCAAGCCCGCCTCGGGCGCGATGGCCTTGCTGAAGAAGCTGCGCGGGACGAAAGCACCCGGGTCGGGCTCCGGCCAGAAGCAGATGGCGATGCTGCGCCGCTTGCCGAAGATCCTGCGCTGGATCCCCGGCAAGGCGCAGGACATGCGCGCCTGGTTTTTGTCGATGCAGTACTGGCTGGGGGCATCGGACGACAATCTGGAGGCGATGGTCCGCTTCCTCGTCGGACGCTATGCCACCAAGCACGGCTGGAAGGGCGCGGTTGCGGCTGCGCCGGTCGATTACCCGGATGTGGGTCTTTACCATCCCTCGCTGAAGACGCGGATCACCACTGATGTCCGCGACATGCCGCGTCCCAAGGGGGCGACGGCAACCGTGGGTCTTCTTATGCTGCGGTCCTACATCCTGGCCGCCGACACCGGGCACTATGACGCCGTCATCAAGGCGTTTGAGGCGAAGGGCATCGCCGTCCTGCCCGCCTTTGCCGGGGGCCTCGACGGCCGCCCCGCGATCGACGCCTATTTCCTTGGCCGCGTCGACGCGATGGTGTCCCTGACCGGCTTCTCCCTCGTCGGCGGCCCAGCCTATAACGACAGCCCGGCGGCGGTTGCGGCACTTACCGCGCTTGATGTGCCCTACATTGCCGCCCATCCGCTGGAGTTCCAAAGTCTGCGCCAGTGGCAGGCGGCGTCGGGTGGCCTCGGCCCGGTGGAAACCACCATGCTGATCGCGCTGCCCGAGATCGACGGCGCGACGAACCCCACCGTTTTCGCCGGCCGCCACGACCCCGAAGGCTGCAACGGCTGTGGCCGGATGTGCAAGCCCGCCACGGTCGAGGCCGCCGAGACCCGCGCCATGTCGCCCTGCCCCGAACGGATCGAGGCGCTGGCCGACAAGGTCGCGCGGCTGGCCCGCCTCCACCGCTCCGCGACCGCAACGCGGAAGCTCGCCATTGTCCTTTACGGTTTTCCACCGAACGCCGGTGCTGCCGGCACCGCCGCCTACCTTGGCGTATTTGAGAGCCTGTTCAACACGATGCACGCGCTCAAGGCGGAGGGCTACGACCTGACGCCGCCGGACAGCGTCGAGGCTCTGCGTGAGGCCGTGCTGAAAGGCAACGCCGCCCGCCATGGCCAGCCCGCCAATGTCCACACCACCGTCCCCGCCGCCGAGATCGTCGCCAAGACGCCTTGGCTGGCCGAGGTAGAGGCCGCCTGGGGCCCAGCCCCCGGCCGCATCCAGACCGACGGCCGCGGCGTGCATGTGCTCGGGTGCCAGTTCGGCAATGTCTTCGTCGGCCTCCAGCCCGTCTTCGGCTATGAGGGCGACCCGATGCGCCTTCTCTTCGAGAAGGGCTTCGCGCCGACCCATGCCTTCACCACCTTCTACCGCTGGCTGCGTGAGGATTTCGGGGCCGATGTCCTTCTCCACTTCGGGATGCATGGTGCCTTGGAGTTCATGCCGGGCAAGCAGGCCGGTGTCGGCGCGCAGTGCTGGCCGGACCGGCTGATCGGCAACCTGCCGAACGTCTACCTTTACGCCGCGAACAACCCCTCCGAGGCGACCCTGGCGAAACGCCGCTCCAACGCCGTGACCGTCACGCACCTGACGCC
>JANPJZ010000277.1:0-13968 GCA_031425795.1 Rhodobacter sp. | reverse complement strand
GCGGGAGGACATGATGTCCTGCCCGCCCGTCGCGGCGGAGTAGTAGTTGTCGACGATCACGGCCACACCATCGGACTTGTTGAAGGCCATGTTGGTGAAGCTGGAGGAAAGGCCGTTGTGCCAGAACCCGCCGTCGCCGATGATCGCGACGGGCCGTCGTTCGCCCCCGCCGTCGAAGGCGGCATTGGCGGCGGGGCCGAGGCCGTAGCCCATGGTCGCGCCACCAATCTCGAACGGGGGAAGGGCGGCGAAGAGGTGGCAGCCGATATCCGCGCTGATCTGCAGCTTGCCGGTTTCCTTCTGCACCAGCTTCATCGCCGCGAAGATCGGGCGTTCGGGGCAGCCGGTGCAAAAGCCGGGGGGGCGGATCGGCACGGTTTTCGTGAGGTCGGGGATCTGCGGGCGGTCCTCGTTCGGGGCACGCACCATCGCGGGAAGCATGGCGGGCGCGGCCTCTTTTAGGAAGGCGCCGATCGCGTCCAGCATCACCTGGCCGGTGTATTCGCCCGCCATCGGCAGGATGTCCTTGCCGCGCAGCCGGACAGTCGAGCCGGCGCGGTAGAGGAAGGTCGTAAGCTGCTGTTCGATGAACTCGGGCTGGCCTTCCTCGATCACAAGGACCTGGTCCTTGCCGTCGCAGAACTGCAGGAACTCGGACGACAGGAGCGGGTAGGTGACGTTGAGGACGTAAAGCGGGACCTGGGAGTTGCCCCAGATGTCGGCGAGGCCGAGGCGTTGCAGCGCGCGGATGACGCCGTTGTACATGCCGCCCTGCAGGATCAGCCCGACAGGCGCGGTCTTGGGGCCGAAAACCTCGTTCAGCTGATGTTCGACGATGAAGCGTTCGGCAGCGGGCCAGCGGTGCTTTATCTTGTCCTGTTCGTGGAGGTAGGACATCGGCGGCAGCACCACGCGGGCAAAATCCGACTGCGGGTTCGAGAGCGCGTCCCTGACGCTGAGCGTGGGGCGCTGGTTGTCGCGGGTCTGGAAGCTGCCGGTGACATGGCAGGACCGGATGCGGACCATCAGCATGACGGGGGTGTTCGACGCCTCGGAAAGCTCGAACCCGTCCTTCACCGCCTTTGTGATGCAAGGCAGGTTCGGGCGCGGGTCGAGAAGCCAGAACTGCGACTTCATCGCGAAGGCGTGGCTGCGTTCCTGCATGATGGAGGAGCCTTCGCCGTAATCTTCGCCGACGATGACCAGCGCACCGCCGTTCACGCCACTGGACGCAAGGTTCGCCAGCGCGTCTGAGGCGACGTTGACGCCGACCGAGCCCTTGAAGGTCACCGCGCCGCGGATCGGGTAATGGACGGATGCCGCCAGCATCGCCGCCGCCGCGGCTTCGTTCGCGTTGGCCTCGAAGCGGATGCCAAGCTCGGCCAGCAACTCTTCGGCGTCGGCGAGGACATCCATCAGGTGGCTGATCGGCGCGCCCTGGTAGCCGCCGACATAGCCGACGCCGTTTTCCAGAAGCGCCTTGGTGATCGCAAGGATGCCTTCGCCGGTGAAGGTTTCCCCGTCCCCGAGCCTCAGGTGTTCCACTTCCGCTTTGAAGGACCGTTCGGCCATCGTCAGATCTCGTGCTTGCGGATGTTGGTCAGCATCTTCTGGAGCGTACCGACGAAGGCGCGACGCTCGTCGTCGGGGATGCCGCGGAACATGCGGGTGTGGGCTTCGGCCATACGGGGCCAGAGGGTTTCGAACGCGGTGCGGCCGGCGTCGGTGATGAAGACGCGGGTGGCGCGGCTGTCGGCGGTGTCGGCCTCACGCCGGACAAGGCCATCGGTCGCCAACTGGTCCAGCGCGCGGGACAGGGTGGATTGCTCGACGACGGAAAAGACTGCGAGCTCGCGGATCAGCGGGCCTTCGATCACGGACAGCACCGCCAGCACCCGCATCTTCGGCGTGGTCAGGCCAAGGCTTGCCATCTCATCGCGCAGGCTGGCGTTATAGCGGCCCATGATGCGGTTCATGAGATAGGGCGCGTAGTTCGAAAGCCCGATTTCGCCCAGCCGGGGCTGGGCTTGCGGGGGCTTTTCGGGGGGGGACTGGTCGGTCATGCGCCCAGCCTTTTCGCCGCAAGAAAGCCCGAGCCGCCGCCAAGACCGGGACCGGGGTGGGTGGAGGCGCCGATGTGGATCAGCCCACGCACAAGGCTGGTGCCGTTGGTAGAGTGGGCGTACGGGCGGAAAATGAAGAACTGGTCGATGCTGCACAGCCCGCCATAGGGATCGCCGCCGACAAGGTTGATGTTGGCAGCTTCAAGATCAGCCGGGGAATAGGCCCGCCGCGCCAGCTTTTTCGTGTCGAAGTCGCGGATGTGGCGTTTCAGGATCGCCTCGATCCGGTCGGCGAAAGCCTCACGCGTGGCATCCGTCCAGGTGCCGTCGGTGGCGATGGTGCCGCCCGCATCGCCCTTCACCACGCGGGGGGCGTCGGGAATCTGCAGCCAGAGGATCGCCTTGCCATCCGGGCAGCGCGAGCGGTCGAGCCGGTGCGGCTGGCCCACGCAGATCGTCGGTGTCGCGGGGAGCATCCCGCGCTCTGCCTCGTTGGCGGATTTGGAGACGCTGTCGATCCCGTCCGCCAGATGGATCAGCGCCACATCGTCCAGCCCCGGCGACAGCCATTCCGGGTGCCGGTCGAGCGCGTAGTGCAGCTGGAAGTCTCCGCGCCCATGGCGGAAGGCTTTCGCGGCGGCTTTGTCCTCGGGCAGGTTCACCTCACGCAGAAGCCGGTCCTGCAGTTGCCCCGGTGCGACGGAGGCGAGGACAGAGGCGCAGGCGATCTCTTCACCGCTGGCGAGAGCCACACCGCGCGTCCGGCCATCCGTCACGAGGATGCGGTCAACGTCTGCGCCGCAACGGATTTCGCCGCCCTTCTCCTCGATCAGCGCCCTGAACGCCTGAACCGCGCGGCCCGAGCCGCCCTTGACGATCGGTGCGCCAGCCGCTTCCAGCGCGAAGGCGACGACCTTGCCCATCTGGCCGGAAAAGGTGCTTTCCGGCGTCAGACCGCAGTGCAATACCCACGGGGCATGAAGCGCCTGGATCAAGGGGCTTTGATACCTCGTTTCCAGCCAGCCCCGCGCCGGCGTCAGCGCCGTGCCGAACCACGCGGCCAGCCCGCGCAGGCCGCGTTTGCGGGCTTGCCCCCACATCAGCTTTGCCGTGGGCCAGGACCAGAGCGACCCGCCGAGAAGCGAGAAAAGGAAGGGTGCGTCCGCCTCGACCCCGCCGACATCTCTGGCATGGGCGTCGCCGTCGCCTGCCGCCAAGGTGTTGAAGGTGGCGATGTTCTTCGCCCGGTCCGTCGTCAGCACCAGCGCCTCGCCGTTCGGGCGCAGGACTGCCGTCGGGTGCGGGGTGTGGCAGTATTCGAAGCCGTGGCGCGCGAGGTGGGGGCCAAGTGCGGCCCCCGCCGGCGAGGTCATGAACAGGACCCAGGTTGCGGCCATCACGTCATGGTGGAAGCCCGGCAGCGTGATCTCTTCGGTCCGCAGGCAACCGCCGGGAACCGCCTCACGCTCCAGAAGCAGCACGCGGTTGCCCTTCAGCGCCAGAAGCGCCCCGGCGACCAGCGCGTTGATCCCGCTGCCGATGATGACGTGGTCAGGCCGCATGCCTCAGCCCTTCGGGACCAGCGCCAGCGCCCGGATGGGCGAACCGGTCCCCTGTTTGATCTTCAGCGGTGCCGCCACAAGGATCGCGCCTTTGGCAGGCAGCTTGTCGAGGTTCGCGAGCGAGGCGAGGCCGAAGCAGTTGTTCTTGTGCAGAAGGTTGTGCGCCGGGAACGGGGGCGTCATGCCGCCCGCCTGACCGGCATCGGTGCCGATGCACTGGCTGCCCCAGCCGACGATGCCCTTGGACAGAAGATACTCGATCACCTCGGCAGTCGGTCCAGGGGTGTGGGGGCCAGTCTCGTTGGCGTTGAGGAAGAGGTTTTCGTCATGCGCGCGCTTGTCCCAGTCGGACCGCAGGACGACCCATTCTCCGGCATTGATCGCGCCGTGCTTGGCCTCCCAGGCCTTCACGTGGTCGATGGTGAGCAGGAAATCCGGGTCCGCGCCACACTCGGCGCTGAAGTCGAGGACGTTCACCGGGGCGACAAGACGCTGGACGTTCAGCGTGTCGGTATAGCCGTCGGCATAGTCCTTGCCGGTGATCCAGTGGTGCGGCGCGTCGAAATGGGTGCCGGAGTGTTCGCCAAGTTCGAGCCAGTTCCAGGCCCAGAACGGGCCGTCCTTGTCGTATTCGCTGATCCGGTGGATCTTGATCGGCGGGGTGTCCTTGGCGAAATCCGGTGGCAGCTTCAGGAGCGGCGTTTCCGGGCCAAGCACGCCCGAGCAATCCACCACCTCGATCCCGCCCGAGGCGAGCATTCCGGCCAGTTGGCCAAGCACGTTTGCGGCTGTCATTTCTGTCTCTCCCTGTGCGGCCCTTGGTGGCCGGTTCTCGCGGCGCTTGCTGTCGAGCTGCGCCTCGTTTCCGCAACTGCGCATGCGACCAGAATCATGCTAGACAGGTTTAGATGCATTTGCAAATATCCCTGCGTCATCTTGGCAGGGCGGGAATGACCAACGAGTTCGATGCAGTGCTGATCGGGGCGGGCCACAACACGCTGGCCGCCGCATTGCATTTGTCGGCCAAGGGCTGGACAGTCGGGGTGTTCGAGCAGGCCCCCGTCGCAGGCGGTGCGGTCAAGACCGGAGAATACACCTTGCCCGGCTTTCGCCACGACTGGGCGGCAATGAACCTGTCGCTCTTTGCCGGAAGCGCGTTTTTCAAGGCGTATGGGCAGGAACTTGCGCGCCACGGCTGTGCCTTCGTACCGGTGGATCGGCCTTTCGCCTCCTCCTTCCCGGACGGGAGCTGGGTGGGCGTGTCGACTGATATGGCTGAGACGATGGCCTCGATCCGCGATCTGTCGCCCCGCGATGCCGAGACCTGGGCTACCCTGTGCGACCGCTTCGGCGCGGAGGCGCCGCATCTCTTCGGCCTTCTCGGGTCGAAGATGGGGTTTCGTGCTCTTGCATATTTCATGTTCAAAACACTTCGCGCCAAGGGGGTTGGCGGGACGCTGGACCTTGGCCGGTTCCTCCTCTCCTCGCCGCGCCACTGGCTGGAAGAGACGTTCGAGCATCGCCAGGTCCAAGCTCTGCTTGGGGCCTGGGGAATGCATCTGGATTTCGCGCCGGATGTCGCGGGCGGGGCGATGTTTCCCTATCTGGAGGGGATGGCCGGTCAGGCCTTTGGGATGGTCCTCGGTCAGGGCGGGGCGGATACCGTGACCCGAGCGCTTGTCGCCGCAATCCGGGCGCGGGGGGGCGTGGTGGAGACCGGAACGCCGGTGGCGCGGATTGTCCATGCCGGCGGCAACGCGACCGGAGTGGAACTTGCGGATGGCCGCAGGATAAGCGCCAGGCGGCAGGTGGTCGCCGGGGTGGCACCGCGGGGCCTGCTCAAGCTTGCCGGAGAGACTGCGCCCGCCTTTGACACCGCCATGCGCCGCTTTCGCCATGCGCCGGGCACGATGATGATCCACCTCGCGCTGTCCGACCTGCTCGACTGGCGCGCGGGTGCTGCACTGCGCCGCTTTGCCTATGTTCACATTGCGCCAAGTCTTGACCAGATGGCCCTCACCTACCAGCAGGCCGGAGCCGGGCTTTTGCCGGACGAGCCGGTGCTGGTCGTGGGCCAGCCCACCGTCTTCGACCCCAGCCGCGCCCCCGACGGGAAACATGTGCTTTGGGTGCAGGTCCGAATGGCCCCCGGCACCATCACCGGCGATGCGAAGGGCGAGATCACCGCGACCGACTGGACAGAGGCGGCGGAACCTTTTGCCGACCGCGCCTTGGCGCTGCTGGAGGCCCATGCCCCCGGCACGCGGGCGAAGACCCTTGCCCGCCGCATCGTCACGCCGGTCGAGCTTGAGGCCGAGAACCCGAACCTCGTCGGCGGCGACCAGGTCTGCGGCAGCCATCATCTGTCGCAGCACTTCCTGTTCCGCCCGGCGCGGGGCTGGGCCGATGGCTCGACCCCCATCGCGAACCTGCACCTGACCGGCGCTGCTGTCTGGCCCGGGGCGGGCACTGGGGCGGGGTCAGGCTTTCTTCTTGCGCAGAAGCTGGCCGGACGTTGATGATGACACCAACAAGACCAACAAGACCAACAACAGGGATACTGCCATGAAACTGAACCGACGGAGCCTTCTGAAGCTGTCTGCCGCCAGCATGGCCGCAAGCAGCTTTGCCCTTCCGACATTTGCCCAGGCCATCGACGAACTGGTGATCGCCTATAACGTCAACCTGCCCTCATGGGACCCGACGGTCGGCCCGAGTGCGGTCAATCCGACGATCCAGGGCCTCTACCAGTCGGTCTTCGACCAGTACATCCTGCAGCAGCCCGACCTGACCCCGGCGCCCGGTCTGCTGACCGAATGGGGCTGGAACGACGACAAGACCGAAGTCTGGATGACCGTGCGCGAGGGTGTGACCTGGCACGATGGCAGCCCATTCACCGCCGAAGACGTGGCCTGGAACCTCGCCCGCGTGGCAAATCCCGAAACCGGCAGCCCGATCCAGTTCGTCTGGGGGACGCTGGCCAACCACCGCGTCGAGGGCAACAAGGTCATCGCCGATGTGGTGCAGTTCGACCCCACGATCTTCAAGTGGATGTATTTCCTGACCGGCTACGTCCTGCCCAAGGCCTATTACGAAAAGGTCGGGGCCGAAGGGTTCGAGGCGGCGCCCATCGGCACCGGTCCCTACATGGTCGACAGCTTTGAACGGAACGCCTTCGTCCGGCTGAAGGCCAACCCGACCTACTGGGGCGGCAAGCCCGACTTCGACACGGTGACGATCAAGTTCGTCCCCGACGCCGCTGCACGGGTGGCCGAGGTGGAGTCTGGCAACAGCCATGTCACGCTGGAAATGCCCTATGAGGAGTATGACCGCCTGAAGGGCGGGCCGCTTGCCGGGGTCTCGGCACCGATCTCGGACATCGGGATGATCTTCCTCAACGACATCGAGGCGATGACCGACCCGAACGTCCGCAAGGCTGCGGCGCATGCCATCGACAAGCAGACCATCATCGACCGGCTTCTGTCAGGCTACGGCGTCAAGATCGACACGCTCCAGACCGCGGAATACGACGCCTATGACGCAAGCATCACCGTGCCCTACGACGAGGCCAAGGCGATCGAGCTGCTGGCAGCCTCGGGGTTTGGTCCCGACAACCCGGTGAAGTTCAAGATCCAGACAACCAAGGGCTTCAAGCCGAAGGATTACGAGATGGTTCAGGCCATCGTCGGGCTCTGGCGCAAGGTCGGGATCGAGGCCGAGATCGAGGTTTACGAGATCGCCAAGCACTACGAATTGCGCGCCGCGGACCAGCTTGCGCCGGCCGCCTTCTACAACTGGGGTAACTCGGTCGCCGACCCGACCACATCGACCGGCTTTGCCATGTTCGGGCCAAGCCCGCATTCGGTCTGGGACGGCGAGGACCTGATGGGCATGATCGGCCCGCTCTGGGGCGAGAAGGACGAGGCCAAGCGGATCGACGGCTGGAAGGCGGTCGACCGCTTCATCGCGGAAAACGCGCTGGTCATTCCGCTGCTGCAATATGTCCAGCCGATCCTGCACGCCCCCGGCGTGGTGGTGACGCCCCACGCCTCGGGTGCGCTCTTGCCGCATCTGATGAAGCGGGCCTGACACGTCACCCTTGCGGAAAGGCCGGGGGGCGTGTGCCGCCCCCCGGACCCCCCTGCAGGATATTTCTGCAAAGATGAAAAGGGGGCAATGCGCCCCGCCCGGGGCCGATGACGCTTCTTCGCATTCTTTTCGTTCGCCTGCTGACCACCGCCATCACCTTGGCCGGGGTTGCGGTGATCGTGTTCTTCGTGGTGCGCGTCGTCCCCGGCAACCCCATTGCCATGATGTTGCCCCCGGGTGCGACCGAAGCGGACATTGCCCGCCTTTCTGCGCTTTACGGGCTGGACAAGCCGATGGTCACCCAGTTCGGCATCTGGATCACCGGTGTGGTGCAGGGCGATTTCGGCACCTCGATCACCACGCGCCAGCCGGTGCTTGGTCTGGTGCTGGGGCGGCTGCCCGCCACGCTGGAGCTGTCGATCATGGCGCTGGTGATGGCGATCGCGATCGGTGGCCTGGCCGCCCTGGCCGGCACCCGGTTTCGCGGCGGACGGACCGAAGGCGCGATCGACGTTGCCAACGGCATGGCGCTGTCGGTGCCGGATTTCCTGTGGGGGCTGGTGCTGATCCTCTTGTTCGGAGTGCTGATGCCGGTCTTTCACATCTCGGGCCGGGTCACGCCCTCGCTGGACCTGCCGTTCACCACGAACTTCTACCTGTTCGAAAGCCTGCTCCGGCTGCGGTTCGACCTCTGGGCCGACATCGTCGCGCATATGTTCATGCCGGCGCTGGCGCTGGCGATCCCGCTTGCCGCGATCATCGGGCAGTTGCTGAAGCAAAGCCTGAAGGAGACGATGAACCTCGACTACGTCACCCTTGCCCGGACCAAGGGATATGGCGAGACGCGGGTCATCCTGCGCGAAGCCCTGCGCAACGCCGCCCTGCCCACGCTGACGCTGGTGGGGGTGCAGTTCACCTTCCTGATCGGCGGGACGGTGATCATCGAGCGGCTGTTTTCCTATGAGGGCCTTGGCAACATGGCCATCGACGCGGTGATCAACCGCGACTTGCCGCTGATACAGGGGATCGTGCTGCTGTTCGCGGTGATCTTCACCGCGGTGAACCTGATCGTGGACCTGCTTTACGCCGTGCTGAACCCAAGGCTGCGCCATGCTTGACGGGCGCTCTCAGGTCCATCGGCGGGCTGGCCTGCGGCTTTGGCTGTCGGCGCTCTGGCTGGGCCTGCTGTGCCTTGCGGCCTTGCTGGCCCCATGGATCGCGCCCAACGATCCGCTGGCGCAGGACCTGTTCCTGGGACGCCTGCCCCCTGTCTGGATGTCGGGGTCAGAGCCGGGCTACTGGCTTGGCACCGACTCGCTTGGCCGCTGCGTGCTGTCGCGCATCCTGCATGGCGCACGGGTGGCTCTGGTGGTGGCGCTGATTGCCGGGACGGTCACCTGCGTGATCGGGGCGACGCTGGGCCTCCTCGCCGGGTTTCTGCGCGGGTGGGTGGATGTGGTGATCTCGCGCCTGATCGACATCTGGATGGCCTTTCCGCCGGTGCTGTTCTCGATCCTTCTCATCGCGGTGCTGGGGCCGGGGCTGACCTCGATCATCATCGCCATTGTGGTCATCGACTGGACCCGCTTTGCCCGTGTCGTGCGGGCCGAGGCGATGGCGCAGGGGGCGATGGACTATGTCGCCTCGGCGCGGGTGGCGGGGCGTGGGCGCTTGGGGACGATGGTGCGGGAGATCCTGCCGAACGTGCTGCCGACCATCGTGGTCCTGCTGACGCTGGAGATGGGGATTGCCGTGATCGTCGAAGCGATCCTGAGCTTCGTGAACCTGTCCATCTCCACCGACGATCCGACCTGGGGCGGCATGATTTCGGAAGGGCGCGCGTCGGTGCATCAGGCGTGGTGGGTGCTCGTCTTCCCGCTGATCGCGCTGTTTCTCACCGTGCTGTCGTTCAGCCAGTTGGGCGAGGGGTTGAAGGACCGCTTCGATCCGGTGCTGCGATGAAGGCGCTGGTCATCCGCAACCTGTCCGTCCGGCTGAAGAACGGCGCACCCTTGCTGCGCGACGTGTCGCTTGACCTTGACGCGGGCGAGGTGCGGGGGCTGGTGGGGGAAAGCGGGGCTGGCAAGTCGATGATCGGCAAGGCGGTGCTGGGCATCCTGCCGCCGTCGGTCGAGGTGGTGGGCGGGGAAATCCTGCTGGAAGGCACGGATCTCTTGCGCCTGCCCTTGCGTGAGCGTCGTCGCAGGATCGGGGCCACTTGCGCGCTGATCCCGCAGGACCCGCTGACCGCCTTGAACCCGTCGCACCGGATCGGCCCGCAGATCACCGACCGGCTGGTCGATATCCTGGGCTGGACCCGCCCCGCCGCGATCGCCCGGGCCCGTGAGCTGCTGGCCGAAGTGCAGATCGAGGATGCCGACCGGGTGATGCGCGCCTATCCGCACGAGCTTTCGGGCGGCATGCGCCAGCGCATCCTGATCGCCTCGGCCTTCGCGGCCGAGCCTCGGCTGATCGTGGCGGATGAGCCGACCACGGCGCTGGATGTCACGGTGCAGAAACAGATCCTGAAGCTGATTGCAGGGATGCAGGCCCGGCACGGCACGGCGATCCTGTTCGTCACGCATGACCTTGGCGTGGTGTCGAAGGTCTGTCAGCGCTTGACCGTCCTCTACTCGGGTCTGGTGGTCGAGGACAGCACGGTGGCCGCGTTCTTCGCCGCCCCGCGCCATGCCTATTCCGCAGCGCTGCTCGCGGCGACGCCGAAATACACCGATCCCGCCGCCGGCCTGAACCCGGTGCCCGATGGCGTGATTGAGAGTGTCCGCGCCGAAGTAGCCGCCCATGACGCGCGGCAGGCCGGAGGGCGGCATGGCTGAGCTTTACGAGATCGGGGATTTGCGGCTGTCCCTCGCCGACATGACGGCAAAGCCGCTGTTCGGAGCCGCGCCGAAGATCGAGATCCTCAAGGGTCTGACCTTTTCCATCCCGAAAGGCGCCGTCGTCGGCATCGTCGGGGGCTCGGGCTCGGGCAAGTCGACGCTTGGCCGAGCGCTGGTGCGTCTGCTGGAACCGGCGGGAGGGGCCATCCGCTTTGACGGCACCGACATCACCCACCTCTCCGAAGCGGCGCTGCGCCCGATGCGGCGGCGCTTTCAGATGATCTTCCAGGACCCGATGAGCTCGCTCAACCCGCGCCACCGCGTGGGGACCATAATCGCCGAGCCGCTGCGTCTGCATGGGTTCGACGCCATCCCTTACCGGGTTGCACGGGCGCTGGGGCATGTCGGACTGCCACAGGCCTTCGCCGTCCGCTATCCGCATGAGCTGTCCGGCGGCCAACGCCAGCGTATCGGCATCGCCCGCGCCATCGCGCTGGAGCCGGACTTCATCCTGGCCGACGAGATCGTGTCGGGGCTGGATGTCTCGTCTCAGGCGCAGGTGCTGAACCTTCTGGAGCGGCTGGTGGCGGACCTTGGCCTGACGCTGGCCTTCATCAGCCATGACCTCAGCGTGATCCGCCGCCTGTGCCAGCGCACCATCGTGCTGCACCAGGGCCGCATCGTCGAAGATCGGCCCACGGCGGACCTCTTCGCCGACCCCGGGGCCGACTACACGCGCGACCTCTTGGCCGCGATCCCGCTGCCTGATCCGGCTCAGGCCTGGGGCTGAGGGGGCGCGACCGGGCGGCGTTCCGGCTCTGCCTGATCCATCAGACCTTCCAGCTTGGCCTTCACGTCGTCAGGCCAAGGCATCGAGGTGTGGCTGTCCAGCCAGCTTGCGGCCAGAACCTGGTCCACCGACCAGCGATGCTCGTCACCGCAATGCACGGTATGCTGCAACCGGACCGACGATTTGCCGACCTTCAGGATCGTCAGCCGGAAGGTCAGCCGGTCGCCGAAGAACGAGGGCTTCGAGAAATCGCAGGACAGATGCACGGTGGGCGTGCCCCAGCGTTCCTTCCAGATGATCTCGTGCCAGGGATAGCCTAGAAAGGTCCAGAATTCCTCGACCACGCCGTTCAGGATATTCAGGTAGGCCGGGTAATAGGCCGTGCCGGAGATGTCGCAATCGCCAAAGCGCAAGTCCCGGTCGGTGACAAAACAAACTGCCAAAGCTGCCTCTCTCCCCTAGGTCCCTCCAAGCAGGTTAGGGGCCTTTGCCAGATCTGGCAATCTGCCGTCCGGGTGCCGCCCCGGATCTGATCGGGGCGGCGCTGGCAGTCAATGCCGCTTGCAGAAGGTGTCGCGAAGGACAGTCACGATGGTCGCCACCTCGGCCCGGGCAAGGCTGTAGATCACGCTTTTCCCATCCCGACGGGTCTGGACGATCCCCTCCGCCCGCAGCCGCATCAGCTGCTGCGAGACGATGACCGGGCTTGACCCCAGCGCCTCGGCCAGTTGGGTGACGTTCATTTCGCCGTCGACAAGCAGGCACAGGATCTGCAGCCGCCCTTCATGCGAGAGCGATTTGAGCAGCGCCACTGCGCGGGCCGCCTGTTCCGGCGTGCCGCCAAAGCCTTCCAGGAATTCAGCCATTTCCGCCCTACTCGAACGCGCAACCCTTTTTCACGCCCATCGCCCTGAAGGCCAGCGCCGCCGGACAGAACCCGGTGAACGACGACTGGATCAGGTTCAAACCGATGAAGACCGTGAACCAGACGAACAGGGGCGAGACATAGACCGTCAGCACGATGCTGAGAAGGACCATGATCCCGGCAAACAGCAGAACAGCACGATCAAGCGACATTTTGAACCTCATCCTTTGGTGGTCTGTTTCAGTTTGTCGATCCCCAGCACCTTGAGTGCGAGGCTTTCGTAGAACGGCTCCGAGGTCCCCTTCCGCAGTTTGCGGATGAAGTATTTCTCGAAACCCGCCTTGGCGACGTGGACCCATTTGCCCGACGACGACCAGTTGACGTTGCGCGGCGGGATCTGAGGCTGGGCGACAAAGGCGATGCCCCCGTCGCCGAAATCGGCCAGGCAGACGGCGTTCCAACTGCCGATGCTGTCGGGCTGGTTGCCCCGCACCAGCGCCCCGATGTTGTGGGCGGTGGCGGTGACCATCGATTCAATCATGAACCCGGTCTTCGGCACGCCGCAGGGAACCGGCGTCGGCCCCATCGGCGGAATCGCGACGCAGACGCCGACCGCAAAGATGTTGGGGTATTTCGGGTTCTGCTGATGCTTGTCGACAATGGTGAAGCCGCGCGGGTTCGAGAGGCCCTCGATCCCCGCCACCGGCCTGATTCCGCGGAAGGCCGGCAGCATCATGGAGAAGGCAAAGGGCAGGTCCCTCTCGGCCTTCACCGATCCATCCTCGCCCACTTCCTCGACGAACATGTGGCCCTCCTCCACCCGCTTCACGCGGGTATTGGTCATCCACTTGATGTGCTTTTCCCGCATCTGGCTTTCCAGCAGACCCTTGGTGTCGCCGACCCCGTCCAGCCCCAGATGGCCGACGTAAGGCTCGGGGGTGACAAAGGTCATCGGCACCCGGTCGCGCACCTTGGCCCGCCGCAGAGCGGTTTCCAGGATGAACAGGAACTCATAGGCCGGGCCGAAACAGCTTGCCCCCTGTGCAGCGCCGATCACCACCGGGCCGGGGTTGGCGACCAGCTTGTCAAAGACCGCCTTAGTCGCCTCGGCATGGTCGATGTGGCAGATGGATTGGGTATGGCCGTCGGGCCCAAGGCCGGGAACCTCGTCGAAGGCAAGCTCTGGCCCGGTAGCGATGACGAGGTAGTCGTAGGCGACGGACTGACCGTCCACCAGCGAGATGCGGTTCTCCTCGGGGTGCAGGCGCTCGGCGGCGACGGGGATGAAACCGATCCCCTTCTTCGCCATGGTGGGGGCAAGGTCCACGGTAATGTCCTTGCGGTCGCGCCAGCCGACGGCGATCCATGGGTTTGAGGGCACGAAGTGATAGGTCGGGTCCTTGGTGACCACCGTCACCGTATCATCCGGCCGCAACTGGTCCTTCAATTCGTAAGCCATGATAGCGCCGCCAAGTCCGGCGCCAAGTACGACGACATGTGCCATTTCAGTCTCCTCCTCCAGGTTGGGCATGGGCACCGGTCATGTCCGCCACACGCGGTAGATGGCCGGAATGACAAGGACGGTCAGCAGGGTGGAACTCAGCAGCCCGAACAGCAGCGAGATGGCGAGGCCCTGGAAGATCGGGTCGGCGAGGATGACCACCGCACCGATCATGGCGGCGATGGCAGTCAGGATGATCGGCTTGAAGCGGACGCCCCCGGCCTCGATCAGCAGATCCACGGTGACGGGTCCCTGCCC
>JANPJZ010000276.1:0-2581 GCA_031425795.1 Rhodobacter sp. | reverse complement strand
CGTCGTTCACGTCGTGTCCTCCTCGGAGGGCGCCTGCGAGGAGTGCACGAAGGGCTCGACGAGCGTTGGCCTAGCCGTTCAGCCAGGCCATGACCCCGGCAACGCCATGCGCCACCCTGCGGGGCGGAACCGCCGGCCGGTCGATCATCAGCACCGGCAGGCCAAGCGCCCGGGCCGCCGCGATCTTGGCGACCGCGCCCTTTCCACCCGCGTTCTTGGCGACGATCACCTCGGTCCCGTGCTTTCGCATCAGGGCCGTGTCGCCCGCCACGTCAAAGGGACCGCGGGCGACAACAAGTTCGGCCGGGAAGGGCAGGGGGCCGCTTGGCTGATCGACAAGGCGCAGCAGATAGCGGTGCTGCGGTTGGGCCGCGAAGGCCTCGATGTGCTGACGCCCGATGGCCAGGAAAACGCGCTGCGGCGGACCGTGCAGCGCGGCGACGGCCGCGGGAATATCGGCGACATGGGTCCAGCGGTCACCCTCACCCGGCACCCAGGGCGCACGTTCGAGGGCGATCAGCGGTGTGCCGGTGGCGGCGCAGGCGGCCACGGCGTGGGTGCTCATCTGCGCAGCGAAGGGGTGGGTTGCGTCGATCACATGGGTGATCGACTGATCCGTCAGATAGGCGATCAGCCCCTCGACCCCGCCAAAGCCGCCGACGCGCATGTGGATCGGCTGGCCCATCGGAACCTCAGTCCGGCCCGCGTAGGAATAGACGCCTGCAAGCCCTGCCCGGGCGATGGCTTCGGCCATCAGGTTCGCCTCGGTCGTGCCGCCGAGGAGGAGGATGCGTGTCATGGATGATCCCTGGCTGACCCTGATCGGCTTGAACGAAGATGGACTGGCGAGCCTGTCACCCGCAAGCCGTGACACCCTCGCCGCCGCCGAGGTCATCTTCGGCGGCCCCCGGCATCTGGACCTGATCGGGGCCGGGGACAAGGGGCAGCCGTGGCCGGTGCCCTTCGATGTGGCCCCGGTTCTGGCACTGCGGGGGCGGGCGGTGGTCGTGCTGGCTTCCGGTGATCCGTTCTGGTTCGGGGCTGGCGGAAGCCTCATGGCGCATCTGGCGGCAGGCGAATGGGTGTCGCATCCTGCGCCTTCGACCTTCCAACTGGTGGCGAACCGGCTCGGCTGGCGGCTGGAGGAGGTGTATTGCCTTGGCCTGCACGCGGCCCCCTTCGCCCGGCTGCGCCCGGTGTTGGGGCGGGGGGTGCGGGCGATCTGCACGGTCCGGGACGGCGCAGCGGTGACCGAACTGGCGGGCTGGCTGCGCGAGAACGGCCATCCAGGGGCAAGGCTTACCGTGCTGGAACGTCTGGGGGGCGCGCTGGAGCGGGTGAGTGTTGGTGTCCCCGAGGCGGTGACCGCCCCGGTTTCGGTGGCTATCGAGGCCACCGATCCCGGCCTGCCGGGGACCTCTGGCTTGCCGGACGATCTGTTCCGGCACGACGGGCAGATCACAAAACGCCCGGTGCGCGCGCTGACCCTGTCCGCGCTGGCTCCGCGTGCGGGCGAGGTCTTGTGGGACATCGGCGCCGGCTCGGGTTCAGTCGGGATCGAATGGCTTCTGGCCGGGGGTGCTCGGGTCGTGGCACTTGAAGCTGATCCGGTGCGGGCGGCGCGGGCGCGGGCGAATGTGGCGGGTTTTGGTCTGGCGCATCGCCATCACCTGGTCGAGGCGCGGGCGCCGGAAGGCTTGGGGGCTTTGCCGGCGCCGGACGCGGTCTTTGTCGGCGGCGGGGCAAGCGAGGCGCTATTGGCGCGCTTGTGGGACGTGATGCCCAAGGGCTGCCGTCTGGTGCTGAACGCCGTCACGATCGAAACCGAGGCATTGGTGCTGGACTGGTCGGGCCGCCATGGCGGCGACTTGCTGAAGATCGAACTTTCCGAGCCCACCGCCATCGGCCGCAAACGCGGCTGGCGGTCAGGCTTGCCGATCCTGCAGTGGAGCGTGGTGCGATGATCGTGGCGGGGTTCGGGTTCCGGTCTGCGGTGACTTTGGCGGCCTTGCAGGACGCGCTCGCACGGGCGGGCGGGGCGGAGGGGGTGACGCATCTGGCGACGCTGTCCGCGAAGGCCGAGGGGCTGGCGGAGCTGGCGGCGGTGTTGGGGCTGCCGGTAGTGCCGGTGGGGCCGGAGGCGCTGGCCCGGCAAGCGGTGGTGACGCGGTCGGAGCGGGTTGGGGCGCTTTATGGCACGGGGTCTGTCGCGGAAGCGGCGGCGCAGGCAGCGGCGGGGCCGGGGGCCCGGTTGCGCGGGGCGCGGGCGGTCTCGGCGGACGGGACGGCTACGGCGGCGATTGCCGTGGGGGGTACGGGATGAGCGGGCCGTCGTTGGCGTCGGGGGCTGGGGGCGGAACTCAAATTGAGCGCCTTGCGGCGCAATCCTCTTGTCTCGCCTGTGCGCGCTATGGGCGCGCAACCGGCTCGGGGGTGGGCTCCGCGCGGGGTGTATCTGGAAAAAGCGCAAAGGCAGGGTCGCGCCTGTGCAGGGGGACGGAATGACGGTGCATTTCATCGGGGCGGGGCCGGGGGCGGCGGATCTGCTGACGCTGCGCGGGCGGGACCTGATCGCTGCGTC
>JANPJZ010000275.1:0-35608 GCA_031425795.1 Rhodobacter sp. | reverse complement strand
CGCATGGTCCATGTCCACGCCAAGGACCTGATGATCGACCGCGACGGCCTCTACGACCACGGCATCCTCTCCGCCGGGATGGGCTGGCAGGTCCCCCGGATGCCCGGCTTGGGCGAAGTCGACTGGCCCGGCTTCTTCGCCGGCCTCTACCGCGCAGGCTACGACGGCCCAGTCATCATCGAACATGAGGACCGCAATTTCGAAGGCTCCGACGCCGCCATCAAACGCGGCTTTGCGCTCGCGCGGGACATCCTCGCGCCCTTCATCAAATGAAGCCGCTACACCCTCGCGGTGCTGTCGCGGATCACCAGCGCGTAGGGCAGCTGGACCGACGCCGGGGCCTCGCCCGCGATGATCTGCAACAGAAGCCGCATCGCCACGGCCCCCATTTCCGCCCGTGGTTGGCGGATGGTGGTCAGCGCCGGGATGCTCGACTCGGCGAAGTGGATGTCGTCGAACCCCACGACCGACAAATCGCGCGGCACCCGCACCCCAGCGGCATAGGCGGTGGACAGGAACCCCATCGCCATCTCGTCATTGGCGAAGAACAGCGCCGTCGGCCGCTCCTCCAGCGCCCGGAACCGCTCGAAGGTCGCACGCCCGCTCGCCAGCCCGAAGTCGCCGGGAAACTCCAGCCCCGTCAGCCCCGCTCCCGCCAGGGCGCTGCGAAAGCCCGCCACGCGCTGCGCCGTCAGAATGTTGCTCTGCGGCCCCGCGACATGGGCAATCCGCCGGTGGCCCTGCGCGATCAGATGCTCCGTCGCGGCATGGGCGGCCCCTTCATTGTCGATGGAAACCGTGACCGGCCCGCTTTCCGGCCCGACCTCGGAAATCGCCACGATCGGCGGCAGGCCCAGCGCGTTCCGCGTCGGCACCTCGAACCAGGCCGCCTGCGCATCGGCCAGCAGAAGCGCCCCATCCGCCCGTCCGTTGAGCAGATAGCGCACATAGGCATCCTCGCGCGCCTTGATGCGTCCGGTATCGCCGATCAGCATGGTCAGCCCGGCGGCAGAGGCTTCCGTCTCGATCCCGCCCAGGATTTCAGAAAAGAACGTGTTCCCGATGTCCGGCACCACGACCAGCACCGTGTTCGACCGCCGCTGCCGCAGCGACTGCGCCGCCGTATTGAGGGTGTAGCCCGTCTGCCGCACCGCGCTCAGCACCCGCTCGCGCGTTGTGACCGCCACGATCTCCGGCATGTGCAGGCAGCGGCTGACCGTGGCGATGGACACCCCGGCAAGTCGCGCAACATCGTCTATCGTCGGTCGGCTCATCTCGCGCAGGCCCGTTCCCATTGCGGCAGCTTTGGCGGCATACTTCCCCGTCATCTGCTGACTGTAAAGCTTTACAGGCTTCCTGAAAACCATTACATTCAGGAAAATATCAAGAGTCGCCCGAACGCGACCACTACCTGCACGACCGAAGGCGGAACAGGCCGGCGGTGTTGAACAACTGAAATCATCGATCTGGGAGGATCACCATGAAGAAAATCTTGCTTGGAACCGCCATGGCCATGGGCCTTGCCGGAATGGCATCCGCCGAAGCACACGGCGGCTACAAGATCGGCATCTCGAACACCGTGCAGGGCAACGGCTGGCGTGAGCAGATGGTCTGCGCGATGAAGGCCGAAGCCCTCGCCTCGGGCAAGGTCGAAAGCCTCAACATCGCCCACCGCAACACCGATGCGGCCGGCCAGCTTGAAGACATCCGCAACCTGATCCAGGCCGGCGTCAACGCCATCGTCGTCAACCCGTCGAACGCCGAAGGCATCAACTCGGCCATCAAGGAAGCGACCGACGCCGGCATCGTCGTCGTCGCCGTCGACCAGGCCGTGACCGAACCCTCCGCCTACATCCTGTCCAACAACCAGGAAGAATACGCCTACCTCGGCGCGAAATGGCTGTTCGAGACGATGGGCGGCAAGGGTGCCGTCGTCTACATGCGCGGCGCGGCTGGCGCAGGCGCGGACAACGACCGCGATGTCGGCTTCAAGCGCGCGATGGCCGAGTTCCCGGAAATCACCATCGCTCAGGAAGTCTTCACCGGCTGGCAGCAGGACCAGGGCAAGCAGCAGATCAACGACATCATCGCTGCCGGCATCCCGTTCCAGGGCGTCTGGACCTCCGGCATCGACAACGTGATCGTTGACGCCTTCGTCGAATCCGGCGCGCCGCTGGTGCCGGTCGTCGGCGCCGACAACGCGGGCTTCGTCGGCCAGCTTTCCTCGGTCGAAGGCCTGCAAGGGGCCGCCGTCACCAACCCCGGCTCGGTAGGCGGTGCAGGCGTGGCGCTTGCCATCCAGATCCTCGACGGCCAGATCCCGGCAGAAAAGACCGTCCTCGTCGATCCGGCGATCTGGGACAACGTCAGTGACGAGGGCAAGGCCAAGCTCGCCGCCGCCGCCAACCCGAACCTCTCGCCGGAATGGCCGGTCTCGGTCTCGATCGAAGGCTGGACCACCTACACGATGGACCAGATCATCGCCTGCAAAGGCCCCGGCGAGTGATCTGAAACCCTGACCAGACCGTCCCCCGACCCCGCGTCGGGGGCCGCTTTTCCACAAGGTTTCCCCCATGAACCCACCAGCGGCCCTGCTTGACGCAACCGGCCCCGCGGCCCTACTGGACGCAACTGGAATCGCTAAGCGTTTCGGCGCTGTCGTGGCCCTGCGCGACGCGTCCCTGCAGGTCGCCCCCGGCCAGATCGTGGCCCTGATGGGCGCGAACGGCGCGGGAAAGTCCACCTTCGTCAAGATCCTGACCGGCGCGCTGAAGCCCGATGCCGGCCACGTCCGCATCCGCGGCCAGGACAGCACCGTCGCCTCCCCCGCAGGCGCGCGCCGCTCCGGTCTCGTGCCGGTCTACCAGGAACCGTCCCTCATCCCCGACCTTACCATCGCCGACAACCTCCGCCTCGGCGACACGCCCGTCGACGCCTTCCGCCACTGGATCGGCCAGCTCGGCCTTCCCGCCCTCCGCCAGGACGCGCTGATCCGCTCGCTCCCTCTGGCCTCCCTCCGCATCGTCGACCTCGCCCGCGCCCTCGCGGTTGAGCCTGACGTCCTCCTCCTCGACGAGATGACCGCGGCCCTCCCCACCGACCTCGTCGACCGCGTCCTCGCCACCGTCCGCGCCCAGGCCGACGCCGGGAGGTCCGTCATCTACATCTCCCACCGCTTCACCGAGATTGCCGCAATCTGCGACCGCGCCACCGTCCTGCGCGACGGCCTCACCGTCGGCGACGTCAAGATCGAGCCAGGGATCGAGGAAACCATCGTAGAGATGATGCTCGGCGCCGGCACCGCGACCGCCGCCAGCACCACCCGCCGCAGGCCTGACGCCACCGCCACCCCGCGCCTCAGGGTCAAGGGCCTCGCCACCGGCACCCGCCTCTCCGATGTGTCGCTCGACCTCTACCCCGGCGAAGTCCTCGGCGTCATCGCACTGGAAGGCCAGGGCCAGGACGAGTTGTTCGACGTCCTCGGCGGAGAGCGCCGCGCCAGTGCCGGAACGGTCGAGGTCGACGGCAAACCCATGACCTTCGCCCACCCCGCCGACGCCATCGCCGCCGGTCTCACCCTCGTCCCCGGCGACCGGGCGCATGCGCTCCTGATGCAGCGTTCCGTCCGCGAGAACATCGCCATCCCCCTGTTTTCCCGCCTGAAAACCTGGGGCATCATCCCCGCCCGCGATGAGAATCAACGCGTCACCGCCGCAATCGAGCGCCTGCAGATCGACACCCGCGCGCAAGGCGAAGTCCGAAGGCTCTCCGGCGGCAACCAGCAAAAGGTCACCATCGCCCGCTGGATCGCCAAGGGCGTGCAGACCCTCCTCCTCTTCGACCCCACCCGCGGCATCGACATCCGCACCAAGCGGCAGATCTACGCCCTCGTACGCGACCTTGCCGACCAGGGCGCGGCGGTCCTGTTCTACACCTCCGAACTCGCCGAAATCCGCCTCGCCTGCGACCGCGCCGTGGTGATCTTCAACGGCCGTGTGGTCGACGTGATCGATGCCGCCGAGGCCGACGAAGCACGCCTGATGCGTGCCGCCTACGGCCTGACCGAAAGGGCGACTGCATGACGCGCCTCACCCTTCGCCATGCCCCCCCTCCCTCTCCCTCCCCCACGCGGGCGGAGGGAAGCGCCTCCCTTGCCCTGTGGTGCCCGACGCCCACACCAAACGCTTCCCCTCCCCCTCGTGGGGAGGGGCCGGGGATGGGGGGCCACCCTGCCCTCCCGGCTGCCGGACCCTGCCCGGCCCAAACCAACGGTTCTGCCGCATGAAGCGCTTTCTGGAAAGGAATGCATGGACAGCCGGGCTTGCGGGCTTCCTCCTGCTCCTGCTGCTTGCCACCAAGCTGATCCAGCCGGATTTCGGTGCCTCCGGCCTTGATAGCCTGGCCCGCTCGGCCCTGCCTTTTGCGCTGGTGACGGTTGGCATGGCCATTGTGGTCATCGCCGGCGGCATCGACCTCTCCGTCGCCGCGATGATGGCCGTGGCGAGCGTCACTGCCGCCGTCCTGATGGACGGGGCCACCGATGCGCAATCAGCCTTCGCAATCCTCGCGGTGCTGGTGCTCGGCCTCGCGATGGGCGCGCTGAACGGCGCGCTGATCGTGGTGACACGGGTGCCCGACATCGTCGTGACGCTGGCGATGCTGTTCGTCTGGCAGGGCGTGGCCCTCCTGATCCTGAACGCACCCGGAGGCGGCGCGGCCCCCTGGCTTCGGGCGCTGGTCGTGGGCGGGGTCACCCTCCCGGGCCTGCCGCCTGCGGTGACCGACTGGCTGCCGCGCGGTTTCCTGTTCCTCGCCATCGTCGTCGCGGTGATCTGGCTCCCGGTGCGTCGCAGCAAGCTTGGCCTCATGCTCTACGCCGTCGGCTCCGACCCGCAGGCCGCCTTCCGCTCCGGCGTGCCCGTCGGCCCGGTCCGCATCGCCGCCTACGCGCTCTGCGGCCTTTTCGCCGCGCTGGGAGGCCTCACCGTCACCATGGCCACCGGCATCGGCGAGCCGATCCCCGGCCCATACCTGCTCGCCTCCGTCGCCGCCGTCGTCCTCGGCGGCGTCGTGCTGGGTGGCGGGCGCGGCACGATCCTTGGCCCGATCCTCGCCGTCATCGTCCTGCGCACCGTGCGGCTGGACCTGACGCTGATGTCGGTCGACCCCAACGTCGCGGCGATTGTCGAGGGGATGATCATGGTCGCCGTCGTCATGTTCGGCGCGGTTCTGGCAACACGGGGGCGCAAGACATGACGATGACCACGACCGACGCCCCGCTGGCCCGCCTTGGCCGCCTGATGGTAGACCAGCCGCTGATCCCGCTGACGCTGATCCTCCTCGCCCTCATCGCCGCGCTGGCGATCCTGAACCCGGCGATCCTCAGCCTCTTCTGGGTCTCGAACACCCTCAAGATCGCCATCCCCCTCGCCATGCTCGCCGCCTGCCAGACGCTGACCATGCTGACCGGGGGGATTGACCTCTCCGTCGGCACCGCCGCCACCATCGCGGCCTATGTCACCGCCACCGCCACCCCCCTGATCGGAGCACCCTCCGCCATCGGCATCGCCATGGGCTGCGCCCTCCTCATCGGCGTGGTGAACGGCATCGGCGTCGCCTTCGCCCGGGTCCACCCGCTGATCATGACGCTCGGCACCGGCCTCATCGCCACCGGCTGCCTCCTTGTCTACCAGCGCTCGGTCATCTCCACCGGCACGATCTATCCTGAAATCCTCGTCTGGCTCGGCACCGGTCGCACCGCCGGCCTGCCCAACGGCCTCTTCCTCTTCATCCCCTTCGCCGCCCTGATCCTCTGGGCGCAGCGCCGCACCGGCTTTGGTCGCCTCCTCTACGCCATCGGCTCGAACGAGGCGGCCGCGCGCCTCTCCGGCGTCCGCGTCTGGCAGATCCACCTCGCGCTCTACTCCCTCTCCGGAGGCATCGCCGGCCTCTCCGGCCTCCTATACCTCGGCATGGTCAAGACCGCCTCGCTCTCCCTCGCGCTCCCCCTCGACCTGCCCTCCGTCGCCGCAGCCGTCATCGGCGGCACCTCGATCTTCGGCGGGCGCGGCGGCTATGGCGGCACCATCCTCGGCGCGCTGATCCTTACCGTCCTCGCCACCATGCTCACCCTCCTCCAGATGCCGGAAGGGGGCCGCCGCATCCTCTACGGCGCGATCATCCTCCTCGTCACCGCGCTTTACATCCGCATCACCGACCGCAGCTAGGGAGTCCACCATGGCCAAGTTCCGCATCGTTGGCATCAGCTTTGACCACATGCACATGGGCGACCTGCTGCGCATGGTCCATGACCATCCAAACGCCGAGATCGTCGGCATTTACGACCCCGACCCCGCCACCATGTTCCGCGCGGTGGCGGAGTTCTCCATCCCCGCGACCCAGGTTTTCACCAATTTCGACGCCTGCATGGCAACGAAGCCCGACCTTGCGATCCTCTGCGCCGCCACCGCCGACCACGCCCGCTACGTCGGCCTCCTCGCCGCCCACAACGTCCACGTTTTCGTTGAAAAACCCTTCGCCGCCACCGTCGCCGACGCCCGCGCGATGATCGCGGCGATGGAGCCGACCGGCAAACTCCTCGCCATCAACTGGCCGCTGCGCTGGGTCGCCGCCCACGTTACCGCCAAGCGCATCCTCGATCAGGGCAGCATCGGCGAACTCCTGGAAATCCACTCCTACGGCGGCAACCGCGGCCCGCTCTACCACCTCGCCGACAAGGTCGAGGTCAGCCGGGAAGAGGTGGAGCAGCAAAAGCCCACCTCCTGGTGGTACAAGCGCGCCTCCGGGGGCGGCAGCCTGCTGGACTACCTCGGCTACGGTGCCACCCTCGGCACCTGGTATCGCAACGGCGAAGCGCCGCTGGAGGTCACCTCCGTCATCGACGACACCCCGGGCATCGAGGTTGACCAGCACTCCATCACCATCTGCCGCTACAAGGCGGGCCTCTCGAAGATGGAGACCCGCTGGGGCACCTTCACCGACCCCTGGACGATCCAGCCGCAGCCGAAATGCGGCTTCGTCTTCGTCGGCACCGAAGGCACCATGGCAAGCTGGGACTACGCCGACACCCTCACCCTGCAAACCCGCGACCGGCCCGAACCGCATGAGGTTCCCGTCGATCCCCTGCCACCCGGCGGAACCAACGCCATCGAATACGTCCTTGGCTGCATCGAACGCGGCGAACCCCTCACCGGCCCGCTCGACCCCGCCGTCAGCCTTGTCGGCCAGCGCATCGTCGACACCGCCGCCCAATCCGCGCAAGAGAAACGCACCCTCGGCCTGATCCCATGAGCGAACCGGACGCCGACACCTACGCCCTGCGCTCTACCACACTGACGGAGATCCCGGCACCCGACCTGCCCTGGCAGCCGCCCATGCCGCGCAGCTACCGTCCTCGCATCGGGCTGATCGGCGCAGGCGGCATCGCCTCGGCCCATCTCGACGCCTACCGCACGGCGGGGTGGGAGGTGGCAGCGATCTGCAACCGCACCCTCTCCCGCGCCGAAGCGAAAGCGGCAGAGTTCGCGCCGGACGCCCGCGTCACCGACCGGATCGAAGATGTCCTGAATGATCCGACCATCGACGTGGTGGACATCACCCCCCACCCCGCCGACCGCCTGCCGATCATGGAAGCCGCGCTCAAGGCGGGCAAACATGTCCTGTCGCAAAAGCCCTTCGTCCTCGACCTCGCCGAAGGCGCGCGTCTGGTGAAACTCGCCCTCGACAACGGAGTGAAGCTCGCCGTCAACCAGAACGGACGCTGGTCGCCCCACATGGCCTGGATGCGCGAAGCCGTCCGCGCCGGGTTGATCGGTGACCTCATCAGCGCCCATACGTCGGTCCACTGGAACCACGGCTGGATCGCCGGCACGCCCTTCGAAAAGATCGACGACCTGATCCTGTATGATTTCGGCATCCACTGGTTCGACTTCCTGCGCAGCGTTGTCGGCGACCGGGCGAAAAGTGTGGTCGCCATGGCCGCCCCAGCCCCCGGCCAGACCGCCCGCGCGCCCCTGATGGCTCAGGTTCTGGTGCGGATGGACCAGGGCCAGGCCTCCCTCGTCTTCGACGGCGGCGCGCCCTTCGGCCCCCGCGACACAACCTACATCGCCGGCACCCTCGGCTCCTTGCGCAGCGAAGGCCCGGACCTTGGCCAGCAAGAGGTGACCCTCACCACCGCACAAGGTTTCGCCCGTCCGACGCTGACCGGCAACTGGTTCAACGACGGCTTTCGCGGTGCGATGGGCGCACTCCTCGTCGCCATCGAAGACGACACCGAACCGGCGAACGGAGCGGAGGAAAACCTCCACAGCCTCGCCCTCGCCTTCGCCGCGATCCGCTCTCGCCGGACGGGAAAAGAGGTCGCCATCGGAGAAGCCACCCGGCTGGAGCTGTGACAGGGTTAACGCCCCGCCGGCCCAGACACGTGCCATACACTTTCCATACGCATTGCAGACTCAGTGCAGACCGGGGAAATGCAGCCGGATCAGCGGGTTAACGCACCGGTATGTTTTCTCGCAGGATAATGCGTGGCTCGATGAACTTCAGCGTCAGAAACGGCGCGGTGGAGGCGATGGAACCCAGAAGCCGGATCACCGACTGCTCTCCCGTCAGCCGCGCGTTCTGATCGATCACCACGTCGATCACATCCTCGGCCAGAAGCCGCCGGGTGACGTTCGTCAAGTCGTGGAAGATCACGAAAGGCCGCGGCCTTCCCCTTTCGGCCACCGCCTTCGCGATGCCCGACCGCCCCGCGCCGACGCAATAGATCCCGACCACATCCGGCCGGCTTTGCAAAAGCCGAGCGGTGGCGGCATATGAGGTGGCATTGTCTTCATCCGTCTCAATGGCGGGCAGCAGATTGAGGCCGCGGAACTGCTCGCCAATAACGGCGCGAAAGCCGTTCTCACGCTCTTCATGGCCATGGTAAGCCCTTGATCCCAAAAACAAAGCCAATGCCCCCGTGCTTACCCCCGCCATCCGCCCCAGGACCAGCCCGGCGGTCCGCCCGGCCACCCGGTTGTCCACGCCGACATAGGCCGACCGGGGCGTCGACAGCACGTCCGACGCAATGGTAATGACCCGCAGCCCCGCCTCTGAAAGCTGCCGGATCGCGTTCCGTGTGATCGGATGGTCAACCGTGATCAACCCCACCCCATCCGTCCGCAGCGAGGTCTTTTCCAGCACCCGCACCAGCGCTGCCGGGGAAAGTCCGTCAATCGGATGGATGGTGCAGGACGCCACCAGCGGCAGGTCCGCCGCGAAATCCCGGATCGTGGCGGCAAGGTTGTGCATGAATTCGCTGCGGCCAAGCGGAATGAAGAACTCGAGATGCGCAGGCCGCGACGGCAGGGTTATCTTCCCTTCGGTCGGCAGATAGCCCAGCGCCTTCGCCGCCGTGTTCACCCGCTGCCGGTTCGCCGCCGAAACCCCCGCCCGCCCGTTCAAAACGCGGTCTACCGTGGCGGTCGACACCTCGGCCAACCCGGCAATGTCGGCAATTGTCGCCTTGCGCATCGGCGCCCCCAGGTTCCCTCGTGGTGAGGCTAGCACATCAGTCGCACCGATGTAACGCAGAGCCGGATTCTGCCTTCGGATGGAACCCCAGGGCTGCCGACCGGTCGCTGCAAGCTATTGTCTTCAAAGGCCTTCAAGCACCACGATCCCGGAGAGACAGCCGACCGGAAACCCCTTCCTTCTTCGCTCGCTGATGTGATCTGATGCAACTTCCGTTTGCGCCTTGCGGCATCGACCTGCACCACTTCACAGGCAAGAAGGCGGGGCCCGAAAGGACGCAACTGCCCGCGGCGCCCGGCCTTGGCGGTGGTGCCTGCACAACAAAACGGGCAGCCGCCCGAACATGGTCAGTGGAGGAAAACACCATGCTGAGAAGAACATTCTTCGGCCTCACAACCGCGCTCGCCGCGACTGTCGCCACCGGAACCGTCGCCTTTGCCGAGGGCAAGACATTCTACTGGGTCTCGCACGGCTCGCCCGCCGATCCGGTCTGGACCTACTTCCTGGACGGCGCGAACAAATGGGCCGCCGACACCGGCAACACGGTTAACACCTCGTTCCACTCCGGCGACGTGCCCTCGCACCAGGAGGCCGTCCGCGCCGCCATCGCCTCGGGCGCTGACGGTATCGTCACCTCCAGCCCCGACCCTGGTTCGCTGGTGGAAGTGACGTCCGAGGCCGTCGCCGCAGGCATCCCGATCATCAACATGAACACCCCCGACCCGACCGCCGATTTCGACGCCTATGTCGGCGCTGACCTCGAAGTCGTTGGCGCGGGCTGGGCGCAGTATCTGGTGGACAACAAGCTGGTCGAGTCCGGCGACTTCGTCTGGATGCCGGTCGAAGTTCCCGGCGCGACCTACGGCGTGCAGGAAGAGGCAGGCATCTCCAGCGTCTTCACGCCGCTCAACATCACCTGGGAAGTCACCGACGCCACGCTTGACCAGGCCGAGATCATCACCCGCATGTCGGACTACCTGACCGCCAACCGCGACAAGGTGGATGCGATCATTGGGCTGGGCGACCTTGTCACCGGGTCGATCCCGCGCGTGTTCGACCAGGTCGGCGTCAAGGCGGGCGAGATCCCGGCCGTGGGTTGGGGGAACTCACTCGATACCACGCAAGGTGTGCTGAACGGTTACATCAACGCCGCCCAGTGGCAGGACCCGCAGGCCACAAGCTATGTCGCCCTGTCGCTGGCGGCGATGCAGGCGGGGGGCACGCCAGCCGCCTTCGACGTCATCACCGGAGCGCTGTATGAAAAGGACACCGCGCAGGTCTATGATGATATCATGAGCGGGAAGTAACCCCGCCATCGGCCCCGCGACCAACGCGGGGCCAACCCGGACTTCCACACCAGCCACGCCCCAAAGCAAAGGAATGACTTTGGAAACGCAGAACCTTGCCAAACGGGTCTTTGCCCGGCCCGAGGCCGGGCCGGCGATCCTGCTGGCCCTGCTGATCGTCACCTTCACCGCCATCAATCCGGCATTCCTGTCGGTGCTGAACATCTCCAACACCCTTGCCTTCACGGTCGAGCTTGGCCTGATCGCCCTTGCAATGACGCTGCTCATGACGGCGGGGGAATTCGATCTGTCCGTCGGCGCGCTGTTCGGCCTGACCCCGGTGCTGATGTGGAGCCTTTTCAACGCCGGCCTCACCTCTCTGGCCGTGGCCTTCCTCATCTCCATCGCAATCGCTGCGCTGGTTGGCGTGGTGAATGGCTGGTTCGTGACCGCGCTGAAGATTCCTTCCTTCCTTGTGACGCTGGGAATGCTTCTGGTCGCCCGCGGCACCGCACTTTACATCACCGACGGCTTCCCGCAGCGGACCTGGAGCGCGGAGGGCGAATGGCTGGCCTCGGCCCTTGTCGGCGATGTGCGTGTTGGCGACCTGCGGCTTTACATGTCGCTGTTCTGGTTCGTCCTGGTCGCGGTCGTGCTGCACTATGTCCTGACCGGAACGCGAACCGGCAACTGGATACTGGCGGTCGGGGGCAACGCCAATGCCGCCGCCGCGCGGGGTGTGAAGGTGGCGCGCGTCAAGATCGGGCTATTCGTCCTCAGCGCCGTGCTGTCAGGCTTTGCAGGGGTCATCAGCTCCATCCGCACTTCGGCCGCCAACCCCAACTCTGGCACGGGGTATGAGCTTGAGGTGATCGCGATGGTGGTGATCGGCGGCACCTCCCTTCTGGGCGGGCGTGGCACGATCATCGGGACGATCCTTGGCATTTTCATCCTGCGCCTGATGCGCAACGGGATCGTCATGATCGGCGTGCCGGGGCTGGCCTACAACATCTTCATCGGGGCGATCATCCTGGGGATGATGGCGCTGCATTCCTGGCTTGACCGCCGCAACCAGTCGGGGGGCTGAGGCCATGGCCGAAGAACTGATACGGATGCAGAACATCACCAAGTACTATGGGCGGGTGAAGGCGCTGGACAGCGTGAACCTGACCGTCAACCGGGGCGAGGTGGTGGGGCTGCTTGGCGACAATGGGGCCGGGAAATCCACGCTGATCAAAGTCTTGTCCGGAGCCGTCCCCACGACCAGCGGCGACATCCACATCCGTGGCCGCAAGGTTGAGATGACCAGCACGACCGATGCCATCGCCAACGGGATCGAGACGATCTACCAGGACTCTGCCCTGGTCACCCAACTGTCCATCGCCCGCAACCTGTTCCTCGGGCGCGAGCCGGTGCGGGGCGGCCGGTTCTTCGACCGGCTTGACCTGCCGATGATGGAGCGGGTGGCGTCCGACCTGTTGAGACAGGTCGGGATCACCAAGAACATCCCGCCATCGACCCCGATCTCGTCGCTGTCGGGGGGTGAACGGCAGGCGGTCGCCATTGCCCGCGCGATGCATTTCGACAGTGATCTCATCATTCTGGATGAGCCGACCAACAACCTTGGCGTCGCCGAGACCCAAGGGGTGCTGCAATTCGTGCGCCAGGCGCGGGACACCGGGCATTCCTGCATCTTCATCGCGCACAACATTCACCACGTCTTCCAGGTCGTCGACCGGATCGCCGTCATGCGGCTGGGAACCGTGGTGGCCGACGACATCGACCCCCGAAAGACCACGGTCGAAGAGGTGGAGCGTATCATCACGGGAATGGACCACTGACAGGCAAGAGAACGGACCCGGGCAAAGCGCCAGGACGTATCGCCATCGATGCCGAAATGGCGCGGCAGATGGCCGATGCGCGGGCGACCTTCGCCACCAGTGGCGAGGCCGCAGAAACCGTGGCTGAAAGCCTGCGGACGACCGGTCGGCTGGTAATGCTCGGGATGGGTGCGTCACACGCGGCCAACCGCGCCGCAGAGCCCTTGTACCGCGCCTTGGGGATCGAGGCTGTGGCGCTGCCGGTCTCGGAACAGTTGGGGGCGGGGTTGCCGTTGGCCGACAGGACGGTGCTGGTGGTCAGCCAGTCTGGCGAAAGCGCCGAGGTGCTGCGCTGGCTGGAGACCCGGCGTGCGGGCCAGGTGTTCGGGCTGTCCCTTAACGCGGACGCCACACTGGCGCGGTCGGTGCCTACGCTGGTTGCCTCGGGCGGGTCGGAACTTGCATTCGCCGCCACCCGCAGCCTGACGCTGACCATGGTGCTTCATCTGGCGTTGCTGGCCCGGCTGGGCGATGACCCGGCGCCCGCGCTTGCCATGCTGGACGCCGCCTTGCCGGAGCTGGCCCCGGCGATTGCCGCCATGGCTGGCACGCGGTGCATCGTCACTTCGGGCCGACGCCTGCAAGGCGTGGCCGAAGCCGCCGCCCTTGGCCTGTGCGAGCTGTCGCGCTGCCCCGCCTTTTCACTGGAAGGCGGCCAGTTGCGCCACGGCCCGATGGAGATCATGGGGCCCGAGCTTGGGGTCGTCCTGTTCGCCTCGGACGAAGCGGATGCCGCTTTGGTGCACGGCATGGGGCGGTCGGCCAGCGAGGCGGGATCGCCTGTCGTGCTGTTTGACAGTTCGGGCGCGGCTTCGGTTGCAGGGATCACGACGGTCACCTTGCCGAAATCCGCAGGCATGGCGGCAATCCTGGCCGCCTTGCCTGCGATGCAGCGCTTCATGGTCGGCTTTGCAGCAACGCGGGTGGAAGACCTCGGCACCCCGCGCCGGTCCTCCAAGGTCACCCGGACGGAATGAAGATGCGCCCGCTTGCCGTGATAGGAAACGTCAACGTCGATCTGATCATGGGCCCGGTCGGCAATTGGCCGCAGCAGGGGACAGAGGTGATCGTCGACCATGACGAGTTGCGCGTCGGAGGGGCGGCCGGGAACACCGCGCTTGCCTGGATGGGGCTGGGCGTGCCCTTCACCATCGCTTCCAGCGTGGGGCAGGACGCCTTCGGCATCTGGCTGGCAGAGGGGTTCCGGCCCCATTCGGCGCGGTGGACGGTCAACGCGTCCAGCACCACTGTTTCGGTCGGGATCACCCATCCGGGGGATGAGCGGACTTTCTTCACCACGCGCGGCCATCTCGCCGACTTTACCCTGGACGAAGCGCTGGCGCAGCTTGGTGACCTGCAGGAGGCGATCGTGCTTTTGTGCGGGTCGTTCCTTACTGATGCGCTGACGGCGGGTTATCCGGCCCTCTTCGACCGGGCCGCCCGCAGTGGGGTGACACTGGCGCTGGATCCGGGCTGGCCACCCAGTGGCTGGACGGTCGATCAGCTTGCCCGGGCGCAGGCGTGGCTGGCCCACACGGGCCATCTTCTGGTCAACGAGGTCGAGGCGCTCGCCCTCAGCGGGGCGGCTACTGTCGAGGCGGCCCTGCCTGTGCTGGCCGCCCTGATGCCACCGGGCGCGCGTGTGGTGGTCAAGTCCGGGGCACGCGGAGCCTTTGGTCTTCAGGGCGAGACTTTCGTCCACGCCCCCGCACCGGCCGTTCCAGTTATCGACACGATCGGCGCGGGCGACATCTTCAACGCGGGGTATCTTCTGGCGATGGCAGAGGGTGCCTCTTTCGACCGCGCGCTTCGGACAGGGGTGGCGCTTGCCAGTCGTGCAATCTCCACCACGCCGCGCGCTTACAGTCGGGACATTGCTTAGGGATCCCTGGTGCTCCGGCACTTGAAGGCTGGTGGCGTTGACGTCAGAAGCAGACGATTTCTGCTTCAGCTTCGACCCGTCTCAGATCGGCGAGCACGGTATTGGCTGGGGTGCTGTCGCGAAAGAGAGCGGACCGTTCGCCCGAAGTCTGGCGCATGGCCAGCACCGTTTCGGCCGCCACATAGGCGTCGTAGTTCAGGATCGTGGCGATCACGTCGATGGCGCAAGAGCAGCGCCTCAGCGCATCCGGCGTCTGGCCGTTGACCGCCATGCAGCCAAAGACGTATTCGGCCCGGGCCTGGGTTGGGTAGTCGTTGGCCGGCAGGGTCTGCGCCCCAAGGGCCGAGGCGACCGGCAGGGCGCCCAGAAGAAGTCCCAGCGTCCGGATCATGGCCCGCCCTCCTTGGCGTCTGTCATGGTGATCGTCTCATGATAGCCCGACCCCGCCGTCGGGGTATCGGCGGTGAGCGTCAAAAAATGGCCGGGAACAGTCTCGGACACCACGAAGCGCAAGGTCATGTCCGCAAACTCCCCCATTCGGTCGCGGTTGGGATCCTTTAAGAACGGGCGCAGGGTCAGTTCCCGGGCGGCAACCGACTGTCCCGCAAAGTCCGGCTGGACAGAGACCATCTCCCCCCCCTCGCGGAGGGCGTCCTTGATCCGGTTTCGGATGTAGAAGGGGCTGCCACCGGACATCGCCGCCATACTGCGGACAGTGGATTCCAGAAAGACCATCAGCACTGGATTGCCACCACTGGCGGGAAAGTCGAGAATCTCGCGCTTGTTTCCGCCGGTCTCGATGGTCATGGAAAGGCTGCGCGCCCCGTCTTCCGCCTCGCCTGTTTCCAGGGTGATGCGTCCGTCGGTCACTGGCTGGAAGTCGGGCGCCGCGGTGCCGCTGCGGACATGAGTGTAAGCGATCTCATGTCCCGCCGGCAGGCTTTCGAAGATGTTTTCGGAAAACAGCGCTTCGGCCACCGGATCAGCCGCCGCCGGTTGCGCCAGGCATATGGCGGCAAGGGCAGCGAATATCAGCTTTGTCATTGGCAAGTCTCCAGAATGAAGCCACGCCCCCGCAGGGTGCGCAGCGCGATGCCAAAATCCTCCAGCGGAGCGAGTTTCCGGCGCAGATAGCCCAGATACACGTCAACGACATTCTCGGCCGCTCCGCCGTGGCTAGCCCAGAGGGCGTTGAAGATCTGTGGCCGGGTCATGACCTGCCCGGCATGGATGATGAAGAAGGCCAGCATGTCGGTCTCGCGCTCGGTCAGGGCGACCTGCCGATCGGTGCAGACTGCCAGCCGCCGTTCCCGCACCAGCGACAGGGCGGCAAAGCTCAGCGTTGCCTCAGTGTCGCCCAGACGGGCGAGCTGGACCCTGAGGCGGGCCACAAGTTCGCCCAGCTCGAACGGCTTGACCACATAGTCGTTCGCCCCGGTCGCCAGCCCCTCGGCGCGTTCTTCGACCCGCGACAGGGCGCTGAGCATGATGACCGGCAAATGCAGCCCCCGACTGCGCAGCGCGCGCAGGAGATCCAGACCGTTGTCCTCGCCCAGCATCCGGTCGATGATCGTCGCATCGTATCCTCCTGCGACGAGCAAGCGGTAGGCATGGCCGGGATCCGTGGTTGTCTCGGGCGAAAAGCCCTCGGCCTGAAGACCCCGATACAGAACCGAAGCGATGTCCTCGTCATCCTCCACGATCAGGACCCGGGTCATGCCGAGACCCTGAACTGCGTGACCGCCTGAATTGTCTGGCCGATGCAGGGCAAGGCGACACGGGCCGAAAACCCCCTGCCCCCGGACACCGGGCTGGTCAGGGTCAGCGTGCCCCCTTGGGCTTCGGTTACCCAGCGCGCGAGGGACAACCCGATGCCGAAGCTTCCCGCAGTGGCTGAGCCACTGGCAAAGCGGGTCGCCATACCGGGACAGGCATCGGGCGGCAGGCCGGGGCCGTCATCGGTGATCTCGCAAAAGCTTTGCCCGGCCAGGGTTCCGCTGGACACGCGCAGTGTCGCTCCGGGGCCCGCGTGCTTCACCGCGTTGCCGATGATCCCGCCCAGGATCTGGCGAAGCCAGTCGGGGTCCACCTCGACCGGCGCCGCATTGCGGTGCCGCTCGACAGTGAACTGCGCCCGCATGAGAAGAGGTCGCGTGTCTTCAAGCGCCGCGTCCAGCACGGCATCCATATCCCCGGGTCGGGGATCAAGCTCCAGCTGTCCGTTCTCTGACCGCGCGATGCGCAAGAGATCCTCGATCCGCCGGTTCAGCCGCTGCGCGCGCGCCCGGATCGTGGCAAGGCTTCTCGCGGTCAGGGGCGAACAGTCGGCGGCGGCAAGCTCTGCCTCGGCAAGGATCACGGTCAGGGGCGTGCGTAGCTCGTGGCTGACGTCGGCGAAAAAGCGGCGCCGGTCCTCGTCGGTCTTGGCCAGCCGCGCATTGACCGCCTCAAGAGCCACCGTCCGCTCGGCGACGACGGTTTCCAGGGCCGCGCGGTCTGCGGCAACGGCGGCGCGGCGACGGTCGAGCCGCGCGATTGTCCGGTTGAGCCGGGCGAACAGGAGTCCCAACTCATCACGCGCGCCCCGTGGCAGCAGCCTTGGGCGTGCGTCGGTCGGGCCGAGGTCGGCGGCCAGCGTGGCCGATGACAGACGCGACATAAGCGGTGCGATGACGGTGAGATACAGGACCACAAGCACCGATGCGACCGCCAGAACCACGGCGAAGGACAAAAAGACCATCCGCTCTCGCAACTGGTCAAGCGCCGCCAGGGCCGCGTCGCGCCGAAGGTTGTTGTATTCGACCTGGTCCCGCATCAGGGGCGAGAATATCTGGGCAAAGCTGTTCAAGGCCGCATCGCGCTGCGCCGGGTCCGACGTTGTCGCGGCGAGGTCCTGCGTCAGACGCAGGAAGGCCCCCCGCATCCGGCCCAGGACCTGTCCCTGCGCCGCACGGCTGCGTGCTGCGTCCCCGCCGACCGAAGCAATGTCCGCCCCGATCATCTGATCAATGCGTCCAAAATCGTCAAGCACAGCTTGCTCGGCCCCCGCCCGCCGGTCGGCGGGGGTCAGGACAACCTCGGTGACGCGCGCCGAAAGGGTGCCATAGGCGTCGACACGGCGCTGTGCCCCCGCCGCATCGTCGCTTAGCAAAAGCGCGTGCCCTACACCAAAGGTCGCCAGCAAAGCCGCCACGATCGCCAGCGCGGCCAGACCCCCCGCAGCGGCGGAAAGACGGAACCGCAGGCTGATCGAATGACGGGTCATGTGCGCTCCGCAATCAGCTGGAGAAGCGCATCTTTCAACTCTTCGGGCCGGACAGGTTTTTCCAGCACACGGATCCCGAGCCGCGCGCAGCTGCGGGCCATCCCGGCATTGCGATGCGCTGTCACCATCACGGCGGGGATATCCTCGCCGGCTGCCTCGCGTACCGCCTTGATGCTGCGCAACCCCGTGTCAACACCGCCGAGATGATAGTCGGCGACAATCATGTCTGGCACTGTGCCGGACCGCGAGACCGCGTCGCAGGCAGCCGCCGTGCTTTCAACTTCCACGGTCCTCATCCCCCAGGTGTCCCGCAGGACAACCGCATAGCCGTGGCGCATGCTGGCGTTGTCCTCGACGACCAGGGCAGTCTGCCCCCGCAGCCGGTCACGGTCGGGCGTCGGCGGCGGCCCCGACCGGCAGACCGGCTGCGTCGACATGACGACAGGCAATTCGATCCGGAAACAGGTGCCGCGTCCCACCTCGCTTTCCAGCAAGATCGGGTGGTCCAACTTGGCGCAGGCACGCTTGACGATGGACAAGCCAAGCCCCATGCCCAACTCGCCCCTGGTGTCCTGCTCAAGCCGGTGAAACTCGGCAAATATGTGGTCGCGGTCGGCGTGAGGAATTCCGATCCCGGTGTCGCGGACTTCCAGCCAGGCCTTGGCACCATGCCTGCGCGCCCCAACCAGGACACCGCCCTTTTCGGTATACTTGACCGCATTCGACAGCAGGTTCTGCGCGATGCGCCGCAGGAAGGTCGGATCGCTGTCCACCGTCAGTGAGGTCGCGACGAACCGCAGGTCCAGCCCTCGCACAACCGCCAGCGGCTGGAACTCGTCGTTCAGGCGCTCGAACAGCGCATTGAGCGCCACGGGTTTGCGATTGAATTCGATCCGCTGCGAGTCCAGTCGCGAGATGTCCAGCACCGCGTGCATCAGATCGTCCACCGACTGAAACGCGTTGCCCAGCCGCTTGACCAGATCGGATTGCACGCTGCCCAGTTCCATCGTAGCCAGGGTCGACAGAAACAGGCGTGCGGCGCTGAGGGGTTGCAGGAGATCGTGGCTTGCGGCGCGCAAGAAGCGGGTCTTGGACCGATTAGCCTCTTCGGCGGCCATCCTGGCGGCGGCAAGTTCGATGTTCTTCTGGCTGAGGTCCTTCATCGCCTGTTCCAGATCGCAGGTTCGGGCAACGACTTCCTTTTCCAGCACCATCGCCGCCTGGAACAGCGACCACGCAGACCCGCGCGTGTTGTCATATCTGTCCAGCCTTTCGATCAGCGCGGCGTTGATGCGGCCCAGCTTTTCGTTTCGGCGTTCAAGATCATCCTCTTCCCTGAGCATTCTACGGCCCCTCGGCCCCCAGAAAGGCCAGACCGACGAATGTCTGGTTCATGTGGATGCCGCCGTGTTGTTCGCCGAAGGTGTTGAATCCGGCCATGTTGTAACGGCGGAAGATGTCCTTGATGGCGGAGCCAAGACCCGCATGTTCCAGCGCTAGCCGCCGCAGGATGCAGTCAAAAGACAGGATCAGCGAGGGGGTCGAGGGCAGGTCGTGCAGCATCGCTTCGAACCCCTCGGTCAAGTCCTCGGCGAAGCCCAGTGACATTACCGCGCCGGTGTCGATCGAGGACATCAGGATCAGCCCGCCGTCCGCCGTCGGTTCGTGGATCGCCCGCACGAAATAGCGCCCGCCCATGTTCACCAGAAGCGGATGCTGCGCAAAGATCAGCGGCGAAAGCTCGCTGACCGGGACGCCGACGTTGCGGGCGTATTCCTCTGCCGCCGGCTCGGCGTTGATCTCCAGCAGAGCGCGCTGACTTGGATTTGCCCGAGTGACCACCATCCGCGTTTCGGTGGCACGGAAATGGTCAAAGATCAGGTGGCGGACTTCAAGGTCGGTCTCGATCAGGCAGAAGATCGCGACGTCGTGCAGGACGGCGTCGTCCAAGATCATGCAGGTCTGGGAGAAATCAACCCTGTCGCCCGCAGACCCGCCAAGCGAAATCACCTGGGGCAAGGCCGCATCCAGAGTCGCGATCAATACCTCCTCTTGATGGGAAAGCCCGTCCACCAAAAGGACACCAAAGAGGCTTCGGCCAGGGTCATGCCGGAATTCCGCAAGCAGACCACGCAACCCGCTCATCCAGGTCGAAACCGGCAGGCGGGTCAGGTCCTTCAGCACCAGGGTTTCGGCGCGGAAACTGGTGGCAGGCAGACCGATGGCGACTGCCGTCCCGCTGCTGTATCCCTCTGAGGAAAGCTCTCCCGCCGAGGAACACCCGACCACGCGGCAGTTTGCGGGCAAGCTCTTTCGCAAGGCCTGCGACAGACTTGGCAGGACCGAGCTTGGAGAGGCGAAAAGCAGCACCAGCGTCGGGTTTGCCGGTGCCAGCGTTGCAAGAAGCTTGGCAGCCGCCGCGGCAATGTCGGTCAGTTCGGCCGTCACCTTCACCGGAACGGCGGAATCCTTTCGCGGGCCGGCAGAGCCTTTCACTGGACGTCCTTCCTGACGATCACTCGTCGTCGAAAAGCTTGATCGTCTTCGCCAGAAGCACGACCTGGGTACGCCGTCTGGCTCCGATCTTGCCCATGATGGCGGTGATGTGCGTCTTTACCGTCGCTTCCGCGATGTTCAATTCGTACGAGATTTCCTTGTTTGCCCGGCCCTTGCATATCTGCCGCAGGGTCCGGACCTGCTGAGCGGTCAGGGATGCAAAACGCTGGGCGATTTCGGCAAGCGCCGGCTGCGAGGAGCCGCCAGCCTTTTCGGTCGGGTCATAACCCTCGGGCGTGACCTTCTCGCCAGACCAGACCCGCCGAAGGGCTGCGCACATCGCCTCGCGACCGAGGGACTTGCTGATATAGCCCTGCGCCCCTGCCGCCATGACTGCGGCAATCATGTCCGGTGCCTCGTTGGCCGAGATGACGGCAATCGGAATGCCAGGTGCCAGACGGTTCAGGGTGACAATGCCTTCGGACCCCTTCGAATCCGGAAGGTTAAGATCCAGGATTATGGCATCCGGCATCTTTCCGTATTTCAGTCTTTGCCGGGCCGCCGCCAGACTGCGCTCGCAGCGCGCCTGGCGAATTCCGAAGGCGACGCGCAAGGTCATGGTGAGCGCTTCGCACATCAGCGGATGGTCATCAACGATCAGCAGGTCGTCAATTCTTAACACGCCCTCCGCCGCCGCACCCAAGGGTACGGCCAGTGATTGGTGCCTCATGTTCTCCTCCCCTGCCGCGCTTGACGCTTCCGCACGAAACGGCGGAATCACGGCCCTTGAAACGAACGTCCTGACGACCGGCCGGTTCCCTCCTCGAAACCGTGCCGTCGGGTCACCTTATTATTCTTAACATGACAGAGTTTTTTGCGCAGGTCTCTGCGACTTTGGGTTGATTTACTCACCCTGCCCCGCATGGCATGGTTGCTTGAAATGGGGGTGAAAATGTCAGCACGTTTTGGTTTGGCCGCTGCGGTCCTTTCGGCCATCCTTTGCACGAGAATTGCCGACGCCGAGGAGCTGACCATCGGAGCCGTGGCCTCGGGCACGGTGAAATGGGAGTTGGACACCATAGCCCACTACGGGTTGGACAAGGCCAACGGCTTTGACCTGAAGGTCCTCGAGCTTGCGGGAAACCCGGCTACTCAGGTCGCCCTCGCGGGTGGCGAAGTGGATGCGATCGTCTCGGACTGGCTTTGGGTGGCGCAGCAACGCGCTGACGGCAAGGCCTATGTCTTCATCCCTTTTTCCACGGCTGTCGGGGCGCTTCTGGTGCCCGAAGGCAGCCCGGCCCAGACTTTGGCTGACCTGAGCGGCAAGAAGATCGGGATTGCCGGAGGCCCGGTGGACAAAAGCTGGCTGATCCTGCGCGCTTATGCCCGTCAAATGAACGGTCAGGATCTTGTTGCAGACACCGAACAGGTCTTCGGCGCACCACCGATGATCTACGAGGCCGGGCTGTCCGGCGAGGTCGACGGTGTCGTGAACTTCTGGCAGTTCCTGGCCAAGATGAAGGTCAACGGGATGCGTGAACTGATCACCGTCGCCGACGCGGCCACCGCGCTTGGACTTGACCCCGCGACGCCGCTTCTGGGCTATGTCGTCAGCGAAGACCTGATCAACGAAAAGCCCGAACTGGTGGCGGCGCTGAAGAAGACCTCGCGCGATGCAAAGGCTTTGCTCTTGACCGACCAGGCCGCTTGGGACCGACTGCGACCCATCATGAACGCCGATACGGACGAAGAGTTCGTCGCGCTGCGGGATGGCTGGCGCGCGGGTGTCCCCGCCGATGCTCCGGTGGATGAGGCGAACGCCGCGAAGGTATTCCAGCTCATGGCCGAGCTTGGCGGAGAAGAGCTTTTGGGCAAGGTCACCTCATTGCCCGAAGGGGTGTTCTACAAAGGTGAGTGACGCACCTGCAAATGCCGGGTCGGCGCTGCCCGCGACCCTGTCCATGGCCGCCTTTGTCGTCCTCTGGGCCGCGCTGGCGGCCTGGGTGGCCGAACCGATCACCTTTCCCGGCCCGCTCCGCGTTTGGGAGGTGACGGTGGACGAGGCCGCCGCTGGGCGGCTTTTCCACAGCATGGGCGTGACGCTTCTGCGCGTTGTCGCGGCATTCGTCATAGCGATGGGCATCGGTGTCGCATTCGGGCTGGTCCTTGGCCGCAGCCGGGTGACGGATCGCTGGCTGAACCCATGGCTGGTCATCCTGGTCAACCTGCCCGCCCTGGTGGTGACCGTGCTCTGCTACATCTGGATCGGGCTGAACGAGGTGGCAGCGGTGGCCGCGGTCGTTATCAACAAGGTGCCGCTTGTCACGGTGATGGTGCGCGAGGGGGCCCGCGCGCTGAGGCCTGACCTGGACGACATGGCCCGCGCCTTCCGGATGCGCCCGGTCGACCGGCTGCGGCATGTGGTCTTGCCGCAGATGGCCCCTTACGTTGCCGGTGCCGCACGCGCCGGCCTGTCGCTGATCTGGAAGATTGTGCTGGTGGTCGAGTTCCTGGGCCGGTCCAGCGGCGTCGGGTTTCAGATCCATCTGAACTTCCAGATGTTTCGCGTGGGCCATATCCTGGCCTATGCCTTCGCCTTCATCGTGGTCATGCTGGCAATCGAATACCTCATCCTCCGCCCATGGGAGCGTCATGCCAACCGCTGGAGGCAGGATGGACGTTGAGATCCGCGCAAAGTCGTTTGCGGGAAAGCCGATCCTTGGCGCGATCCGGCTGAAGCTTGGCCCGGGAGAAAGGGTGGCGATCCTCGGGCCGTCGGGCATCGGCAAGACGACGCTGCTGCGCATCATCGCAGGTCTGGACCCGGACTATCAGGGAACGGTCGCGGGGGCAGATCGCACGTCGGTGGTGTTTCAGGAACCCACCCTCCTGCCCTGGCGCTCGGCCCTGGAAAACATCACCTTGACCACCGGGGTAGCCGAGGAACGCACGCGCTCGCTTCTTGCCGACGTGGGTCTTGCAGGCAAGGAGGCGCTTTATCCCAGGCAGCTTTCGCTGGGTCAGCAACGCCGGCTGGCCCTTGCCCGGGCCTTCGCGCCCGAGCCGGGCACCTTGCTGATGGACGAACCTTTCGCCTCGCTCGACGCCGAAACGGCTGGCCGGATGCTGGACCTGACAGCGACCCTGCTGGACCGCGCCGGTGCGTCGCTGATCTTCGTGACACATGACCCGACCGAAGCGACGCGCCTTGGGGCACGCGGGCTTACGCTGCGCAGCAGCCCGGCAACATTGGTCGGGTAAGAGCTTGACGGCAGACCTGCGTCACAGGCCCACCATCGGGAAGCTTTGGTTGAACACGTTGCCGTCAGTATCCTCGGCGTGGACCGTGATCTGGTCGGCGCCGTTGTCCATAAAGCGGAACTGGAACACTGGGTCTTCGGAAATCGAGATCCCCGCCGCGACGCTGAACAACAGATCGTCTCCCTGCCGCACCTCCAGCACATCGACGAAATGCGCGGGGATGTTCAGAAGGGTCACCTGGTCGCGCTGAAATCCCGTGGTGTTCGGATGCCGCAGCATCAGTTTGGCGGTATGGCGCGTGCCTGTTCCGACCGCCTCGGACGACAGGATCTGGAACCGCATCTGGCCCATGTCGGCCAGCATTGCCTCCAGATCCTTCGACGCTGGCGCCGCGCAGCCCCCGGTCGCCTTGACATAGCGGCCGGCCATCACGCTGGCGTTGTCAGTCGTGGCGATCGCGCGGATGTTGGAATAGGCGTTCACCCGCATCCGTATTTCAAGATCCAGCGGCATCATCGCGGGGCCCAGGGTCAGCTCGGCCGCGACCGGCGCGGGATTCTCGTCGATCACCACCGTCAAGGTACGGATTGGCGGCGCCCCGGGCGGCTGCGTCAGGTGCACCGGCACGAAAGCCGGGTCCATCGCCCGGATAGGAGCATCAAGCAAAAGGATATCGGCGTTCTCGACCGCGGTCGCACCACTTTCGACCAGACCCTTGAGGTCTTCCCAGGCGGGGCCGTCCCGCAGGGCGTTGTCCTGCGCATGCGCGATGGGTGCAAGGCTTACCAGCATAAAGCCGACGACGACCGATCTGATCATTTCCCGAAACGATTGAGGCATGACGCTTCCCCCCTGTCCAGTACCGCATAGATCGGGCCTTTCGGCGAGTCATCCTTTCGAATGATCTTCCCTTGGCCCCGCATGCACTAGACTGGTCAGGCGAGTCGCGAGGCAACGGAGTGCGGCATGTTCCACCTGATCGTTTCCGCCTGCCTTGCGCTTGATCCTTCGATCTGCGCTGACCGGCTGCTGCCGAGCCCCCTGCCCCTCACCGAAGCGGATTGCACCACGCGTGCCATCGGGCGCATCGCGGACTGGGGGGCACTGCACCCCGATCTGGTGACTGGCGACTGGTCCTGCCGCCCGACCAAGGGTCTTCCCGCCCTTCCCGTGGAGGAAATCGCCCCAGGGGTTTATGTCCACGCGCCAAGGGCCGAGCCGCTTTCGACGCTGAATGGCGGCGATATCGCCAATCTCGGCTTCATTGTCGGCGATGACTCGGTTGCCGTCGTCGACCCCGGTGGCAGCCGCGCCATCGGAGAGGCGCTTTACGCAAGCATCCGTATGATCACCGACAAGCCGATCAGTCACGCGATCATCACCCACATGCACCCCGACCACAGCTTCGGGGCCGAAGTCTTCGCCGAAGCAGGTGCCACGATCATTGGCCACCGCAACCTGGCCTCGGCGCTGGACCGCAGAAGCGTGGCCTGGGCGGAAAGCATCCCACGGCAGGCCGGGGTGCGGGCCATGCTTGGTACCAAGATCTACCTTCCCGACCACGGCGTCGCCGCGCCGGAGGAAATCAACCTGGGCAACGCAACCTTGCGCCTGGTTCCCGTGCCCACCGCCCATACCGACAACGACTTGACCGTCTACCATCTTGAAAGCGGAACGCTGTTTTTCGGAGACCTGGTCTTTGCCGAGCTGACCCCTTCGCTTGACGGCTCGCTTGTCGGCTGGCTTGACTGGCTTTCCGCCCCGCCCGACCCGTTGCCTCGGAAGATGGTTCCTGGCCACGGCCCCGTCCTGACGGACTGGGCCAGCGGCACCCTTGAAATCCGCGCCTATCTGACTGCGTTGGCGGAAGAAACTCGTGCGGCCATCCGGGCGGGAGAGCCCATGAGCACCGCCGTCCCCCATATCGGCATCAGCCAGCGTGGCAACTGGCGCGGGTTCGATGAGATGAACCCACACAACGCCACCGCCGCCTTCAAGGAACTGGAGTGGGAGTAGCCTGATCCAGGTGCGCGGCGATCGCCTTGGCCAGCGCGAAGGCCCGCTGCTCCAGGATGACCGGCGTTTCGCAGACGTAGGTCAACTGTTGCTGGCGATCGGTGAAGATGCGGGTGTCCCAGTCCAGCTTTTCTTCCTCGGCGTCGATCTTGTCGAAGTCCGGGGTTGGCTCGGCCTCCAGCCGGACCATCTCTGCGCGCCGTGTTTCGATCTGGGCGCTCAAACCCGTCTGCCTTTCGGCGTAACGGGCGATGCCAGAGATGATCTGGCTGCGGTAAACGTCGATCCGGTCGAACACCGCCAGGAAGAGTGCCGTCAGCTCTGCAGCGTCGGCGCCTTCGGCAAAGGCCGCGATCAGCAGTTCGGCCTCTTCCATCGGCAACTGGCGTTGGTCCAGCACCAACGCCAGGGCGGCGATGTCGTCGCGCTTGGCCAACTCGGCGGTCGATGCGTCCGGGACCGGGCCGGACCAAAGCTGCCCTACTGAAAGATGGGGCTGCTTGCGCTGGATGCAGGGCCAGGTCGGATCCTCCTGCGCCTGCGCGCCTCCGGCCAGTAGGAGCAATACAAGCCCCATCACGACATTTTTCATCCTGGTCCCTTTCTGCGGCCCCAGAGCCCCTTTGCCGGATCGTACATGAACACCGCCGCCCCGAAGAAAAGGACGAAACATCCTGCAGTGACCATGAAGGATACAAGATCGAATTGAAGATACAGCGCAAAGCGGATCAGTTCGACCGCATGGGTGAAGGGATTGAAGGCGCAGATGTTGTACAGGATCACGCTGGATTCCCTCATCCGCCAAAGCGGGTAAAGCGCCGATGACGCGAAGAACATCGGGAAGATCAGAAAGTTCATTACCCCCGCGAAATTCTCCAGCTGCTTGATGGTCGAGGAAACGAACAACCCCAGTGCCCCAAGCATCAGTCCCGACAGGACCAGCGCCGGAAGGATGGCAAGATAGCCCAGCAAGGGCGGCTCCACCCCCCAGAACCAGGCGATGAGCAGAAAGGTGTAGACCTGCAGGATTGACACGAAGACCCCCGCAAGCAGCTTGGACAGCAACAAGAACCAGCGTGGTGAAGGGCTGACCAGCAGCGTCCGCATCGCCCCCGTCTCGCGGTCATAGACCATGGACAGCGAGGACTGCATCCCGTTGAAAAGCTGGATCATCGCGCAGAGGCCGGGCGTCACGTAGACCTCGTACAGCACGTAGGTTTCGTAGGGCGGCGTGATCGACAGGCCCAGGACCGCGCGAAATCCTGCGGCGAAGATGAAAAGCCACACCAGGGGTCGCACGAGAGCCGCGACAAAACGTTCGCGCTGGTTGAGAAAGCGCAGCGCCTCGCGCCAGACGATACCGCGAAAGACGATTGCGGATTGGCGGACCGTCATGCCTCTGCCCCGGTCAAGGAGAGGAAAGCCTGCGTCAGGGTTCCGCCCCCGGCAATGTCGCCCGCAAGTCCCTGGGTGAGCACAGCGCCTTTGTGCAGGACATAGACCTGATCCTGGAGCGTGATTTCGTCAAGGATGTGCGTGGCCCACAGGGCAGAGACCTTGCCACCTGCGACCAGCCCCCGCACCAGCGCCAGGACCTCGCTGCGCGATTTCACGTCCAGCCCGGTCGTGGCTTCGTCGAGCAACAGCAGGTCCGGCCGGTTTATCAGCGCCCGCGCGATCTCGGCCCGCCGCTGCTGACCGCCCGACAGCGCGGAAACCTTGGCCGAAACCTTGCTGGCAAGGTCGACTTCGGCCAGAACTTCCGAGATCCGCTCACGGGCAGTTGCCCGGTCAATTCCGTGAAGCGCGGCGTGATAGGAAAGGTTCTGGGCCACTGTCAGGTCCCCGTCCAAAGCACGGGTCTGGAACACGACGCCAAGCCGGGCCAGAGCCTTGCCCGGCGCCCGGCGCATGTCGTGCCCGGTGACCCGGATCGTGCCGCTCGTGCTGTCGTAAAGACGGGTGATCAGCGAAAAGAGCGTGGTCTTGCCCGCCCCGTTCACCCCCAGAAGTGCGACGAAGCGGCCTTGCGGTACCACAAGGCTGACGTCGCGCAGCGCTTGCACCTTGCCAAAGGCATGGCTGACGCCAACGACCTCCAGCGCCATCGGGGCTTGCGTCATCCGCGCATCTGCAGCTTGTCGCTTCTCATGAAGGTCCTGTTCCATTAGCGAATGTTGAACACCGCCTTCTGGCTGTCACCGGTGGTGTTCGGAACGCTTAGCACGTAGGTCCCGGGGGTGATCGCGACAAAAGACAACTCCACTTCGCCGGCATCATCGAATTCCAGGCTGTGCACGCCCATCGGGCGGATCTCGATGTCGTTTATGATGATCTCGTTTACCCAGATTGCCCGAAAGAAATCTCCGCCCGACAGCGCCAGCTCTGCGGATCCGTCGGCGACGATGGTGATCCGGTAATAGGTGCCCGACTTCAAGTCATAGGGCGCGCCCGCCACCGGCTTGCCTGAAGCGAGGGTCAAAGGCTCCAGATCCACCCGGTTGTCCTTGGACATGATCCCGGACGGACCGAAGTCGAAGGCAAGAACCGGTGCGGCAAGGCCCAGTGCAAGTGCAAGTATGATTGGCGTTTTCATTTGGTTTGTCCTTGAATTCCAGGGTCAGTCCGGTGCGACCACGACGCCCCAGGGCTGTTGCCCCACCTGCACCGATTTCACGACCTTGCCTGCCGCCACATCGATGACGGACACGTCGTTGGAATTGCCGTTGGTGGTGAAAAGCAGACTTTCGTCCGGGGTGAAGGCCAACTGCCAGACCCTCTGCCCAACCAGAAGGTAATCCAGCACCTCGAAGCTTGAGCCGTCGATCATTGCGACACGGTTCGACGGGCCGAGGGCAACGAAGATCTTCGTGCCGTCGCTGGTGATCTTCAGCCCGACCGGCTGAATGGCCTCAGGCAGGACACCGGGGATGGCAAAGGTGATCTTGTGGACGATCGCCTGCGTCGCCGCGTCGATCACCGAGACGGTGCCGCCGATTTCAGAGGTGACGAACAGAAGCTTGCCGTCGCTCGTGAACTGGGCATAGCGCGGACGTTGGTCGACCAGCACGTTGGCCACGATCTCATAAGTGGCACTGTCGATGAAATGGGCCATGTTGGTGGTTTCGGACGTGTTGACCACAACAGCCCCGTCAGGCGAGATGCCCATGCCCTCCGGCTCTACCCCCACAGGGATTTCGGCCAACATCTTGTGGGTGACCACATCGACAACGGTAACGATGTTGTCGTCTTCGTTGGCAATATACAAAGGGTTGCCGCTGGGGTGCAGCACGAACAGCTCCGGGTCCGGACCAGAGGGCAGCGTATGCGTCTGCTCATAGGTCTCGGTGCTGTAGACCCGCACGGTGTCATCGTCAGACGCACAGACGTAAAGTTCTTTCCCGTCGGGAGAGATGGTGATGCCCCTCGGCCGGTTCCCGGCTGGGAAGGTCGCGATCACCTCCAGCGTCTCGCTGTCCAGAACAGTGATGTCGTTGCCCTTCTCGTTGCTGACAAAGACCTTGTTGGCCAAGACCGGGGTAGCACCGAGAAGCGCAGTCAGCGACAGGGCGGAAAGGCGCATTTGAAACCTCATTCTGGCATGACGCAGTCGGTTTCGGGACGGTCACGACCCAGCGTGTCAAGCTGAGACGTCTGGTGCAGGTATGCATGCTGTGGTGAGACCGAGACCGTCAGGGCATCTGTGGCCAACAGGATCGGTTGGCGCAGCTGGTGGTCCCAGTCGCGCAGTGTCAGCTTCTGGCCCTTGAAGCCGGCGATCTCGAACTGCGGCGAAAGGATATGGTCCCGCAACACAGGGAAATCGCTCGACTGTGCCCGGGTTGCGGCCTCGCCGATGATGCGGACGGCAAGCCAGGCTTGATAGTCTTCTTCCCGCATCGGACGACCCGCCAGCGCCTCGAACCGGTTCTGGAACTGTGTCGCCCCCCAAGCCTCCAGCGCCGGATGCCAGGTCCGAGGGACGAGCCCCGCAGACCCTGCCACTGGTCGTGCATCCCAGGTCTGGAACGGCAGGTATTCGGAGAAGACACCCGCCTCGTCGGCAGCGATCACCACGTCGTGGTCTGCCGCATCCTGGGTGAAGACCGGCATCTGCTTTTGCACCTGCACATGTCCGGTATCAGTGCGCCGCGCCCCACCGGTGTCATCGAACACCCGCTCTTCGACAATACTGGCCCCGAACTTGGTCGCAGCGGTTCGGAACGCGTCGGCCAAGGCACGATCCTGTGGGTGGCTGCCGGCAATCAGGAACCATTCGTCCCACCGCTTCCAGACCAGAAACTGCGCCAGCGCATCGGCCATCATCGCGTGACTGGGTGCCACATGGACCACGTTTGCCCGGCAGTCCGCGCCTCGCAACCGGTCGCCGCGCGCGCCCGCGTTCAGGATCAGTGCCCGGTCTCCAGCCTGATCGACCAGTGCAAGCGTGGTGGCATCATCCGCAAGGATGACAATGAATTGGGCACCGCCCGCCAGCGCCTGGTCCAACGCTTGCGTGGCGGCTTCGGGGGCGGCCGCGTATTCGGCGGTCTCGAACGCCTGCCCGGTAAAGCGACCCGTGGTTTGATTGTCTTCGGTCCCGAGCCTGGCACCTGCGAACCCAAGATCGGCTGTCGGAAGGTCAAGCCGAGAGATTGGCGGCAGGCCCGGCACATCGACCCTCACGATGGCGGCACGGATTACCGTATCGGACCATCCGGGTGCAGCTGCCAGTATTCCCATCAGGCTGATGGCATGGATCATCCGCATCGGTATCTCCCCCAACCGATTGGGGCACAGCGACCCACCCCCGTCAACTCATTCAAAAGGCTGGTTTATAAGGGATTTATAAGAAAGTCGCGCCGTGAACCCATCCTTTTGGTCGATTGCCATATTGAGCGCCCCGCGCGCATCCTGAGGCGATGAAAAGCCTTCTCACCATCACTCTTCTGGCGCTTTTGCCCGCCACTGCCACCCTTGCCGAAGTGCCTAAACCCGGCCGCGTGGCCTTCTTTGGGATGCAGTTCGTCGATCTTTCCATGGAAGGGTCTGTAAATGGCACCCGCCAGGATGAATCCACGCGCACCATGATGGCCACAGAACTGGTCACCGAAGATATGACGGCGCGCGGCTTCACGCTGGTTTCGATCGATCCGGTTTCCGGCAAGCTCGCAAAGGTCGCCAACCCCGCACGTTGCAACGGCTGCGACGTGGCCCTGGCGGCTGAGCTCGGTGCCGACTATTCCCTGACAGGCGAGGTCCACAAGGTGTCCAACCTGATCCTCAGTCTAGAACTGAACCTGCGCGACGCGACCACCGGCGACACCGTGAGGGCCGGGACCGTCGATATCCGGGGTAACACCGACGAAAGCTGGCAGCGCGGCCTGCGCTACCTGATGAAGAACATCATCTTTCGCGATTATTGAGACGGCCCGCTCTGATGCAGGGACCGCCTTCGTGGCTCACTGCTGTCAACGTGCAGGGGCCTTCCGAGGTCGCCTTTGCCCTGCCGACGGAAAACTAGTCGGAGACTAGTCGGGCACGAATGGTTCTACCCGCTGCAATGGCGGGTTGCTTTCAATGGTCACCCAGCCTTCCGGGCCTTCAGGGTACCAGATCACCCGCCTGTAGCCATATCCAATCGCACGCTTGGCCACGTTCCAGGACATCCAGCACTCCGCCCGGCAAAAGATGACCATGGGCCGCTCGATGTCGCCGACCGTGGCGTGCTGGAGGCCGGACCGCAGATAGGCCTCCTCTTCGGGCGAGAGCGCTTCGAAGCCGGTGTTCGGCAACCAGATTGCGCCTGGAATGCTGTCGCGCGGTTTGTCGCGCCAGATCGTGCCATCGGGCAAGTCCGCAGGCTTCACGTCTCGCGGCATGACGTCGATGAACACGGCGTCCCCCGCCGCATGCAAGGCAGCGGCCGTTGCATTGTCTGCGACAAGAGCCCCTGACAATGTAGTGGGCACCGGGGCAGAGTAGGGTGGGCCCCGATATTCCGATGGCTCTGGCGGGGCCTCGGCAAAGGCAGGTGTGGCTAGGGCCAGCACCAACAGGACCAAAGGGGCGGTCACGGGGCCACCGGCTTCAGGGCCTTGCCGTAGTCGTCCACCAGCGGCACCCCTGCCCCGATGAGTATGGCGTCGATCTCCGCCTGATGGCGTCGGATCAGCGAGTTCAGTTCCCGCTTCCAGTCCTGGTCGGCCGGGCGCACGCCCATGGTGATGCGGTAAAACAGCTTCGGACTTTCAGCCTCGCGGAGAAGCGGCATCACTGCCAGCGCCGCGTTGCCCTTGGCGAGCGGTCCACCGATCGGCCCCCAGAGGATTGCCGCGTCGATCACCCCCGCCTGCAAATCCGCCAGCATGTCTCCCGCCGGGTCCTGCACCCGCCTGTCCACAACCAGGGGATACGGTTTCGCCAAGGCGACAAGCCCCCGCCTGGCGATATGGGTTGCTGGTGGAGTACCCGCAACAATGCCGATCCTTTTGCCTTGCAAGGCCGGATCCGCCAGCGTCTCTACCTTGGCCAAGGCATCTCCGGACCGCGTAACCATGACGTAGACGGACGTGTAGTAGTGATTGGTATTCTGCGTGAGTTCATCACCTTGGGCATAACCGATCACCACGTCGCATAGATTGGCCCGCAGTGTCCTTTGGATGAAACCCGGACCCATCGGAAACCAGGTAGTTTCCAGCGGTCGCCGCAGCGCCTCGCTCATGAGTTCCGCGATCGCGTTTTCAAACCCCGGCTTTTCTTGCCCTGACATCGGATAATTGGCCGGATCAGAGCAAACGCGAAACGAGGTCGTGGAAACCAGGTCCGCGGATTGGGCCAAGGCCCTTTCCACATGCAGCGAAAGGATCAGTGCAAGGGCTGAGACAAGGGCCTTCATCCTATCCGCCCATGCAGGAATCTTCGGCCGCGGCAATCTCTTCGTTCTTCTCAGCCTTCTTTGCCGGACGTCCGCGTGGCACGGCTTCGGTGCCGCGGGCCTTGAGGTAAACGTAGATGTCTTCAATGTAGCACATCACGTTCGGATTGGTGCCGAATGCTGGCATGACCGAGTTCTCTGAGGCGCCAACCTTTTGCCGACCTTCGGCCACGACACCGAAGAAGTCGTAGTAGTCCATCGTCACTGCCGAGCTCTTCAAAGCCGGTGCGTAGGTCGACCCTTCGCCATCCGGTCCATGGCAGACATGGCATTCAGCATGATAGCGGCGGAAACCAGAAAAGGTTGCCCAGTCGACCGTGCCATCTTCCTCGACCTTGTAGGTCGGCATGCCTTCGGCGGTCAGCCATCTTCCACCTTCCTGACTGACGGCTGCGACACTGGCTTCATCAAACGGCACATCCTGGGCGGTCATCGGTGCAGCAGCCGAGATAAGGCAAAGCGCCAGAAAAGCAGTGGTCTTGGTCATGTCGCGAACTCCTCCCAGAGTGGTCGTCATTTGGTCGCCGTGCGCAGGTCCGGATGCTGAACCGCCCCGAAGAAACTCCCCTCGGGGCGGCGGTTTTCACTGGCGGATGGTATCACACTTTCGCGCTGTGCCGCCTTGTGACTGCAGTCTCAGTCGGGCAGCTCGAACACCGTCAACTGGCCGCCGAGAGCAGTGTAGTCGGACAGCGCCGCATAGCCGCCGACAGCACCAAGCCCGTCGTTCGGGTTGGTCAGGCCCGCCGCAAGGCCAATCCCGGCCCAGCCACCAACGCCCGACAGGATGCCGATGTACTGCTTGCCGCCATGCTCGTAGGTCATGACGTTGCCGATGATGCCGGAAGGGGTCTTGAACCGGTAAAGCTCTTCGCCCGTCTCGGCATCGACGGCCTTCAGGTAGCCTTCAAGCGTTCCGTAGAAGACCACGTCCCCTGCCGTTGCGAGGGCGCCGGACCACACCGAAAACTGCTCGGGAAGCGACCATTTGATCGTGCCGGTTTTGTTGTCCCAGGCGATGAAGTTGCCCATGCCGCCATGGCTTTCAGGCGCCGGATACATTGCAAGCGTAGCACCGACATAGGGCTGTCCGGCGGTATAGCTGACGCGGAACGGTTCATAATCCATGCAGACGTGGTTGGTCGGTACATAGAACAACTCGGTCTTGGGCGAATAGGCTGCAGGCTGCTGGTCCTTCGAACCCAAGGCCGCTGGGCAGACACCGACCGTGTTCACGTCCTCACCGTTCTCTCTGGTCGAATACTCTGCCACCACCGCCGGCCGGCCATAGGTCGGCGAGGCCGGGTCCATGTCGACGCCTGTGGTCCAGTTCACTGCGGGATCGAACTTCTCGGCAACCAGAAGCTCTCCGGTTTCGCGGTCAAGTGTGTAGCCCAGACCGTTGCGATCGAAGTGGGTCAAGAGCTTGCGAGGCGTGCCGTCGATTTCCTGGTCGGTCAGGATCATCTCGTTGACCCCGTCGAAGTCCCACTCATCGTGCGGCGTCATCTGGTAGACCCACTTTGCCATCCCGGTATCGGGATCGCGTGCAAAGATCGTCATAGACCACTTGTTATCGCCAGGGCGCTGCGCCGGGTTCCAGGTAGAGGGGTTGCCCGTCCCATAATAGACCAGGTTCAGTTCCGGATCGTATGAATACCATCCCCAGGTCGTCCCGCCACCAATCTTCCACTGGTCACCTTCCCAAGTGCTGATGGAGCTGTCCTTCCCAATCGGCTTGCCCAAATGGGTAGTCTTTTCGGGATCAACCAGAAGTTGCTCGTCCGGCCCGACCGAATAGGCTCGCCAGATCTGCTTTCCGGTCTCGATGTCGTAAGCCGTGAGGTTGCCTTGGACCCCGAACTCGCCGCCGGAGATGCCGACGAGGAGCTTGTCCTTGACGGGCAGGACGGTCGCAGTGTTGGTTTCTCCCTTCGTCGGGTCGCCGTTGACGACCGACCACTTCACCTCGCCTGTCTTCGCATCAAGCGCGACAAGCGTCGTATCCGCCTGATGCAGGAAGACCTTGCCGTTGGCGTAGGCCAGGCCCCGATAGACCGTATCGCAGCACATGACCGCAATGACATCCGGGTTCTGCTTGGGTTCATAGCGCCACAGGATCTTGCCGTCATTCGCCAGATCGAGCGCATAGACCGTGTTCGGGAACGGCGTATGCACATACATTATGTCGCCGATCACCAGGGGCGAGCCTTCATGTCCGCGCAGCACCCCGGTCGAGAAGGTCCATGCGACTTTCAGGTCCTTGACGTTGTCCCTGGTGATCTGTGCCAGCGTGGAATAGCGCGTATTGGCATAGTCCCCTGTTTGGATCGCCCATTGCTTGGCGTCCGAAATTGCTTCCATCACCGTCTCGTTGGCCGATGCCAGCGTTGGCATCCCCAAGCAAAGCGTGAGGGCGAGTTTTCCGATGGTTTTCATTGTACCTCCTCCGTTGGCCGCGACGGGCGGCCGATTGTCTGAAAATGCAGAACCAGTAACTTCGAGCCGACGCCTACGATCTGGTGCCTTCAGGACGGGACGGCTTGATCTGCCGTTTTTTTATGCATGTCTTATTAGTTTGCTCTGCAGCCTTCCGGTCAACTGCTCCACCCCGCTTTTCAACCTAAAGTATGGGCGCATAAGCCTTTGGGCGGATCTGCAAAAGCTGGTCAAAAGACCACCACGGCGCGGATGCTTGTTCCTGCGTGCATCAGGTCGAAGCCTTCGTTGATGCGGTCGAGGGGCAGGATGTGGGTGATCAAGCTGTCGATCTCGATCTTGCCGTCCATGTACCAGTCGACGATCTTCGGCACGTCGGTGCGGCCCCGCGCGCCGCCGAAAGCGGTGCCTTTCCAGATGCGGCCGGTCACGAGCTGGAAGGGGCGGGTCTCGATCACGGCTCCGGCGGGGGCGACGCCGATGATGATGCTCTGCCCCCAACCGCGGTGGGTGCATTCCAGTGCGTCGCGCATCACCTTGACGTTGCCGGTGCAGTCGAAGGAGTAGTCCGCGCCGCCGATCTTGTCGAAGGGGGTCTTGGTCAGGTCG
>JANPJZ010000274.1:0-43219 GCA_031425795.1 Rhodobacter sp. | reverse complement strand
CGTGTAGCTTTCCAAAAGGTTAGACGGTGGAAGCGTTGCTCTTTGCAGGCTGATATCCAGCGACTGCGCCCAATCGTCCCACTTCGCGCGGTGCTGTGGGAAAAAGGGCACGATCCCAATCCACGGCACGCGCAAGGCATCGGCCACGATGGCACCATGCATGGCCTCGGTGACGATCAGCCTCGCACCGCGCAGCCTGGCCAGCACGTCGACGACATCACCACGCGGATCGAGGTATTCGAAGCCCGCCAGCGCACAGACCCTCTGCCAATCGCCTCGGGCCGCGCTTTCAAAGTGCGGCATGAAGACGATCTTCCCAGACTGCACCGGTTCTGGCAACGACGTTGCCCGCAACAGGATCGCGGAATCGCAGATGGCAAGACCCGGGTCGACATTCAGCCTTTGCGCCGTCACGGGGCCGCGCAGCCAGACCAGATTCCAGGATCCGTCATGCACATCGGGCGGATCCGTATAGCCGCCAAACCCCGAGCCCATCACGTGTTTTATGGGCTTTTTTGGTAAGTGGTTCCACAAGATCGAGCCGATGCCGAGGAACAGTTCATCGGCATCTTCATCGAGAAAACCCTGGGGGAGGAGTTGTTGCCACATGATGGCATTGATCTCGTCCCCGAAGTTGGCGGGAGTGTTCCGGAAATAGGTCAGCTTCATCGGCCTTTTCCCTTGCTGCGCAACAATCCAGCCGTCTCGCGCAGGCGGCGGAAGGACATCGTCACCAGAACGAGCGTATAGATGGCGGCCCCCGTTGTGATTTGCGCCAAGAGTGTCAGCCCCGGTCCGAGCTCTGGCCAGAGGTGGGGCAGAAGGATGACCCAAGCTGTCATCAGGGCAGCCCCGGTCGCCGGGGCCCCCAGACTGCGGAGGTAATCCCACAGGGGCATCTCCAGCATCCGCTGCGCCATCAGGACGGAGTTTGGCCAGAGCACAACCGTCCGAATGACGATGGCAACCATCACGGCGTCAAGGCCGAAGCGGTAAAAGACGAGAACGATGGGGATGGTGGAAAGCTGGACGACCACTTGATACCAGAACCACCACTCTGGCCGACCCAGATTGCGGATCAGCGCCGCCTGCATCTGCCCAAGGCCGGCCATCAGGCCAATGACGCTGAAGCATTGAACAGTGAAGACTGCCTCTCCCCACTGAGCACCGAATGCCCAGGGCACCGCTGTCGGTGCGACCGCGATAAGCCCGGCGAACAGCGGGAAGGCAAGGCTGGCCGAGGCGTAACTGGCCAGAAGATAGGCCTGGCGGCTTTTCTCGATCTCCCCCTGGAGGCTGGCGAGAAGCACGCTCGACACAGGCGAAAACACCCCAACTGTCAGGTCCTTCAGCATCTGGAAGAGGCGACGGCCAAAGTAGAAGAAGCCCAGGACGGCCGGCCCAAGCAGCGCGCCCAGGAGAAACTGATCGATGCGCAGTTCGTTCAGCAACCGACCGCCCATTGCATAGCTGCCAAAGCCCATCAGGTCGCGCAGCGCTTGCCACCGGACCTGCAGACCTGGGCGCCATCTTGCCCCTGCCATGGCAACTATCATCCCGATCAACGAAGTGATCACCTGTGACGCGACAAGCGCCCAAAGGGCATAGCCCAACAGGACCATTGCCAAACAGACCACTGCACCAATCCCGTTGGCGAGGGTCGTGCGCAGTGCGACCGCCCGAAACTGCATGCGTCGCATGATCAGTGAAGCGGGGACGGTCATAAGGGCATCGAAAACCAGCCGCAGACCAAGGACTGGAAGGATCAGCTCTAGCAGGGGAATGTCGCTCCAGACCGCGATCACCGGGGCCAAGGCCACCAGAACCCCGTACCCCAGCCCGGCAACCCCAAGAGAAAGCCAGAACAACGTGTCAAGATGGCTCTGCTGCAAATGCCGGCGCTGAACCAGTGCTTCGCCAAAGGCGCTGGGGATCAGGACCGATACGACAGTTATGACCGCCGCCGCAAAGGCCACAGCGCCGAAGTCCTCCGGCGCCAGGATTCGAGAGGTGACGAGGAAGACGCCAGCCGCAAGCAGGGTTGAGACGGCAATGTTCAGGAAGCCCCAAAGCACACCAAGCAACGCAGCCCTGCCCCGCCCACTGGACAGATGCGCCATTGCGGGCGTCGGGCCGTCAGGATGGGTCGAGGCTTCCACCATGGCTTGGATACATCTCTTTTCAATTCGGCGCGCAACCGAGGCATTGTTCGCCTTCAGGCTGCGTATGACTCGCTGTGCGGCAACCAAAAAGGATATTCAGCCGCGACACTGCGACTCCGGCGAACCCTCGCCGAAGTTACCTCTAGTTCGGCCCTCCGCCGAACCGTTTGCTCTTCGTTTCGGCAGGGTGTGAAGAAATGCGCCCAGCGCTAATGAGACCCAGGCTGGGGGCCGTGCCACGCCCAATGCAAGAAGAGGGAAGGCGCCGTTCTGCGCGTCGCAAAAATCTCACCATTCCGGGGAATCACAGCCCAAGGCCCCCGCGTGACGGCGGAGGGGCTATTCGTCTTTTCGAGCCACGCTGCGATCACCGGGTCAAGCAACTGGCCAAGGAACACAGGACCTGAAGAAAGGAAATCATTCCAATCCGTTGGCCCGTGCGATGAAATCAGAAAGGTGAGGCACATAGTCCTCCGGCCCGTCGCCTCCTGTGGCCATCGCCAGTGCGAACGAGTTCTTCACGGCACTGGCCATCGGCGTCACTACAGTCGCGGCATTCGCCATCGACTCGACATACCGCATGTCCTTGTAGGCGTTGCCCAAAGTAAACCGATGTGCCTCGCGGTTACCTTCGAGGGCATAGCCCATGAAGGTCTGGTAGAACCCGCAGTCCATCCGGCCCCCACGGATGACCTTGTCGAACTCTGCTACCGGGATGCCCACCTTGCGTGACAGCGCCAAGGCCTCGGAATAAAGCGCGGCATAGCCCAGCGAGAGGAAGTTGTTCAGAAGCTTCATCTTGTGGCCATCGCCGACACCGCCGATGTGCACGATCTTGGCGGCCCAGGTGGAGATGATCGGCTGAACCCGCGCGAAGGCGGCGTCCGTTGCGCCAACCATGCAGTCGAGTGTGCCGGCCCAAGCCTCTTTCGGCGTGCGACTGAGGGGTGCGTCGACAAAATCAACACTGATTTCCGCCAATTCGGCCGCGAGGCGCAAGCTGACCGTTGGGTCCGAAGTCGAGCAGTCCACAATCACCGCCCCTCGCTTCAACCCCGGTTTCAATGCTGCCACGGTCGCTGCCACTTCCGGCGATCCGGTGAGGCAAAGGAAGATCACGTCGCATGACTCGGCCATCGCTTGCAGTGAAGCGGCCTCTACCGCGCCACGGGCGACGAGATCATCAACAGGGGAGCGGTTGCGATGCGCGATCACCGTCAAGGGCCAGCCCTTTTCGACAATATTCTTGGCCATGCCCTGCCCCATCAGGCCGATGCCGACGAAGCCTACGTTTTCATGTGTCATCTTTGCTCTCTCGGGGTTGTCAGGTCAGATTGAAGCGTTGGCGAAGATCGGCGATCTGCGCGGAGGTCAAAGTGCGAAGCGCCTGATTCTGCACAAGAAGGAACAGCTTGGCCGCCTCTTCAAGCTCCTCAACCGCGAACTGCGCGTTCTCGAGCGTAGAGCCTGCTACGACCGGGCCGTGGTTGGCGAGAAGCAGGGCGTGATGCTGGCCGGCCAGTGACCGCACAGCAGCGGCGAGGTCCGGATCGCCGGGCGCAAAATAGGGCACAAGCGGGAGCCGCCCCACCCGCATTATATAATAGGCCGTCAGAGCCGGCATCACGTCGGCAGGGTCCACGTCGCGCAAGATGCTGACGGCGGTTGCATGGCTGGAATGAAGGTGAACCACCGCCCCCGCCGTCTGACGCTCATCATACATTGCGAAGTGCAGGAAGGCTTCCTTTGTCGGCGCATCACCCGAAAGGTGGCGGCCCTGGCCGTCGAAATGCGCCAGCCGCGCCGGGTCCAGCGTTCCAAGCGACACGTTTGTCGGGGTCATCAACCAGCCGCCATCTGGTAACCTAACCGAGATGTTGCCGCTCGACCCTGCTGTCAATCCGCGGTCAAACAGCGATTGTCCGACTCGTGCGATCTGGTCGCGAAAGTGGTTCACGTCGCTCGTATGGCTCATGGTTCCAAGTCCAGAAGAGACCAGGCCTTTAGAAAGAAGTCCGGCGCGCCGAAGTTGCCGGATTTCAGCGCCAAAGCCACGGACGGCGTCCCGATGCTGCGCGTCCAGGGAACGCCGGGGTCGATCTCTGGGCCGATCTCCAGCACCTGCACGCCCAGTGCCGCCACCACGGCACCCGAAGTTTCACCGCCCGCAATGACGAAGCGCGTGAACTGCGCCTTGCTTAGTCGCAGGGCCACTTCGGCCAGCACGCCTTCGACCAGCGCGCCCGAAATCTCTCGCCCCAGGGTCGCGTGAGTCCTGGCCAGACTCTCCGCATCGGCGCTGGAATAGACGACGGGCGGCAGATCCCCGCCCTGATTCATGACCCAATCCGCGATCTTCTCCGCCGTCTGGCTTCCGGTTGTGAGATCCGCAACATCGATCGCGAGCATGGGTGCCCCTGCCGCCCGTGCCACCTCGACCTGCCGCAGCGTCGCGGTGGAACAGGATCCCGCCAATACGGCTGCGCGGCCAGCGGGTGCTCTCATCCGGCTTGGCGCCGGTTGCGGCGACAGTTTGCCGGCCCTGGCAAAATTTGCGGCCAGACCCAGCGCGATGCCCGACCCACCCGTCACCAGCCGCATGTTGGCGCAGGCCTCGCCCAAGGTCATCAGGTCAGCATCGCTTAAGGTATCGACGACAAGGATTTGTGGACCGGCCGCAATCTGGTGGGCAATTGCTTCGCCTACCGCCCCAACTCCACATGCAATGGTCGAAGCTTCGATCAGACCGATGGCCGATCTGCTTTGCCGTTCGAGCACGCGCACCAGATTTGCGTCCCGCATGGGGGTGAGCGGATGGTCCTTCATCGGGCTTTCCGACAGAAGCTGACGACCAACAAACAGATGCCCCATATAGACCGTGCGCCCATTGGCCGGAAACGAGGGGCAGGCAATCGTCAGTCGAGATTGTGTCAAATCCAACAGGGCGTCCGTTACCGGGCCGATGTTTCCCTCGTCCGTGCTGTCAAAGGTGGAGCAGTATTTGAACATCACCTGCCGCGCCCCGGCCTCTAGGAGCACCTGCGCTGCTGCAACGGACATTTCGACGGCCTGATGTGCTGGAATGGTGCGTGACTTGAGCGCGATCACGATGGCATCGGCCTCGGGTAACTGCTGCTTTGGGTCGGGAACGCCGATCACCTGAAGCGTCCGCATCCCGGCGCGCGACAGCGTCAGACACAGGTCCGACGCGCCCGTGATATCATCCGCAACCGCCCCGATCAGCACTTCTTGCACAATCCCTCCCAGCCCAGCGGGATTTTGCCACTGTCAGGCCGATATCCGTCTGATTTCATAAGGTAAAGACGAACCCATCCCGGCGTTTCATGCGCACTATTCCTTGCAATGACAACGCTATCATCGCACAATGCCCGGGACAAGTTCAAGTCGGGCTCCAACCGCCGAGGGGGAATAACATGGCTTCGGTCGCAAAGCAGAAGGTCTGTGTCATCGGGCTTGGCTCAATGGGCCTCGGCATCGCCGGGACCCTTCTGCGGGGCGGCTTTGTTGTCACCGGATGCGACGTCGCTCCCGCCGCCCGTGACGCCTTCGCGGCCATGGGTGGAGCAGCCGCCAATAGCCCAGCAGAAGCAGCCGAGGGGTGTGACGTGGTGATTTCGGTCGTCGTGAACGCGGCTCAGACCGATGCTGTCATTTTCGGCGAAGGTGGGGCCGCGCATTCCCTTTCCCACAGCGCCGTGATCCTATCTTGCGCCACCATGTCGCCGGACGCCGCACGCAGTTTCGAAGCACGGGCAGGTGCGCTTGGCCTTGGCTACCTCGACGCGCCGATCAGCGGCGGTGCAGTCCGCGCTGCGGCAGGCGAGATGACCGTCATGGCCTCCGGCGCTCCTGAGGTGTTCAAGCGCGCGCGTCCCGTGCTGGATTGCATCGCGGCCAAGGTTTACGAGCTTGGCGATGCTGCCGGCATCGGGGCTGCCTTCAAGATCGTGAACCAGCTTCTGGCGGGAGTCCACATTGCGGCCGCCTGCGAGGCAATCACCTTTGCCAAGGCAATGGGGCTTGATATTGCAAAGGTATACGAGGTGATCACCGCCTCGGCTGGCAATTCCTGGATGTTCGAAAACCGAGTGCCACATATTCTTGACGGGGACTATTCCCCCCGCAGCGCAGTGGACATCTTCACCAAGGACCTTGGCATCGTGGCCGATATCGGACGTGGGTTGAAGTTTCCGACCCCAGTCGCCTCGATGGCGCTGCAGATGTTCGTGATGACCGCAGCGGCAGGCATGGGACGCGACGACGACGCCTCCATAGCCCGAATGATCGCCGGACTGGCCGGCCTTGATTTGCCCGGAACTGTCTGACCGGCCCCCTTATCCCTGAATGGAGACGACAATGACCAAACGCATCGTATTCACCGGCGGTACCGGCAAGGCCGGTCGCCATGCCGTCCCGCATCTGGTGGCGCGCGGCTATGACGTGCTGAACGTTGATCTCAAGCCGCTGGACCTTCCCGGGGTCACGACGCTGGTGGCCGACCTGACCGACAGCGGCCAGACGTTCAACGCTCTGACCTCGCATTTCGGGCTACAGCACTACGAGGATGGCGCGCCGCCGACTGCCCCTGATGCCGTGGTACATTTTGCCGCCATTCCCCGCATCGGGCTGGAGCCGGACAACAAGACCTTTACCGCCAATGTGACGAGCACTTACAACGTGATCGAAGCGGCGATGAAGCTTGGCGTGCGCAAAGTCATCATCGCGTCGTCGGAAACGACCTACGGCGTCTGCTTTGCCGAGGGGGACAAGGATTACCACAGCTTCCCGCTGACCGAAGACTATGACAGCGACCCGATGGACAGCTACGGTCTGTCCAAGGTCTGCAACGAAAGGACGGCTCGTGCCTTTGCGCTGCGATACAAGGCTGATATCTATGCTTTGCGCATCGGCAACGTGATCGAACCGCATGAATATGCCCGAGATTTCCCCGGCTACCTTGCCAATCCCCCCATTCGCAAGCGTAATGCGTGGAGTTACATTGACGCCCGCGATCTGGGCGAGATTGTGCATCTCTGCATCCAGAAGGATGGGCTGGGCTATCAGGTGTTCAATGCCGTGAACGACACCATCACCGCCAACATGCCGACAGAGGAGTTCCTGCAGAAATACGCGCCAAACAGCCCCATCACTCGGCCGCTGGGTGCAGATGAAGCGCCGTTGTCCAACCAGAAGATCCGCGAAGTCCTCGGCTTCAAGGAAGCTCACCCGTGGCGTAACTACGTCAAGAGCTGAGAGGAGACCGCTTACCCCATGGCGAGGCAACGCCAACGACTGTCCGAACGGAAAAGCAAGGTCACGGTCAGTGACGTTGCCCGACTGGCGCAGGTCAGCGACAGCACCGTATCGCGCATAATGCGGAACCACGGGCTGATCGCCGACGCCACGCGCAGCCGAGTGATGGAAGCGGTGCGTGCCTTAGGCTATGTGCCAAACCGGATCGCTGGTTCGCTGGCCTCACTCGATTCGCAGCTTGTGGGCGTGGTCATCCCTTCGCTGTCGAACATTGTCTTCCCGGAGGTTTTGCAGGGCATCAATGCCGGGCTTGCCGGAACCAATCGGCAGTCGGTGATCAGCGTTACCGATTACGACCTCGACAAGGAGGAGGTGGTCGTTCGCAACCTGTTGGCCTGGCAACCTGCGGCCGTGCTGATCGCCGGGTCCACACATACCGATGCGACGCGCAAGATGCTGGACCAAAGCGGCATCCGCATCATCGAGTTCATGGAGATTGACCACCCCCCGATCGACATGGCTGTCGGCCTGTCGCACGTGGCCGCCGGTGTGGCCACCGCACGCCACCTCGTCGCCCGTGGATATCGGCGGTTCGGTTACGTGGGCTATGGCGGCTTGATCGATATTCGCGCCCGGATGCGGTACGAAGCCTTTCGAAGGACCCTTGTTGAGGCAGGTCTGGGTCTTGAAGATGAAGTCGTGTCCGATGGTCAGACTTCGGTTGGCAAGGGCAAGGCGCAAACGGCGGAGTTGTGTGCCCGAAGCCCCGGCGTCGAGGTCGTCGTCTATTCAAACGATGACATGGCAGTTGGCGGGCTTTTCCACTGTCTGTCGGCTGGAATAGGTGTGCCCGAAGACCTTGCATTGTTCGGCTTCAACGGGCTGGATATTGGGCGCGCAATGCCTAAACCGCTATCAACCATTCGGTCCAACCGCTTCAAGATTGGCCAGCGCGCGGTCGAAGCTTTTCTGGAAAGCCCGACCAGACCCGAACAGCCTGGCATCATCGACACTGGGTTCGAGATTTTTGAAGGCGCGACGGCCTGAACCGACAAGAAAGGACCAAGCATGCACGCAGCCCTCAGCCAGGATGCTGTTGCCGTTATCACTGGCGCGGCCTCGGGTATCGGCCTTGCCGCGGCCCGGAAGTTCGCAGGGCTTGGCCTGCGAGTATGCCTTGTTGACGTTGCAGGCGCTCGTCTTGACGCGGCCGAGGCGGAGTTGCGGCACGCCGGTTTTCACGTCCTCGCCACCGCGACCGACGTTGCAGATCGCTCTGCTGTCGAACACCTTTCATCCATGGTCGACGAAAAGCTTGGCCCGGTTTCGGTGATTTTGAACAACGCCGGAATCCAGCCTGGTAGCACCATCCTTGACGAGGCGGGCAGTTGGAATCGCATTCTAGCTGTCAACTTGGGCGGCATCGTCAATATCGCGCAAATCTTTGCGCCAGGGATGATCGCCTCGGGCAAGCCGGGGCTGATCATCAACACCGGGTCCAAGCAAGGGATCACCACACCGCCCGGCGACCCAGCTTACAATATCTCCAAAGCGGGCGTGAAGGTCTTTACAGAGGCGTTGCAACATCACCTGAGAGACCTGCCAGGAGCCCTTGTCGAAGCGCGGTTGTTCATCCCCGGCTTCGTGTTCACACCGCTGACAGCGAACGGGCGGAGTGAAAGACCTGCAGGCGCCTGGACAGCGGATCAAGTTGTCGAGTTCCTGTTTGTAGCCTTGGACCGTGATGAGTTCTACATCCTTTGCCCCGACAATGACGTAGACCGCACGCTGGACGCGAAGCGCATTCTGTGGGCCGCGGGCGATATCGCGGAAAACCGCCCGCCGCTTTCACGCTGGCATCCCGACCATGCCGATGCCTTCAATGCCTGGCTTGCGAAATGACATGAAAAAGGGCACCCGGAGTGACCGGGTGCCCTCATCGTTGGTTGGTCAGATCACTTCTGGATGCAGGTGTCGACGGTGTCCTTCGTGCATTCGTCCAGACCGGTGAAGATCGGGTCGGCCACAGCTTCGCCATTGATGAGCTGGATCATCGCGCCGGGAGCAAGGTATCCCATCTCGAACGGACGCTGCCCGACGAGAGCGGTCACCAGACCTTCACGGGCAAGATCTACCTGTGCCCCAATGGTGTCGGCCGCGCCGATGACGAAATCGTTGCTGGCGATGCGGTCGGCAAGCGGGGTGAACAGGTCGCGGTAGGCTTGCGGCGCACCGAACATGGGCCAGCCCCCCATGATCCCGAACGCATCAAGATCGGGGTTCGCAGCCAGGATGTCGGTCATCGCCTGAACGCCCTTGGCACCGTCGTCGTTGGTAAACACTGGGCAACCGGCAACTTCAGTCCAGCCACCTTCGCCAGCCAGCGCCGCCAGACCGGGGGTACCAGACAATGCGTCCCGCATGCCCTGCGCGCGGCGAAGGATGTTGTCGGCGCCTGGGTTGCCTTGGATCGTGCAGATCGTCCCGCCTTCAGGCTTCGCAGCCTTGATGTATTCGCCGATCTTTTGGCCCATCAGGGTGTTGTCGGTCCCAAGATAGGTTTTCCGCAGCGCGGCGTCTTCGGCGGCAAGATCGGCGTCCAATGTCATGACCGGAATTGTCGGAGCCGCAGTCTTCAGTGTCTGGGCGATCAGCTTGGCGTTCGAGGGCGAGATCGCCATGGCAACCGTCGACGGTTTGCCCAGCATGTCTTGCACGATCTGCGCTGCACCAGCCTCGTCTGAGGTGGACGCGGGGCCGGTATAGAAGCATTCATATTCGCTGTCGGCGTTCTCGGAATTCCACTTCTGACAGCCCTGGTTGATGGCTTCGAAGAAGGGGTTGTCGAGGCCCTTGACCACGATGACAAGTTGCTTCTTTTCTTGCGCAAAGCTTGCGCCAGCGCCAAGCGCAAGCACCGCGGTGGCCGTGGCAAGCATCAAGGATTTCTTCATTCTGGTTGTCCTCCCGAAAAGCCGTCCGGAGCGTCCGGCGGCAGGTTGTTGAACCGGTGTTGCGACAAGGGTCTTGATTGCCCTTCCTTGCGGATTTTGCCGAACCTTTCTTGGCAGACTGCCTGCGCAGCTTCGCGTCTGCCCCAAAAGCGCAGCACCTCACAGCACATGATTCTTCAGAAAAAATACCAGATTTCAGATTTAATGACAGCGCTATTACTTCAAAGAATTCATTGACTTTGCCAAACTGTCGCACATAGCATCGGATGATTGGCGGTGGGTTCTGTCGGGCAGCGTCAGTGGCCTGGAACCAACGCTTTCTGGCTGGAGATCCCAGCGGCCGTATCTGGTTGGGGGGCTGAAAACCAAATGGCAGTTCTGGAACTCAGAAACGTGTCCAAGCACTTCGGCGCGATCGAAGCCGTCAAGGACGTGTCTTTTTCCCTTGGCGCGGGTGAAGTGGTCGGGCTGATGGGCGACAACGGCGCGGGCAAATCGACACTGGTGAAGATGATTGCCGGAAACTTCTTGCCAAGCAGCGGCTCCATCCTGATGGACGGCAAAGAGATCATCATGCATCGCCCGGTCGAGGCTCGCCATCACGGGATCGAGATCGTGCACCAGGATCTCGCACTTTGCGACAACCTTACCGCCGCGGCGAATGTATTTCTCGGGCGTGAACTGCAGCGCGGCTTCGGCCCGTTCCGAATTCTAGACTACTCATCGATGTACCGGCGAGCCGGGGAAATCTTTGCAGAGTTGAAATCGGAAACCCGGCCTCGCGATCTGGTGAAGAAGATGTCGGGCGGTCAGCGTCAGGCTGTTGCGATCGCCCGCACCCGTCTCAGCAATGCCAAGATCGTGTTGATGGACGAACCCACCGCCGCCATTTCCGTGCGCCAGGTGGCAGAGGTGCTGGCATTGATTGGTCGCCTTCGCGACCAGGGCATCACCGTCGTGTTGATCAGTCACCGCATGCCTGACCTTTTTGCCGTCGCCGACCGCGTGATTGTAATGCGGCGGGGCACCAAGGTGGCGGACAAGGCCATCGCGACCAGCTCACCCGAAGAGGTAACGGGCCTCATAACCGGCGCAATCGAAACCGTCTGACTTGCCGCCCTGATCTGAGAAGGCTTTCCCATGTCCACGTCGCTGAAAGCATCCATTGAAAAGAAGCAGGAGACCTGGCTTTCCAGTCTTCTGGGTAGCCAAACCTTCTGGGTGTTCGTAGCCGTCATTGTGGCCAGCGTTACCCTCTCCATGGTGACGGACAGCTTTGCCACGTCGAACAACTTCTACAACATCACGCGCAACGTCACCTTTGTTGCCATCATCGCCCTTGGCATGACATTGGTTATCATCACTGGCGGGATCGACCTGTCGGTCGGCTCTGTATTGTGCCTTTGCAGCATGATCCTGGGCGTGGTGATGAATGCCGGCTACTCGATCGAGGTTGGCATCGCGGCGTCCCTTGCGACCGCTTTGATCGTTGGGGCTTTCAACGGCATTCTGATCGCTTACGTAGGCTTGCCGCCGTTCGTTGTCACACTCGGAATGCTGTCCGTTGCGCGAAGCCTCGCCATGGTCGCGTCCGGTAATACCGTCGTCTTCGAGTTCGGGCCGGACCATGACCTTCTGCTTGCCGTTGGTGGCGGCGCCTGGTTCTTTGGCATCGCGAACCCCGTAATGTACACCATTATCCTCGGGCTCATGACCGGCTTCGTCCTGCGCTTTACCCGGTTCGGCCGGCACGTGTTTGCGATTGGGGGCAATGAACATGCCGCCACGCTGACCGGTGTTCCGGTAAAAATGATCAAGGTCTTGGTCTACATGATCTCGGCGCTTTCAGCGGGAATCGCGGGAATTGTCCAAACCGGCTGGCTTGGCGCGGTTACAACGAACATCGGCGCAGGCATGGAGCTTCAGGTAATTGCCGCGGCTGTGATCGGCGGAGCCAACCTTGCAGGCGGCGGTGGCACGGCCCTCGGCGCGATCATCGGCGCCATGCTGATCGAGGTGATCCGAAACAGCCTGGGGCTACTGGGCATAAATGCTTTCTGGCAGGGCACGTTTATCGGAGGAGCAATCCTTTTTGCGGTGCTTTTCGACCGCCTGGCAAACTACAGGCGCAACACCTGACCGGGTTTGCGCGGGCCTATGCGTAGACTGAAATGACAGAATGTCGGCCGATCGGAGTAGGCCGACCGGTCAAGGGCAGGGGCTGCCCGTCGTTTGAGGCGGATCGCACCACCTGTCGACCTCGGGAATCCAGAGATTTTCGCATCGGCCCCTGAGCTGTTGCGGCGGCAGTGGGTCAAGCCGACCGACGGAGGGTCGTAACCGCGACTGGCTGCCACTTCAGTTCGCCGACATAGCGCTCGTGCATGTGCCCGGAGTCATCCAGTGTGAAGAGGTGCAGCCAACGATTGTCGAAAAGAGCGCGCACGCCGTCATGGCGCGCAAGGATATCATTGATCGCCGTATGAGGAGCTTCGACAATGACTGACAGGCGCAGGGGCTCGTGCGCCAGGTCCAGACCGTCATGCACAGATTGCCAAGGCAGGCCGTTGCGCAGCAACCCGCCATTGCCTTCGACCACCCCGATCCCGCCAGTGACATTGTGCAAGAGCTTGTTGCCGCCCCCAAACGCAGCCGGGGCGACGGTTGAGCCGTAATATTGCAGGCTTATCCAGCTTGCCACCACGACGGGCGCAGTCAGAATCAGCTCCAGCACGCCAAAACCCTTGTCTTGCCGCCAATCATAGCTGTGCAGGAAGGCCCGCCCGCCAAGGTTCTGTGCTGCGGTGCGGCTGCGCGGAGCGGCGACGAACGCGCGGCAGCCCGCAAGACCCCATTCCGGGCGCACTTCGGCCCAGTTGCGCGACCGACCGGCGATGTCGCTCGCATCCTTTGCCCGTGGTAGCCGCAGCGCGCGCTCGCCGCGTGCAAGCAGACCGGCATCAGCCAACCAGCGCTTCAGGTCGGCCAGGTCCTTTGCGTGGTCTGCGGACGGGTGATCGCCATCGTAAACCAGCATGTCGTCGGTGGTGGTGTCGTGCAGCCCTGCGACGAAGAGCGTGTCTTCCGGGATGGAGATTCCCCGTCCGGGCAGGCCTTGCCGCACCTCTGCGTCGTTCAGCAGGCTTGCCAGAAGCCGCGCGTTGACCTCGCCCGAATAGCCGCCGCAAGCGCCGCAATGCAATGCACTGGCATGTGGGTTGTTGGTGACATTCGCGCCGTGCCCGGCCAGAAGCACGATGCGGGCAAATCCTTCGGTCATCGACATCGCGCGCAAAACCATTTCCGCCGAGTCCATTTTTTGCGCCGCATCCAGTCCGGGCCACAGTAGTGGTGCAGGGTCCTGCGGCAAGTGCGAGGGGCCAAGGCCAAGCGCGTCGCGTACCAGCTTGCCTGCATAGACCGGCCCTGTCGCTTCGACATAAGCGAAGGACGATACAGCCGCCAATTTGAACCGACCCCAGGCGCGTTTGGCGCGTGCGGTGATCCGGGCGGCCTGTTCGGCGCCGGGGTGGGGCGGGATCGCACAGGATTTAACCTTGGCGTTCAACAAGACCGGCAGCCGCGCTTCTGTCACGTCGGACGCAAAGGGCTGGTGTTCGACAAACATCCCGAAGAACCCGGCAAAACCGATGGTCTCAATGCCCGGGGCCACCCCTTCCAGCGCACGGCGGAATACTTCGGACCGGACGTCAATGCAGAACGCCGCCTGCAGGGCGGGGCGCACATGTGTCACCGCCGGCGCCGGAGCGTCAAAGGCCACCACCATCTCGCGCTGCGCGGCACGCTCGGCGGCTTCTTGCAGGATGGCGTCTATCACCTGATCGTCGCTGGGCAGCAGAGCTTTGCCATGTTCTGCAACCGAGGCGGCCCATTTGTCACCGATCCTGGCCTGATACTGCGTCAGGAGTGCTACGTCCCATACCAGCCGGATCACCAGAAAGTCGGTCACATCGCTGTCCGTGCCCCCGGCAAGTTCAGCCTGCCACAACTCATAGCGGGCGTACTGGCCCCACCCACCCAGCGACATAAGGGCTGCATGGAAGGCTGTGTCCAGCGCCTCGGTCGACAGGCCAAGCCGCGCAGTGGCCCAAGCCAGCGCTTCAGGCGCCGTGGCAGGCGCGCTTGTCACAAAGGCGGCAAAGCTTGTCAGCCCGGTAATCTCGGGCGTCAGATCATGTGCGGCAAAGCTGCGCCAGGCCGGGTAGGCCGACGTGCCGGGCACTGTGGTCCACAGCGCCTGACCTGTGTCGAAATGCCCCGCCGCAAAGGCACTGATCCGGTCATTCACAAGCCCAGGCCAGTCAATCCCCGAGGCCTCCGCCGCCAGCCCTACTACCGAAGGCAGCGCCTGTTGTACCGGCGCGGGCTGCCTCATGGCCGCCTTCAACGCGGCAAGGTCCGCAGGGCGACCCGCATCCGGTGATGCGGCCAGCGCCCCCGCCAGATCGGCATCGCTGATCCGGCCAGCGGCGATCCGCGCCAGATACCAGTCCCGTGGTTGGGTCACGGGCGTTCCCGATATCCGACCAAGACGGGCGGCGGTCTGGGCAAGGGTGTCGCCCGTCTGGCTGATAAAGGGGTTCACCGCGACACTCGACGCCAGGGGGAACAGCGGAGGGATCGCACGGGCCGCAGCATTGGCCGCCCGGATCAGGGCTTCGCTGGGCGCCTTCGCGAGTTCGGGGTGCTGGATCATCATGTCAGGCTTCCTTGGGATCGGTAAAGGCGGATTAGATGTTGGGTGACTTTGACCAGTTGCCCAGCAACCGATCAAACACCGCATTGGCATAGAGCCCGTTGGTCAAATGCACGCGCAGACCTGCCGAGGCCGGATGATGCGCCCATAGTGGAAACAGCGCCTGCGCCGCAGCGACAAGCCCGAAGCTGAGCACCGCCAGCACGATCAGCGCCCATTCCAGCGGGCCGGGTGCGGGCGTTGCGGGCAGCGTGCCGGCAGTCAAGGCCTCGGCCCCGGCATGAAGGGCGAAGTAGCCCAACGAAGCAGCCAGCGCGTAGATCACGGTGGCACGGGAAAGCGCCTTGGGTGCCGCCCCGGCGAGGCCCTGCGCTATCAGATAGGCCACGCCAAAGATGAGGATGGCACCCAAGGCAATCGCTTGCGGTGACTTCGTATCGAACCCGAAGGCCTGACCAAATCCGAGGGTCATCAGGGCATAGATTGCGACTGCGGCCAGAAAGGCCTGGCCGACCTTTGTCCCTGATGGCACGGCAATCGGTCCTGGCCTGCGGACCAGCGTCACGGCATCCACTGCGCCGCCCGATGCAAGGAAGGAATGCGCCTTGTAGAGCGAATGCGCCACGATATGCAGCAGGGCCAGCGGAAACAGGGCCAGCCCACACTGCATGACCATGAACCCCATCTGTGCCACTGTTGACCAAGCTAGAGATGTTTTCACCGCAGGTTGGGTCAGCATCACCATGCCTCCGAAGATCGCGGTAAAGCCGCCCAGCATGACAAGCACCGCCAGTACGCCGGGCGCCGCCAGCATCACATCGGCGAAGCGGATCATCAGGAACCCACCAGCATTGATGACCCCGGCGTGCAGAAGCGCAGACACCGGCGTTGGCGTCTCCATGACTTCGGTCAGCCAGCCATGCGTCGGGAATTGCGCTGATTTCAAAGCGGCAGCCAGGGCGATCAGGGCCGCAGCCCAGACAGCGGAGGTCGGTGCAGCACCCGCCTGCGCACTCTCCAGGATTGTCGCGATATCGCCGCTGCCAAATCCTCGCCACAGCACTACCGCTGCAGCAATTATCACCAGATTTGACACACCGGAGGTCACCAACTTCTTTCGGGCCGCGCGGCGCGCCTGAACCCGGTCGGGGTAAAAAAGCAGCAGTTGATGCAGGCTGAGGCTGGTCGCGATCCAAGCCAGCACCAATTGCACCAGATGCCCGGCCGTGACCAGCAACAGGACTGCTGCCAAGGTGGCGCACATCCAGCCGATGAACACGCCCTGCCGAGCCTCGCCGTCAACGTAGGTGCCCGAATAGCGAAGCACTACCCACCCGATGAAGCTGACCAGACACAGCATCACAGCGCTGACCACGTCCAGACGCACCGACAGCCCTGGCAACATAGCCGCAGTCTGCGGCCCCTGCAGGACCAGCAGCGCAACCGAGCCTGTTGCAATGACCATGGCTGCGATCCCTGCAGCCTCAGCCGCGCCGGCCACCATCTTGGGGCGGCGTCCCGGTCGCAGGAAGCCGACCAGCGCACTCAAGATCAATAGAAGGGGGGCGAGATACACGATCAGGGCGGCGGTCAAGGCAGTTGTCCTTTCGAGGAAGCTTGCGTCCCGGTGATAAATGCGACACTGCATCATATGAAATACATTGTTTATGAAGTATCGTTCTGTTTAATTGAACGAATGAATGGTCTCAATTATCACCATCTGCATCTGTTCCGGGCCGTGGCCCATGACGGCAACCTGACCCGCACGGCGGAAAAGCTGAACCTGTCGCAGTCGGCAATCTCGGTCCAGATCCGCAAGCTGGAAGACCGTCTCGGCCACCCGTTGTTCGACCGGCGTGGGCGGCAGCTGCACCTGACCGAAGCGGGGCGGATCGCCCTCGACCATGCCGATGCGATCTTTGCCGTTGGAGATGAGTTGTTGGGCACGCTGCGCGACGCTGGACGCAGCGTGCAAGTCCTGCGGGTGGGTGCGCTCGCAACCCTCTCTCGCAATTTTCAGATAGGGTTCCTGCGCCCTGTCCTTGGACAGCCCGACAGCGAAGTGATCCTGCGCTCAGGCAGTCTGACAGAGCTTTTGCATGAGCTGGAGACACTTAACCTTGACGTTGTGCTGACCAACCAACCCTCGCAGCGCGATGCGACGACACCTTTCGTTTCGCACCGTCTGGCCGAGCAGCCTGCAAGTCTTGTTGGCACCACGCGGCGCCTGCAAGGCTCCGCCGACCTTTCTGCCCGTCTTGCCACCCAACCTATCATTCTGCCCAGCACCAACAGCTCGATCCGGATCGGGTTTGACGCTTTGGTTGCCCGATTGGGTATCCGACCCCATATCGTCGCCGAGGTGGATGACATGGCGATGATGCGTCTTCTGGCCCGTGAAGATGTGGGCCTTGCTGTCTTGCCGCTGATTGCAGTGAAGGACGAACTGGAACAGGGCGTTCTGTTCGAGGCTGACCGCCTGCAAGGCATCAGTGAGACATTCTATGCGATCACCCTCGACCGGCGCTTCCCCAATCCTTTGCTGCAGCGGCTGATCATTCCAGACTGACCAGCGATCCGAATGCCGAGGTGACATGGCGTCAGACAACCCAATCGACAGAAGCTAACCACTATCGTTCGCGTCGTATCGGGCCTGTGCCTGCTCGATCTCCTCAAAGTTCGTCGACGCCCACTGCACCAGCGCCCGGATGGCTGGAGCCAAGGCAAAGCCAAGTTCGGTGCCGCGATATTCGACGCCCGGTGGTGATCCAGAAATGATCTCCCGCGAGACAAGGCCGCTTCGTTCAAGCCTCCGCAGCGTCTGCGCCAAGGCTTTCGGCGTTACCGCCCCCACACAGCGCCGCAAAGCATTAAAGCGCAGCGGGCCGTGACACAGCTGGACAAGGATCAGCAAAGTCCACTTGTCCGAAAGATGCGCCATCAGGCTTCTTGCCCCTTCCGACAGATCTGGGAGTGGACCATCGAATGGTGGCGGTTTCGTCATGACTACTATGTGGCCACCTGGTGCGTTCTTGTATAGCTAGTATACTCTGTACACCTCCAATGTCACACCCAGGCATATGGAGAACAGCCATGAAAACCATCGTATCGACAGGACCCCAGACCGATCTTGAAGTGGTGCACGTAAAGTCATTGAGTGCGGGTGCAGGTGCAGTGGTCGTCAGTGCCAATGCGATCGGGGTCGGCCGTGTCGACCTGATCATGCGCCAAGTCATTCCTGGGACTTTAATACCCGGGGTAGAAGTTGCTGGCATCGTTATCGAGACAGGTCCTGGCGTTGATCCGCAATGGCTCGGTCGGCGCGTGTTTGCGCGCCTCCAGACCGGGGCTTACGCCGAGCAGGTCGCGGTCAGCAGCGACGCGCTTGTTGTCCTCCCAGCGGGCCTGTCTTTCGAAGCTGCGGTCGCTTCAGGCATCAATTCTTTGGTTGCACATCTTTCTATCGCGAAGGCGCATGTAACTGCCGGCGAACGTGTGCTGGTACGGGGCGCGGATGGAGGTATTGGCCATCTGGTGGTTCAAATCGCGGCGAACATCGGGGCCGAAGTGCTCGACAGTTCCCTGGAAAGCCCGCCTGCCTCCGCCGATGTGGTGATCGACTTGGTCGCGGGTTCGGACACCGGGGCGTTTGTCGGACAGCTCAATGCGAACGGGCGCTATGTCATTGCGGGGATTGCCTCAGGCATGCCGCCGGCAGATTTCGCGAGCTCACTGATCGGGGACTTCAGGCTGTCTCGATCCGTCGCTACGCTGAGCCTTGATACTGTTTCCAAGGCCAATCTCAACAGCGCGGCAGCTAAGATCTTTGCCGAAGTGGCGGCTGGGAAGCTTAAGCCTGTCGTCGCTCACACACTGACGCTCGAACAGGCAGGCGAAGCGCATCACCTGCTCGCAAAAAGGCGGGCTACGCGGCAAAATAGTTCTTATGCCCTGATCAGGAAGGACGTGCCGATCAAGACCATCGCCTCTGCCCGGATGTCGAAAGAAGAGTATGTTGCCCGATCCGGCCCGGGCCGTCCGTGGTTCCGCTGCCGCATACCCAATTGCCCCAGTCCGAAGGGGCGGGCTTTGAAGCGCATAGTACCCACGAGCGTCATTTGGCAGTCGTGTGGAATGAGTTGTGGTCTTCTGACGACCGGAACTCTGGAGTGGAAGTGAGCTACACCGTGAAAGGTCTGGTTCTTGAGGCCAGTTTGTTCCCTCGCGAAGGAGGCGGACATGAATCGCATCAGGTCAAAATGATCAGATCTTCTGCGCCCTTAAAACCATCATCTGGTTTGAGTACGGCAAGTACGTCTTCGTCGAAAGCTTCGGCCGCCGCGACCGGTAGATGAAGCCTCCATGAGGTATTCCAGCCTGCGCTATGTGCGCGCCATTTGAGCTGTGTGGGGCGGCGATTACAACCATCACGGCGACAGCAACAGCGTTGAGGGCATGACCCGGGAAGAATTTTAACGTGCAACCTCGAGTTTGCTTGGCACCGCACTTGATGCATACTTGTGCATGGTGAGGCGGTGTTGATCTGCCAGTGATGTTGGCCTACGAAAAAAGCCGAGCGTAATGCTCGGCTCCGAAGTAGCGGATAGACGAAAGCTATTGGTTGCGGGGACAGGATTTGAACCTGTGACCTTCAGGTTATGAGCCTATGTCGCTGCCTTGCAGCAATCACATTAGGATCATCCAGTTACGCCGCAAGTCTTTAAAAACGCGAACTTTCGGCTCTGACTTTCGCCGATCTCCACCTCGTTTAGACTGCAAGGGCCGCACGAAAACGGCGTAACAGGGTTGAGGTGGCGTTGATGTGCCATCCAAGGATCACGATAGGCCACCGTAGGGTCGCCGCACCCAATTAAGAAGCCTCAACCTATGCCTTCGGCCGGAGCAGACGTTCTCTTTGCGGAAACGTCATATTGTAGTTCTCATAAAAGTTAGTCGTGCTTGCCGCAGGAGCCGCGCAGACCAGGTCCAGCGAAGTTGGACCAGCCAGCCGGAAGTCGGCTGGCGCAACGTTTCTCTGCCAACACACCCTCTACGCAGAAGCGTGTTGTTTCGTCTTGACCCCCCGGTGTCCTCACGTAGACTACGGCTACTGTTGCACATTGGTTATAGCGCGACCGTCGGAGCTGGGTTGCTTGATAGTTGGAACGGAACCCTTGGATAGGTTGGAACGAATCCCTTGATAACGCCCGTTCCGAAAGCCGGGATGAGCTTTTCGATCGGACTCTTGATGTTTGGCTTCGTCGTGCTCGTCGGGATTGTTTCTCTGACCTATGTTCTCGCCGAACGGTCTCGCAGCAACTTCGACAAGGCGATCTCTACACGCGAACAGCGCACCGCAGCCGTCGAGTTTCGCAACGCCCTTCAAGCAGCGGAGTCCAGCCAACGTGGCTTCATTTTAAGCGGAAATGAAGTCTATCTCGCGCCATTTGATACGGCCAGAAGCCAGGCTTTGCGTTGGCTGCAAGCCTTGCAACTTTCGGCCGAAGATTATCCGGAGACTTCGCCTCTCGTCCAACGCCTAGAGACTTTATCGGCACAGCTACTGTCTGACATGGAAATGGCAGTCCAGCTGAAGCGGGAGCGTCGGGACAGCGAGGTAATGGCCCTTTTCCGATCGAACCGCGGCAAAGCTCTTATGGATGAGGCAAACGTCTTCTTTGCTGGCATCATATTTGCGGCTGATGACCGCCTGACTGAAGGCATTGCCGAACAGCGTGCAAACTCTGCCTGGCTGCGGACGATGACTATTATTGGTGGCCTGATCATTGTCGCGGTCGTCGGCACGGCGGCGGCGTTGGTCTTGCGACAGACCCAAACCCTCGCCTCGACGCAAGCGGAGCTTGCGCTTTTAAATGGAGATCTTGAATCGAAGGTGGAGGCGAGAACTGCGGATTTGGAGCAGGCTAACTCCGAAATCCAACGCTTTGCCTATGTAGTTACCCACGACCTGCGCGCGCCCCTTGTCAACATCATGGGATTTACGAGCGAACTTGAAGCCGGAATCAAGAAACTAGTTGCTGCACTTGACCCGATGATCAGCCAGGGCCAGCTCTCGGAGGCTGTTGTGGAAGAGGCCCGGACTGCAGCGGAGCAAGATATCCCCGAAGCTGTCCATTTTATCCGGTCATCGACAAAGAAGATGGACGATCTTATCAAAGCGATCCTTTCGCTCGCACGAGATGGCCGCCGAGTCCTGCAGCTCGAGACTCTTGACCTTGGGGAAATCATCGCCGCATCAGCAGCGGCAGTACGCCACCAAGTGCAAAGTGCGGGCGGCGAAATTCTTGAAACCGTATCAGTGCCTACGGTAGTATCGGACCGGATTGCACTCGATCAGATCTTGGGCAATCTACTGGACAACGCTGTTAAGTACCGGTCAAAGACCCGCCAGATTCAAATCTCGGTCCGGGCGCTGCACGGCGACGGGGACGTTTTGCTGCTGGAAGTAGAGGACAACGGCAGGGGAATTGACCGGCGTGACCTCGAGCGCATCTTCGACCCCTTCCGGCGGGCAGGCACGCAAGATCAACCAGGCGAAGGCATAGGCTTGGCTTCGGCAGGTGCCGTAGCCCGGCGGCTTGGCGGAGCAATCACGGTCAAATCTGCGATCGACGTCGGCACGACTTTCACACTAAGGCTTCCATTGGCACAGCAGGCTCCAGAAAGACAACTTGGATGACCAGACCAATCTCACCGGTGACCATCGTTATGATCGAGGATGATGAAGGGCACGCTCGGCTCATCGAAAAGAACATTCGACGGGCAAGTGTCAACAATCACATCGAAGCGTTCACCGATGGGACAAGCGCGCTGCAGTTCCTTCTTGGTCCTGACGGAACCGGAGAAGTAAATGTCGGCCGCCAGCTTTTAGTGCTTCTAGACCTGAACCTGCCTGATATGTCCGGGGTCGACATCCTGAAGCAACTAAAGGCAAACGTGCATCTGAAACGCGTGCCCGTCGTCGTCCTTACAACCACCGACGACGCCCAAGAGATCGCCCGCTGCTACGACAAAGGTGCCAGCTTCTACATCACTAAACCCGTAAGCTATGAGGGATTTGCCAATGCCATCCGGCAGTTGGGCATGTTCTTTTCCGTCGTGCAGATCGCCCAAACTGAGTGACCCCTATGATCCGCGTCCTCTATATCGACGACGATGAAGTCTTGGCGCGGCTGGTCCAACGTGCGCTTCAGCGTCAGGGATTCATGGTACGCCACGCAGGAAGCACTGAGGACGCGATGTCGGAATTGGCCGGCGAGGCGACCGACGTGATTGCACTGGACCATCATCTTCCAGTGGAGACCGGACTAGTTTTCCTGGGCCGGCTTGTAGCTCAGGGTAAGCATCCCCCGGTTGTATATGTCACCGGCTCTACCGAAGCTAACCTAGGCGTGGCGGCAATGAAAGCGGGGGCAAGTGATTTCGTCGCCAAGACGGTGGGCGAAGATTTCATTACACTGCTGGGTACCGCTCTGATGCAGGCCGTCGACAAGGCCAAGTTGATCGAAGAGAAGGAAGCGGCCCAAGCCCAAGTCATCGTGGCTAAGGAACGGGCCGAATTGCTGCTTGCCGAGGTCAACCATCGTGTTGCAAACAGCCTGTCCCTTGTCTCGTCGCTGGTTAGCCTGCAGGCCAACCACCTTGTGGATCAAGCAGCCAAGGACGCGCTTGCAGAAACACAGGCCCGCATCCTTGCGATCGCGTCAGTGCACAAGCGGCTGTATAGCACCGGTGACGTCCGGCAGGTGGATCTTGCAGAGTATCTGGAAGGCTTGCTGGTCAACTTGAGCCACACGATGCAAGTGCAAGGAAGCGGGGCTTCCCTGAAGTCAGACCTGGTGCCCCTGAGCCTTGGAACGGACCATGCAATCAGCCTCGGAATCGTCGTTACCGAACTTGTCTCAAACGCCTTCAAATACGCATATCCTGGCCGGACCGGCGAAGTGCGAGTGGTGTTGCGGTCGCTTGGCGGCAATCAGGCGGAGTTGCTTGTCGACGATGACGGCGTAGGCCGGGATGGGGGAATCAAGGGCACCGGCTTGGGGAGCCGGATCATAGCCGCCACTGCATCCAGCATGACGGCCGAGTTCGAGTATCATGACCGCCAGCCTGGAACGGCGGCCCGGATAAGGTTTGCATTGTTCCGGTAGATGAGTAGCCAACGGAGGAAATGCAGAATGGCTTTTGGCAAAAGACTTTCGACCGTAAGCGCAACCAGAGCCTTTTCAACTGGCATACTGCTGGGGTTCGCTGCAAGTACCGCTCTGGCGCAAGACATGCCGCATGGGATCACTATCCCGGTGGTCTTCGCCCCCTTCGCCACCGACGCCCCTTCTTGTCCAGCGCCGACAGATCTCAAACCAATCCTTGCCTTTGCCAAGGATAATGAACGCGAGTTTGTTTTGGGGATCGAGCGCGGCGTTGCAATGGCTGCAAAAGATCGAGGCCTTGAACTCCGAAGCTTTCTAGCAGGGAATGATTCGGCGCTCATGATTTCACAGCTGCAGGCGCTTAGCTTGGAACGGCCATCTGGCGTCGTAGTATCACCGGTAGACCCCGCGTCCCTAACCGAAACGCTGCAATCGCTGATTTGGTCGGGCAGCTATGTCAGTACGGTAGTCGCTCCACCGGCCACTTCACTGCTGAACGCGCCACAGTATTTGACCGGTCAGGAATTGGCGAACGCTGCCGCAGCCTACATAAGGGACGAGCTTGGTGGAGAAGCCGATGTGGTCCTCCTGACCCAAGATAGCATCCAGTTTCTGACGCCGCGCTTTGCGGCGATCCGGGACACTTTCGCAGCAATGCCAGGTGTGCGCATCATTGCCGACATCTCCCCAAATCCGGTCAGCAAGGAAGGCGGTCTTGCCACGATGCGGACGATCCTGCTGGCGCACCCCAACGTGGACGTGGTGCTCGGAGCGGATGGGGTGGTCCTCGGTGCCCTTGCAGCGCTGAGGGAGGCAGGAAAGGACCGGCCCGATCAGTTTCTGGGCGGCATCGACGGAGAGCCGGAGGCCGTGGCGGAGATCCGGCAGGGCGGGCCCTACAAGGTCAGCATCAGCCTCAATTCTTCGGTCTTCGGCTATGCAATGGGTCAGCATGCCGCCGATTGGTTGGAAGGCAAACAGGTCCCGCAAGCCATGGATATCTTGCCGCGAGCGCTGACCGCCGACAACCTTGACTCTTACGAAGCAGATTTCGCCGACCCTGCTGCTGTTTATGCAGATACTAAACGCCGGAGCTCATATCTGAGAATGTACGGAAGCATTTGCTACGAAACTCGAGAAAACTATGTGAACTTTCCATGGTCTTCGGAGGCGGAGTGACCACGTGCGCCATCGCGTGCTCACAGAGCGTCATGCGTTTGCGTCCCGTAGGCCGGTCGCTGACGTTTGTCAGAGCGGCGAGTTCAAATTTTCCGATGTTCCGGTTCAACCGACCCTTCAAGTGGGTGCACCTAGCGTGAGTCAGCTTTCCGCCAACAGCACCTGCGGTCAAGGCATCCCGCTTCACGGTTGGCGTGCCTTGGACAGGTTGGGCATTGTACAGAGGGTTCAACTTAGGTGAAGCCGTACCGTGGAACCGAACAAACCGAACGAACCGAACGAACCGAACGAAACAAGCTATAGGACTGATTTACTCTGACAACACACCCCGGCGACTTGAGTTAAAGATTCTGCGCCCCCCAGCAAAGGTGTCAGTTGCACCAGTCGAAGCTCTGACCTGGGCGCCACTCGACTGCCAGGCCCTCTGCCAGCAAGACGCTGCCAATAGTCCGACCGTCCGGCAGGCGCACGGTTACCAATGGCCGGTCGAAGCGGTCGATCTGACCACTGTCCTCTATTGTCAGCCCAGGTGTTTTTAGAAGCTGTGCCATCCTTTGCTTGGCGTGTTTCGCCAGCACGTTCTCTCGATCGCATGCTGCGTTGCTGCCGATTTCCGGCGTGTCGTAACCAGACACAAAGGGGGCGCCATTCCCCATGTCCCTCAGGTTCCGGCCATCGCATTTCACTGTGTCACCATCAACGGCGGCTAGCGCTGTGCAAAGCATAAGTTCGATCATCATCTTGTCCCTGTTGGGAGGCTTCTCCAAAAGTTTCGGTCAGGCGCGGCGGATGAGCCATGAGGTCCAGCGAATGGTTTGCATCGAAGAAGCCGCTATCGGCCAAGCCGAAAATCGCCTCCGCCGTCGCAGCGAAGCCTTGCCGCCTCAGAGAGTTAGAAACCAAGAAGGCGCGGATCGTCAAATCATCAAAACACATGATGTCCAATGTCCGGATCAGATTTCGGCACGGTAGCGACGAGAGATTACCCAATTGTTTACGTCCCAACGTGACGCTAGCGACGGATGCCGAATGCCTCAAGAACTTCGATCGGTGTCCGCACCGAGCTGCGTGCCCGCGTAGCTGGTGGTTCCAGGCCTCCTCCGTAGCTCCGCCAATCGTTGCCATGAACCGCTCCCCATAGGGATTCAAGTGTCAGCCCCTGTCGTACCGCCTCCACCTGATACCGGTCTGACAGAGGCGAAAATCTGCTCCGGATCTGCTCCTCTCTGTGTTGCTCTGCAAGATGTCCGTAGGTGGCGGCAACGGAACGCGTGTCAGCGTGACCAAGTTGCCGGGCGACAAGGCTGAGCGCCACTCCGTTCCGCACCAGGTCACTGGCATAGGTGTGGCGAAGCCCGTGAAATGCAAACTCCGCTGGCAGACCGGACTGTCTTACTGCTCGCCGGAACAGGTTGGGGTACTGCCGTGCCCACACTTTGCCCTTATCCGACAACAGAATGCGGTCGTCCTTCTCTTTGCCCTCGCAACAGGACAGAAAGAACGCCATCGCTTCATCTGGCAGGAACACAAAGCGTGCGGGCGCTAGTTTAAATGTTGCAACGTGAAGGCCGTAGACCTCCCGGCCGACGTCGCCAACACGGAGATTTGCCAGTTCGCCCACGCGGCAGCCGGTGTAGAGAGCGGCCAAGACCAAACGGGCGAGCGCAGGCGTGGAGGTGCTAATCAATTGCCTACACTCGTCACGATTCAGGAACAAGGTCCTGGCGGCCGGCGGAACCGCAATTCGATGCAGGCACCGTAGCGGCCGATCAGACGAAATCCGTCCGCTGTCCCAGGCGTGCCTAAACGCCATGCGCAGGATGGTGATGATAGCGTTGAAGCGCCTCTTTGACCGTCTGACCATCTCTGCTGAAGGATCGATGTTTGAAGTCCATTTCCGCGCCCGCGTTGGATGACCAGCGAGAATACGCTGCGCGATTCCTTGCAGATGGCGAGCGTTGAAGTCCTCAAGAGGCACCGACAGTATTGGGCCGGAGAGATGGAAGTTGATGAGAACGATGTTGTTGTAGTGACTGAACTCGGAGCGAGCGATGCGTGACCACTCCAAGTAGTCGGTCAGTGCGGCACCGACCGAGTAAACGCTGCCGAAGGGGCAAAAGTTGAGGCACTCAGCTCGCCCGGTGGGTCTGGTGCTTTGTGCTATCGCAAGAACGGGCTGACTCTCGAACCACGCGATTGCGAGTGCAAGTGCGCCATCGTAGTCGGCCGCCTCCGGATCTCCTTCGCGTGCCGAGGCCCACCTGTGTTGAACATATCGGCCGCCTGCTGTCATTACACGAGCTATCCAGGTGCAAATTCGATCGTTGGGCTTGTAAATTCCTATGTGTCTGCACAGAGCCACCGAATGCCAGTGTGGCGATTCCCGCGGCTTCAATTCGCGCCTAAGTGCCTGCTCTGCCAGCGGACAAGCCGGGGTAGTGGACCAGTCTACGGGCGTTGATCGATTAGTGCTTATGACAGTCATTATCAAACTCCTAAACGTGTGCGGACCCGCCCGGAGCTCACGCAACGCGGGCGCCTAGACGAAACCTTCAGGCCAGCCGTGCAGGTCACTCCACAAATTAAACACAACCTTAGGCGACCCTAGCTAGGTTTAGTAAAGGAATCAAAGCTGTGGAAAGTCGTCCGCGTCGCGTGGGTAGTTCAGCCTTAGGTTTTGTACTGATGTTGGCAAGTTCGGGAGCCGCACTAGCGCACGGCGGGGGACTAAACGCAGAAGGCTGTCACAACGACCGAAAGAATGGTGGCTACCACTGTCATCGCGTCGCAACTCCAGCGCCACAACCTTCTCAGCCTCTATTCAACGCAGCGCCTTCGCAAGGTGCATTTCGGAACTGTGCGGCCGCAAGAGCCGCGGGGGCAGCTCCCGTGAGATATGGTGAACCAGGCTATGGAGCCCATTTAGACAGGGACAATGACGGGATTGGGTGTGAATGACGCGGGATTACTGTATCCCTAGATCGTTATCGACTCTGGTGACGTTCCCGCCTGGACTGTATCCTTGTACCAACCTGGTTGACGCCCTCGCCCTGACCATGTGACCGCGGGGTTTTCTGGATGCCTGTACGTTGGGGCAGGACTTGGAGTCTTGCGGCTCTTCTTCCCGCCAGTCAGCTCAGCGAGGCTAAACCCAAACTCCTTGGCGCGCTCCTCGAGGGCAACAATGGCCTCAAGCTTCTTACGGTCGCCAAATTCCGCTATCGCTTTGATCAGGTCCTTTTGGAGTGCCTTCAATTCTGAAAGCGATAGATCGTTGAGGTTCATTTTTGCCATTATTGGCTCCTTGTCTAATTATTATAAACACTAGCCAGAGTACCGGGAGTCCGCAATCATTCGTCGCTTGGCGGTTGTTTGGGCTATGAAGACCAAATTCGTCGTGAGCGGACGCCTTTGCGGTGTACCGTTAGGCCGCACCCGCCCAAGGCGTCCATGCATCGCATGCGGGTGGCGCCCATCACCCAAATGACCGCCACCCTGCGCCACCCCCCCACCCCGTCCGTCATGCATGGCTTGCCTCGGGCGCGAATCTACGCGTCATGGGATGACGACTGGAGGGTGAGTTGCATGGTCAACCGATTGCGTCTCAATGAAAAATCCGTCCGCGACGCCGAGCCGGCCGAGGGGCGGGACTACCAGATCTTCGACAGCGAGGTGCGGGGATTTGCCGTATGCATATACCGATCCGGCAGCCGGGCCTTCACCATCGACTACCGCCATGCTGGGCGGCAGCGGCGGATGACCATCGGACGCTGGCCGGAATGGTCGACCACGGCGGCGCGGGAAAGGGCCAAGGAGCTGCGGCGCGAGATCGACAATGGAGGAGATCCACTGGGCCAGAAGGAGAGCGGGCGCGATGCCCCTCGGTTCAAGGACCTTATCGACCGCTATACCGAGGTGCACCTGCCGCATCTTTCAGAGCGCAACGCGTCCGATCAAAAGTCGATGCTTGCGAAGATGGTGGCCCCGGACTGGGGCAACAAGCTGGTGACGGAGATCACGACATATGATGTAGAAAAGCTCCTCAACAAAATGGCGCTGGGCCGAGCCCGGCCGGCGAAGGCCAAGCCGAACAACCGAAGGGCCAAGCTGCAGGGCGCAAAGCCCACACCGGTGCGCGCCAATCGCACTGGCGAGGTGTTGCGCAAGATATTCACCTACGCGGTCATTTGGGGCTGCCGCGACGACAATCCGGCCGCCAGCTTCCGCCGCCGCATCGAGAACCCGCGCGAACGCTTCCTCAGCCATGAGGAAATCCGGCGGCTGGCGGAGGCCCTCGAGGCGGCAGCGGATCGCCGCGCTGCTGATATCATCCGGCTCTGCATGCTGACCGGGGCGCGGGTGGGCGAGGTGCGCCAGGCCCGGTTCGAGCACTTTAACCTCGAACACCTGAGCTGGTCGAAACCCGCCAGCATGACCAAGCAGCGCAAGATCCACCGTCTGCCAATCTCGGACGAGGCGGCGGCCATCGTGCGTCAGCGCCAGTTGCTGGTGCCGCGGGGCTGTGCGCTCCTGTTTCCAGGCGACGTGCCGGGCCAGCCGGTTCAGGAAATCCGGCGGTTCTGGGCAGCGATTCAGAAGACGGTGGGGATTCCGGACGTCCGGATCCACGACCTGCGCCACACCTTTGCGTCCTTGCTCGTCAGCGGCGGCGCGTCGCTGGAAATGATCGGCAAGCTTCTGGGTCACAGCCAGATGCAGACCACCCAGCGCTATGCCCATCTGATGGATTCGCCCTTGCGCGCGGGCGTCGACGCAGTGGCCAGCGCCTTCCGACCGCGGCCGAAGCTGGTGCATGATGCGGATGAGCTAGAGAAGTCGGCGTGACCGTTCCCGTCTGCCCGCCGTCAATGCGGTGCAGGTGATTAGCAGGACCCGCGCAAAGCCTTCCAGATCGGCGTTAGCCTGCGGCGAATCGTGCGCTCGTCTGGCACTTCACCGCTTTCGCTGTTGGCGACGAACCACTCCTGCACTTCACCTAGCCATTCGGCTTGCGTTGCGGGCAGACCCTGATCGTGGATGCGCACCATCAGGGTGATGTACATTCCCTCCCAATCATAACGCGCGGTTGAGCCTATATGCGATGCCGGCCGGCGGAGCAGATCGCAGTCGGTCTCAAACCGGCGCACCTCATCGGCCATGATCAGCAGGTCCGCAAGCGTTAGCTCGATCCCAGCAGGCTCGGTAATCATGATCCACTCGTCCTGGTCCCTTGGCCGAACTCTCCGCAGAACGCTTTTTGTTGGTCCCGTGCCGCAGCGCCTGAACATCTGCATAATGTCTGTGACGGAAACTACGACGTAGCCAGCAATGATCTGCCGCCCGCGCGTCACCGGCGGGATCGCGGTAACGATGTCGAAACGCCCCACCGAGGCCCAGCCTGCAATGTCCGCCAGCGAGCAGTCCCAGCGGGCGGCTGCCTCGTGCAGGGTAGAATAGAGGCGGGGTGGCAGCGCCATGCTTGAACTCCTCTCTCCTCAGTCGTTTTTTGTTCGTTGGCAACAGAGTGGCGGACGGCGCCAGGCTGGGCCGCGTTGATCCTTTGATCCCGGGAACTCGTTGATCAGCCGCATAGAACCGTCACTGCGGTCGAAGCTTGCGCACAGTCAATTCCGGCAAGTCGCCGTGCAATCTACTCCTGGCGCTCCAGCCTCCTCATGCACGCTGCGACTCGCCTTGAAGATGAAGCATAGAACGAAGCATGAACGCAATCGAACTCCGTTCTTGACACTCAGGCGCCAAGACCGACTCGGCGGCCTGCCGGACTCCTTAGCGAAAAACTCAATAAAACAAGGGGTGGCACTGGTGGTGGCAAATGAGCGCCACCCTGCGCCACCCCGCCACCGCTGCCCTTCTGCTCTCGCTCCCTGACGACAACCGCCCAACCCGGGCGGCAATCAGGAGGCAGAGATGAATCAACCACAGACTGAAACGCACACAACCCCCAACGCAGCGGAGGCATCGACCACAGCCCTGCTTGCGGGCTGGATCACCCGCAAGGATCTGGCCGACCAGCTCAAGCTCACGGTCGACACACTGGGCCGGTGGGAAGCCCGACGCTTTGGCCCACCCTGCGTACGCGCTGGGCGTATGGTGCTCTATCGCCGCCGCGCCGTGCAGGACTGGCTTGCCGCGCAGGAGATGCCGCGCGCCAAGACGGCAGGAGGTCGGTAATGACCTGCCTTGCCATATCCCCGTCCTGCCCTACCCAGCAGCTCGGCAACGCAGCAGCTGGCGCCGCACTTGATCGCTGGCGTTTGGATCGCCTTACCGAAGCCCGCAGCATCCTCGGTGACGCCACTGACGATCCTGGCTCGCTGGTTGCTCTCGCGGCACGTGTCGTCATTGACCACTCGAGCGACGCCGGGGACGTCGCAAGGGCGCGGGGCCTCTTGGAAACGTGCCACGCGCGCACCAAGCTCGCCGCATCTGACGCACGCGTCGAGAACGGCGGTGCCACATGAACCGGCGTAGCACCCCCGAGGCAGACGCCCAGCGCGCCATCGTCCAGGCCCTGCGCGTCGCCCTGCCTCGTGACGCCATCATCCACCACTGTGCCAATGAGGTTACCGAAGCTGGGCCGCGAGGCGCGAGGCGTCAGGCAGTGCTTGTCGGCATGGGTGTACATGCCGGCTTCGCCGACCTGATCGTGATCTCAGATGGCCGTGTGCTCTTCCTGGAGGTCAAGAGCCAGACCGGTCGGTTGCGTAAAGCGCAGGAGATGTTCCGTGACACGGTCTGCGCGCAAGGCTTCGGCTGGGCGCTGGTGCGGTCGGTCGATGACGCGCTGGGCGCACTGGCCGACCATGGCTTTACAAGCCGTGTGCAGGTACCGGAGCGGAGGGTCGCGCCGTGAGCCACAAAGCCACCCTCTGGGCCATCGAGCAGCGTGGGCTGAAGCCCACAACCAAGATCGTGCTTTGGCATCTTTGCGACCGGTTCAATCCTGACTTCGGCTGCTTCCCCTCGCAGGCCCGGCTTGCGCAGGACTGCGAGATCAGCCGGTCAGCCCTGAACGCCCACCTCGACCGGCTCGAGGCGGCGAAGCTGTTGCGCCGCGTGCCGCGCATCGATCCGGTCACCAAGCGACAGATGCCGACCCGGTACATCTTGGGGTTTGAGGATGGCACCGCACCGTTTGATCCGGAGCCATGTCCGGAATCCGGACACGGGGAATGGCGCGCCACTGCCGACGATGAAATTGCTCCCGTCAGCAGCGATCTGGACGAGCTGTGTCCGGAACCTGCACATGGCAATCCACAAAAAGCCGTGTCCGGATTTTGCTCCGAGCCGTGTCCGGAAAATGCCGAAAGCCGTGTCCGGAATCCGGACACTAACCTTGTAAGAGAACCTTTAAGTAAACCTGTAAAGGAGGAGGAGGGCGCGCAAGCGCGCGAAGCGATCTCTGATCAGTTTTTCGGAGATCTGCTCGCAGCACTCGGCCTTGATCCCACCGCCCTGCCTGGCTGGTGGCAAGGCTGGCCACCCCGAGTGCACGTGCAGCGCTGGCGCTACGAGCTGGGGCTGAGCGAGGCGGAGATCGTGGCCACGGCCGAGGCGTCTCGGAAGGAGCACCCTGACCCGCCCGACGGACCCAAGGCACTGGATCGCGCAATGCAGCGGGCTGCCCAGCGCAAGGTGCAGGATGCAGGCGGGACCAAACGCAAGCTGAAGGCTGCACTCACGCCAGCGGCCAAGCCGATCACTGACTTGCCCGCCTTCTACGCTGAGTTGGTCAATGCCGACAGCTACCTGCCGATCATTTCGATCACCAACACCATGCGCGATGCGATGTTGGCCCGGCAGCTAGTCACGCCGGAGCGCCTGCGGCTGCGGGGTGTGCTATGAGCTTCCAACGGCAAATCAGCCGCACGAGCGGCACGAAGGTAAAACGCGCGCTGGGCGTGCAGGCGGCGCTGGAATGGGCCTTCCGGATTGAGAAGGCGCAGCTCGAGCTTCCGGTGCCAAGGGACACGACGGGTGAGAGCTTCGGCTTCGGTTTGGAGTATGTTCTGATGCAGCGCGCCGCGCTGGGCTGCAAGGTGGACGGTGGCCGGCACAAAATGGGCAGTTACACCCACCCCGACGCCGAGGTCATCGCAGCCATCGTGGCCGGGCTACCGGACCGCCTTGGTGGCATTCGCATGGCGATTAGGGTTGCCGAACTGGCGCGCGCTGGGCTAACACCCGACTGGATGCCAGGCGTGGTGCCACGCTGCGTGCCGTTGGAAACCAAAACGAACCAGCACGGCGAGCGGGCGGCCGCGATCGTGGTAGGAACCGAACGTGTGCTTACCCGTGGCAAGTGGCGAACGGTGGAGGTGCTGGCCTGCCCGGTCACCTGGCGGCCGTACCCGGAACAGATCGAAGCTGCGCGGCGCGGATATGCGGATTGGTGGCAGGCGTTGGATTGGGTGCGGAATGGGCTGGAAGTGGGAGGGATGCTCCGGGAGGTCGACGTGACGCTGGGCATGCCAAAGGTGCGACCGTGGGACAGACTATGATGTGAGCCCCCGGCTGAGAAGCGTCGTCCGATGCAGTGGCGTGGCAGCGTAGGGCGGAATGCGGACGCCTGCTCGAGCCGTCTTTCTGAGGCGAAGGTGCTAATAATCGGAGCGGAAACTTAGAAGGTCCTAGGTGGCCACTGATTTAATTATGAAAAGTATGTTTGTCTCTATACCGTCTCTTTAGCTCTCACACGACACACACACGCTCTCGCTGGCTGCATGTACCCGTTGCTTTCCTGGCGTGGCCGCAACTTCAGGTAAGTCGAAGTCCAGGTTCTCTACATCTTTCACCACCACGTACTCGTACCCACGTGAAGAGCGCCTGGGATGGTGATGGCATGTCCAAAAATGCATCTGTATCTACAATGTCCATCGAGAACATTATTTTAATTGCCATAGGTCTTTAGTTAGTAATTAAACCCACACACCGGAACAAACAAAACCGAAGTCTTGTTTTGCACCCGTGTATGGGTTCAATTTGGCTGCCGGTGACCTCCAAAGAGGTAGCTACAGTATACTCGGACCCAATAACGTGTCGAATCTAGTTGTCCCCACTGTTGCGAGCGAGCTTTGTCTCTAATCCGGCAACCATTAGGCGCTGACCGCTACGGCTCGCTCTTGAATTGCATCGGGGGCTGATGTAGCGTCGGCGGGTTGCTGAATAACAAGGTGTTGCGTTCATGGCCGAAGCCCCGTTTAGAATACTCAGCTTAGACGGCGGCGGCGCGAAGGGATTCTATAGTCTTGGTGTTCTGCGGGAAATTGAAGGGTTGGTGAAGTGCGGGCTGCATGAGCGATTTGACCTGATCTTCGGAACTAGTACCGGCGCGATCATCGCCTCATTGCTTGCGCTGGGGAAGTCCGTTCAGGAGATCATAGACCTGTACGAGCGGTACGTTCCGACCATCATGATGAAGAAAAAGAAGGGTGAGAAGTCCGCCGCCCTGGCGGCGTTGGCCGATGCTGTCTATGTCGATGAGGCGGGTAAGCCGTACATGTTCGATGCGGTGAAAACCAAGGTCGGCGTTGTAACCACAAAATGGGTGATTGAGCGCCCCATGATCTTCAAAGGCGACATCGCCCAAGCGCATGGGCGTGTCGGTACGTTCGTGCCGGGCTTCGGGGTGAGTATAGGTGACGCCGTCCAGGCCTCTTGCTCCGCTTATCCGTTCTTCAACCGAAAAACAGTAGTGACGGCTACAGGTGACAAGGTAGAGCTTGTTGATGGAGGATACTGTGCGAACAACCCGACCCTGTACGCCATAGCTGACGCGGTAGCGGCTTTGAAGATCGCACCTGAGAATCTGCGAGTGGTCAGCGTGGGTGTGGGGAACTACCCGGAACCGAAGCCAAGCCTCTTCACCCAGGCACGATGGTACAAGTACCTTCTGAGTGTTCAGCTCCTGCAAAAGACTATGGAGATAAACACCCAGTCGATGGACCAACTTCGGGCGATTATGTTCAAAAACATCCCGACAACCCGTATCAGCGAGACATTCGAAAAGCCGGAAATGGCCACTGACCTATTTGAGTACGATCTGGAAAAGCTGAACATCCTCAAGCAACGAGGCAGTGAGTCTTTTGCAAAGTATGAAGAAACACTAAAGACCTTCTTGCTGTAGGAGAACAAGCATGGGTATCCCAGAAGCACAGTTGGATTCGTGGTCGAAGCTAGGTTCAGTCACGCAGTCTGCTGCAACATACCAGTCTATTAAGGCAATAGTGGATAGTTCACTCGCGCCATACTACGGTCGCGACTGCCTATCATTCCTCCAAGGCTCGTACGCAAACGAAACAAACATTGTCGGGCGCGATAGCGACGTTGATATAGTACTTCGCTCCAACGCAACGTACTTTTACAACACCGATGACTTGCCTCCAACGGACAGTCAAAGGTTTGAGAATAGTTCGACGCCTGCCACCTACACTTTTTCAACGTATAAGCAGGAAGTTTACGGGTGGCTTCGCTCGAAGTACAATACTAACGTCACGTTTGGGAATAAGGCCATCTCAATAGCAGGAGATGGCAGCAGGAGAGACGCTGACGTAATTCCATGCTTTCAATACCGAAAGTATAAGAGCTATGCCTTTGCTGGTAGCACCAACTTTATCGAGGGTATATGTTTCTTTGCAAATGATGGAACAAAGATTGTTAATTATCCAAAACTCCACTCAGCTCACGGGACCTGGAAACATCAGAATACGCAAAGTTTCTATAAGCCAATGGTTCGAATCCTGAAGAACATGCGGAACAAGTGCATCGATAACAAGCTTCTCGCGGAAGGTGTTGCCCCGTCATACTTCATTGAAGGGTTACTCTATAACGCACCGCATGGGCTCTTTGGAAAAAGTTACGGCGAGACGTTTGTAGCCACAATCAACTGGTTAGACAAAGCCGATAGATCCACGTTTGTATGCGTCAATGACCAGTACCTGCTGCTTCATCCAACATCACCGGTGACGTGGCGCGCTGAAAAGTGCGAAGCGTTTATCCGAGCTGTGTGTAAACTTTGGAATGAGTGGGTCTAACGTAATAGCAACGGGGAGGAGCAAGACCAATGAAGATAGCGCTGGCGCTGTTGCTTACATCAATCGCGGGGACCGCCTCCGCTGACTCCTGGATTTGTGTTGCGGAAAGTGCCACTGGTTTCACAGAAGGAGTGGATGGTCTGGTCTCGACCCCGTACAAGGCCGGTCGGACTTACATCGTGCGCGTCGCTAAGCCGGAGGATGAAGTCAGGTTCTTCCCTGCACAACCTGCCTTTGTCTTTGAAACGGTCGGTGATGAGAACGGGCCCTATGCGTTTTTCGATGTGGGTGTGAAAATTGATGGTTACGTCGTTCCGTCAGTGGGTGGAAGTGTCAACGTAGAGTTCAACCCGTCCACACTCAAGTTCACCCTGCTCAGCACATACGTGTACATCTTCCAAATTAGTGAGCAGGGGTTCTATCCCTTCTTAGAAATTGGCTCCTGCTCGGAGATGTAAGACCCTGGCCACAAACCTGGGGACAACTCCCCCAAGGCCCTTGCCGAGTCGCGCTCCCGTCAGGCATGTTCTTCTTATGTTCTCACCAGCGGAGGAGGCACCGGATGCAGATGTTCGCAGAGCTCACGCCCGATCAGTGGCTGAACCAGATGGAGACGAAGCTGTCTGCAGTGAACGCCCTGCGGCTCTTGGTCGATGGGCCGGGGCCTGGAAAGCCTGACCCCGTCACGGACGCTCAGGTGTGGGTGCACTCGGCCTTCGATACCTACCGCAGCGCTATGCCCGACAACCACCCGACGTCCCACGACCTGGCGCGGATCGAGCACGACTTCATTGCTGCGCTGTGTGCGCTGAATTTTGACGACCAGATGCGGCAGATGCGCCTGGCCTTCAAAGCGATGCAATCATTCCACCACGCCAACCGGTAGCTCTGTGGTAGGTCATTGGTAGACAGAGCTACGTAGAGGTAGGTCGGCATGGTTTGGAAGATTGAGCGGTGGATGGCGGAGGTTTTCCCCGGAGAGGAAAACATTTATGAGGAATACCGCCGACTCCCGAGCCGTGAGCTAGCAATTGTTTGCGCTTCTGTGTTGGACGTTGCCTTGGCGGAGCTTCTCTCGATGAGGCTGCGCGACAACCGTAAGGAGGCCGAGGACTTCCTGGGTCTGAACGGGGATGGTCGCGCCCCAGCTGGGTCGTTTGGAGCTCGTATCCAGCTGGCCGTCTTAGTTGGTCTTTTGACGCCGGAAGACGCTGCAGTATTCCGAAAGGTTAAAGCCCTCAGAAACCTATTTGCGCATAGAGTCAAAATTGATTTCACAAGTCCGGCTGTGGTGACGGTACTCTTGGAGCTCCACAAAATCTGGATCAAGCGGAACGAACATCTCCTCGACCGGCAATATTTGAAAGGCAACACCGCAGCACTTGCCCAAATGGGTGCGCAAATTCCTACTGACCCTATAGCTGGAGAGGCCTTCTTGCTTGTCGTGTTCGGGGTCTATCACGCGTACCTGCACCGACTGCATTCGCTCGTTCGGCCAGTGAAACTTGTAGTGCACGAGACCTAAACGTCGCACCGCGCGTACACTTTCACCCTTTCTCGCTGCACGTCCACCATCGCATGCGGCACTCCGGCAGTTAGGCCGCAGTCCTTGAGCCTCCCGTACTTACCGTTTTCTTACTCCTTTCGTGTCGGAAACGATGCGCTTCCGCCGGCCGCCCCTAGACACGATTAGGGCGACCAATGTGTCGGGTTCCAACTTTATCTGCGCGATGCTGCCGCAATGATCAGTGTCTGCTTGAGCACTACAGCCATGAGTATGGGGCCAGGCTGACCGTCCGCTATGGGCCGATCACGTCGTTCAGCAGGCCGGCAGCACCCCCACACATGGTTCCTCCACGGCTCTGTTTGTATGCGGGGGGGCGCAGCGCAGCATTTCGCTAGCGGCAGGCAGTTTCACCGGGGAATCCACCCGGAATCCACCTCTCGCGGCCCTGTCCATTAAGTTAAGCGATATCAGTACTTTATCGAATCACGATCTCTGCGTGCTGGATTCTTTTGTGGAAGCCAGGGAAGCCACCCTGCGGAAGCCACCCTGACCGGAAGCTAGACAGTGAAATCGGGCGGCACCTCGTCAACGTGATCGTGCTTCGCGCTTCGATGCTGGAACTTTGTCACCGCACAACTGCTTGGCTATGTTCCCCCAGCGCATCCTCACGTGCCTGATAATCCGCGGATGCATCATGACCAAGAAATCGTTTCCGGCTCTTGCCCTCACATCAACACTCGCCCTTGCCCCTGCCTTTCTATGCCACAGCCCAAACCACAACGACGGCCGGCGCTGACGCGACAACCGCGGACGCCGCCCCTGCCGCATCTATGGCAGAGATGGCGACCCCTGCACCCGAGATGAAGGCGGTGCTCGACAAACTGGCAGAGCTGGGCGCGAAACCACTCTATACGCTGTCTGTGGAGGAGGCACGCGCGCAACCGACCCCGGCCGATGCCGTAGCCGCGGTTATGGAAGACAAAAGCATCGAACCGGGACCCGCTGCAGCGATCGCCACTCGTGACATTGTCATTCCTGGCCCTGCTGGTGACATCATGGCCCGTGTCTATACGCCAGCTGGCGCTGGGCCGTTTCCAATCATCGTTTACTATCACGGCGGTGGCTGGGTCATCGCCGATATAGATACCTATGATGCATCGGCCCGGCAGCTTTCGCTTGGTGCAGAGGCTGTAGTTTTTTCGTCGCACTATCGTCAGGCGCCAGAGGACGTCTTTCCAGCCGCCCATGAGGACGCTTATGCGGCCTATGTCTGGGTCGTCGAGAACTTCGGCGAGCTCAACGGCGATGCCGGGCGTATGGCAATTACAGGCGAAAGTGCCAGAGCCAACCTGGCGGCAAATGTGGCGATTATGGCGCGTGATGCCGAGATAACCCAACCTGTGCACCAGCTTCTGGTTTATCCGATCTCGGGCAACGACATGAATACCCCGTCCTACGTTGAAAACGCTGATGCAGCGCCGCTTGGCAAGGCAGACATGGCCTGGTTCTTTGATCACGCCTTGGCGGAAGAAGATGACGCCGATGATCCCCGGATAAATTTGGTGGGCCGTGACGATCTGTCGGGCCTTCCACCGGCGACGCTGATCACCGCGCAGATCGACCCGCTACGGTCCGAAAGCATCGCTTACGGCGAGGCGCTGATGGCGGCGGGTGGCACGGTCGAGATGAAAAACTACGACGGTGTCACACATGAATTCTTCGGAATGGGAAGCGTTGTTCCGCAAGCCGCTGAGGCGATGACTTTGGCAACTATCAACCTGAAGGCTGCCTTGCCGAAGTAGACCTGAAGAACCTGCGGGCTGCATCAAGCGGCCCCAATGATAATCCTGTCAGTCTGATTCAGGGAATTTCCAGGCGCTTTAGCAAGTTCGTGATGAAGTGGGTGTTTAGGCGGACCACGTCCGTGGAATCAGTAGGGAGAGTTGCGCGGGCGTGATACCTTTGCTTCGCTTTTAAGAGCGCATTCGCGGTTTCTGATGGGAAGGGTGCTTCGTGACTGACACTTTTGGGTTGAAGTTCACCCGCCGCGCAGCTCTGGGTGTTAGCGCTGCCATCGTGGCCAGTCCGGTCATGGCGCGGGACAGCTGCCAACTCGGACTTCCTGGCCATGTCGAGGGGCCGCATGTATGGCGGGATTATGATCAGGTAGAGCTTGATGCGGCCTACCGGCAGGAGACCTATCAACCTCATACCGAAGCCGTAAACTCGCGACTCGCGGCGCTCAGCTTCGACATGCGGTTTCGCCGCGGTTATCCAGAGCGTGCCGTCTATGGCGCTGGACCTGACGAGGGGATGGATATCTACCGTGCTGATGCCACGGGAGCGCCGGTTTTCATCTTCATCCACGGCGGGATCTGGTTGTATCTGAATGCCGCCATGGCCGGCTTTGCGGCCGAGATGTTTCTCGATCAGAAGATTCATTTCGTAGCGCTTGATTTCTCGCCGGTGAATGAACTCGGCGGTGATCTTGCAGCCCTGTCGGATCAAGTGCGCCGCAGCATCGCTTGGGTTGTGCAAAACGCAGCGAGCTTCGGTGGTGACCCTGCACGCGTTTACATAGGAGGTCATTCCTCTGGCGGCCACCTTGCCGCTGTTGCGCTGACGACTGACTGGCAAACGTTCGGGCTTCCCGCCGATGCGATAAAGGGCGGCCTCTTGATGAGCGGCATGTACGACATGGAGCCGGTGCGCTTGTCTTGGAGGAGGAACTACCTCTCCTTCACCGACGCGATGGAAGAGGCTACCAGTCCCATTCGGCACCTTGACAGAATTAACGCGCCGGTGACGATCACCTACGGGTCCCTAGAGACTCCAGAGTTCCAGCGCCAAGCAAAGGACTTTGCTGCGGCGTTAGAAGCTGCGGGAAAGCCGGTGGAGATCATCCAGGGGGCCGCCTATTTCCATCAAGACATGTGGGAGACCTTGGGCAATCCCTATGGCATCAACGGCCGTGCCGCATTGGCCATGATCAAGCGTTAGCTGCCTTGCCCAAGCTTTTTCCGAGTTGGCAAGCGTAGCCAGCCGCGGCGTGCGGCTCATATCGGCGTCACGCCGCCGGCTGGGGAAGCGCACCCGTCGCCGGCGCTGACAGGTACGGACTTCCAAAAATCGCCGTGGGAGTCGCCCGAGCGAGTTCAGGTGGCCCTTTGCATATGCAGAGAGCAGCGCATCCATTAACTTGGTCCTTTCACAGCCATCGGGTTGACTTTAATGCCGATTTCCGTGACAGAGATGCCCCTGTTGACCTACTCTTTGGTCATCGAAGAATTGCGCCAGGAGGATAACCACTCACGGCTGCTTCACATTTATCCCATATCTCGAATCCTGAGCTGACGTTGGCATCTCCCAGCGTGCATCGGCTTGCCCGCCCTGCCCCACATGGCAGCGACCCACTCGACCTGCTGTTTGAGCCAAGCCAGATCGAGACCTGGCCTCTCGACAGGCTGCGCCCCCATGCGAGCCGCGACCAGGACGCAGCCACGGTGCACGGCACGCAAAAGCCCGTGGAATGCATGCGCCGGCCAATGCTGAACAACTCCAGCCCGGGGCAGGCGGTCTTCGAGCCCTTCTCCGGCTCTGGGACCTCGATCATTGCGGCCGAGACCCGCGGCCGGCACTGCATCGCCGCGGAACTGGATCCGGCCTATGTCGATGTGGCGGTCGAACGCTGGCAGACCTTCGCTGGCAAAGAGGCGGTGCTTGAAGCAACGGGCCAGACCTATGCGTCCGTGCAGGCCGAGCGACAGCATGAGCCGTCCGCACATCACCCTGACGGACGCGCAGCGGGCCGAGGGCGAGACCTTGGCTGCGGTCCTCAACGCCGAGCAGGTCGCCGACTTCCTTTGCGTCGAGCGCACGACCTTCTTCGCGCTTCTGAACCGGGATGAGGATTTGACTGAACGCTATAAAAGGGACAAGGCCCGCGCCATCGGTGCCGTGGCGCAAAGCTTGGTGACCAAGGCACGAGCGGGCAACGTGACGGCAATGATCCTCTTTCTGAAGACGCAAGCCGGTTGGCGGGATGGAATGGATCTTGCCATCAAGCAGGAGCCGCAAGACGAGATTGATCTGTCTGATCTGACGGATGAGAAACTGAACGGGTTGCTCGCGCACGCAAGAACCCTGTCGGAGGCCAAGCAGGCAATCCTCGATGCGCGCAAGGAGAATCCGGATGGCCATTGGTCGGTACGGTAGTGGCGTTCAGAAGCAGGCTTGGGCAGCGCTGGCGCAACCGTCCGAGTACCAAAGTGAGAGGCCCGAAACCCACCCCTACCGCGCTGCGCCGCCTCCAGGGTAACCCGGGCAAGCGGGCCGGGAACCACGACGAGCCGGTGCCGCCCGCAGACCTGCCAACGTGTCCGAACCATTTGAACGCCCCGGCTCGTGAGGAGTGGGATCGCCTCGCATCGGTGTTGCACGAGATGGGCGTCGTCACCCTTGTCGACCGAGCAGCCCTTGCCGCCTACTGCCAGTGCTAGGTCACTGGGTCGACGCTGAAGAGAAGATTCAGACCACACCGATGCTTCTGAAGACCGCGTCAGGGTACGTGCAGCAGTCGCCCTGGCTTCGATCGCGAACAAGCAGCTTGAGCTGATGGGACGCTACATGGCCGAGCTTGGGCTGACGTCGGCATCGCGGTCGCGCATCACCAGAATCGACCTAACGCCCGTTAACGAGCTGCTGACTATCACGCGCATCATCCTGACCGGAGTAGATCGGCCCGAAAGCTCAAGCGATACGCCGCAGCTGCAAGCCGATGGGACACTGGTCATCAGCGGAACGGACGCCAACCTTTGATGGGCCGGCGTCCGCTCGTCCGACGAGTTTCGATCAGGCGGGCGACTTGGCGATGCGGTAGACGCGCCCACGGTCGTCGATCTTGTCGGAGGACAGCGACCGCCCAAGCTTCTTGGTAATGGATCCGCCAAGTGCGCCCCGCACGGTGTGCTGCTGCCAACCGGTGGCTGTCATGATCTCAGTGATCGTTGAGCCAGCCTCGCTTTCCAGTAGGCCAAGGACCATCGCGAGCTTGCTGCCGAGGCGAGGCGAGCGAGTTCCGGCGTCAGGCGCGGCGGTTGCACTTTGCGTTGCCTCGACGGTCTCGGTTGTGGGTTCCTCTTTGGCTTTTGCGGTACGTGCCGCTGTGGCCTCCTTGTCGGGGCCGGCGGCATGTCGACGATTCTACGAGGCCAAGGCCCGCGTGGGCGAACTGTGGGGCCGTGTGGGCATTCCGGGTCAGGTTGACAGTCCACCTTCGTCAAACGAGTTTCCTGCGATCAGGTTCGCTCTGTCGTCAAACACAAGCAACTCGATAGATAATTGATTCTGAGCAGTTATCTCGGCTCCGTCTTCTCCGCTACGACCCTTACGGACGTTGGTGTACACAACTGCGCAACGAACGTTAGGCAGTTGTGTACAGGGGGCGAAGATGGCGGCAGGACAACGGCTGGTGGCCTACGAGCGGGTCTCAACGGCGCGGCAGGGGGCCAGCGGGCTCGGTCTCGAAGCGCAGCGCAAGGTGATCGAGGACTTCGCTGTGTCACGTGGAGCCGAGGTTCTGGCGCGGTTCACCGAGGTCGAGAGTGGGCGCAAGGCGGATCGGCCAGAGCTTGCGAAAGCGCTGCACCTCGCGAAGGTCACTGGCGCAACGCTGGTAATCGCGAAGCTGGACCGGCTTAGCCGGAACGCGGCGTTCCTCTTGGCGCTGCGAGACAGCGGGGTCCGCTTCGTGGCCGTGGATATGCCGGAAGCCAACGACCTGACCGTCGGGATCATGGCGCTGGTGGCACAAGCTGAGCGGGAGGCGATCTCGCGGCGCACGAAAGAAGCGCTGGCCGTCGCCAAGGCGCGCGGGGTGAAGCTGGGGAACCCAAACGGGCGGAGAGCCTTAGGCCGGCGGGAAAGGGCGGTGCGGCGCTTAGAGCGACCGTGAGGAACAATGCGGACGCATTTGCGATCGATCTTCGGTGTGTCTTGATTCAGATCAAGGCCGACGGCCACAGGAGCCTCAGGTCGATTGGCTTTGCTCTCGAATCTCGCGGAATTCAGACCCGACGAGGCGGCGCATGGCAGGTGTCGAATGTAAAACTATTGTTAGCCCGCTCGGAAACTTAGGCCGTCAAACGAGCGCGGTTTGCTACTGTGCAGGCTCATGGGTTAAGTCCGGCGCCAGCGACGCTG
>JANPJZ010000273.1:0-1508 GCA_031425795.1 Rhodobacter sp. | reverse complement strand
GACGGGCGCTTCAGCGGTGCGACGCGAGGTTTCTGCGTGGGCCACGTCGGGCCGGAAGCGGCGCATGGCGGGCCGATTGCCCTGCTGAAGACCGGAGACGTCATCACGCTGAACGCCCTGACCGGCGAGATTTCGGTGGCAGTGTCCGACGACGAATTCGCGCAGCGTAAGACCGAATGGAAAGGCCCGCGCAAGACGCAGTACACCAGCGGTGCCATCTACAAGTTCACCCGCCTTGTCGGCGGCGCGCGGTGGGGGGCGGTGACGCATCCCGGCGCAAAGGGCGAAAGCCACGTCTACATGGACCAGTAAGGCAAGGGATGGCCGGGCGCATCGGGCAGATCATCGACCAGTGGCGCCTGCGCAAGGTGCAGGATCGCTGGGCTCGGGCGGCGGATGAGGCCTTGGTCATGGATGCCTTCCAGCTGCGCCGGCTGCGCGGCGAGGCCCGGACGATGCGCCGGCAGATCGACCGCGTGATCCATGCCGCCGACAGTCGTCTGACCCCGCCCGTGCTGGGCGCGGGACTGCCGCGGATGCCGCTGGGCACCGACTGGACCTGGCGACCCGATGCCTGGCGCGGGGCGCTGTCCGGACCGGGTGCGGTGGCCGAGACCGGGCGGACGGTGCTGAGCGATGACCTCGCCCTGTTCCACGACTGTCCGCTGTCAGAGGTGTCGCTGCGCCAGTTGCGCAACCAAAGCGAAGCCGATCTGGCCCCGTTCGGTCTGGCGCTTGAGGTCTTCGGCTTTCAAGGGTCGTTCCTGTCGCTGGCCATCGCCTTTCCGGAAGATGCAATCCGGGGTTTGCAGCCGCGCCATGTGCTGCGTGTGAATGCGGTGATCGAAAGCGAACGCCCGTTGCGGGCCTTTGTCCGGCTGAACGTGAAACTTGGCCCCAATACAGCGCAGATGGTGCAGGACCTTGGCAACGGTGACCGGCAGCGTCAGGTTGAATTCGATCTGGCCTATGCCGGGATTGCCGAGGCGAGGATCGAACATGTGTGGCTTGACCTGATTTTCAACGATCCTGCGATGACGCGGATCACCTTGCGTGACGTTGTGGCCAGCCGCCGCCCGCGGGCCGAGCTTTAGAGGTTCCGATGACCCAGGACAGCGTCACACTGACCCCGACCCGCCTGGTTGCGGGAATATGGGAAGGCGTGCTGAGCCTGGGCCGGGCTGCTCTCCCGCCGCTGCAGGCGATGCATCAGGGTGCCATGCTTGAGGGGCTGCAGATCACGCCGATCCCTGGCAGGACGGGCGACCACGCCGTGCGGCTGCCCCTTCCGGCCTCGGTGCTGAGCGAGGGGGTGCAGACCGTCGTCTTTCAGGCCGACGGGGCGATGCTGGCCCAGCTTACGATCGTTGCGGGCGTGCCTCTGGAGGACGATCTGCGCGCCGAGATCGGGCTGCTGCGCGCCGAGCTTGACCTCTTGAAGCGGGCCTTTCGCCGTCATTGCGCGGAAACGGCGGGGTAGGCCGTCTCAGCCCCAGGTCGGGTGGAAC
>JANPJZ010000272.1:0-4960 GCA_031425795.1 Rhodobacter sp. | reverse complement strand
GGCCGTGCTGACGGTGGGCTTTGCCTACGAATGGAAAAAAGGAGCTCTCGAATGGGAGTGACGGGAAAAGGAGTGTCGGATACGCCGCTCAACCCGACTTCGGGCGGGGTGCAGACCATCGGCATGCCGGGCGGCCAGCCTGGGGGCGTGCAGCCGGGCTATAACACGGCCGGCGGTGACAACGAGGTTGCCGTGCAGGCGCTGAACCGCGAGCTGTCGGACAAGGGGTTCCTGCTGACCTCGACCGAGGACATCATCAACTGGGCCCGCATCGGGTCGCTGCACTGGATGACGTTCGGTCTGGCGTGCTGCGCGGTCGAGATGATGCACACCTCGATGCCACGCTATGACCTTGAACGGTTCGGGACCGCGCCCCGCGCCAGCCCGCGCCAGTCGGATCTGATGATCGTGGCCGGCACGCTGACCAACAAGATGGCCCCGGCCTTGCGCAAGGTCTATGACCAGATGCCGGAGCCGCGCTATGTGATCAGCATGGGCTCCTGCGCGAATGGCGGTGGTTATTACCACTACAGCTACTCTGTCGTGCGCGGCTGTGACAGGATCGTGCCGGTTGACATCTATGTCCCCGGCTGCCCGCCCACGGCCGAGGCGCTTCTGTACGGAATCCTGCAGTTGCAGCGGAAGATCCGCCGCACCGGCACGTTGGTGAGGTAGACGATGTCCGAGGCTTTGCAGGAACTTGCCGCATTCATCGCGCTGAAGCAGCCCGAGGCGGTGCAGTCACATTCCGTCGCCTTCGGGGACCTGACGCTGCAGGTGAACCTCGCCAATCTGGCGGCCTTGGTGGAATTCCTGCGCGATGATCCGGCGTGTCGCTTCACCTCGCTTGTCGACATCACCGCGATCGACCACCCCGAGCGCCCGGCCCGGTTCGACATGGTCTACCACTTCCTGTCGATGTACCGGAACCACCGCATCCGCCTGAAGATCGCGATCCGCGAGGAAGACATGGTGCCTTCGCTGGTCAACGTGCACCCCAGCGCCAACTGGTTCGAGCGCGAGGTGTTCGACATGTTCGGCATCCTGTTCAGCGGTCACCCCGACCTGCGGCGCATCCTGACGGACTACGGCTTTCGTGGCTATCCGCTGCGCAAGGACTTCCCGACGACCGGCTACACCGAGGTCCGCTATGACGAGGCGCTGAAGCGCGTCGTTTATGAGCCGGTGAGCCTGGTGCAGGAATACCGCCAGTTCGACTTCATGTCCCCCTGGGAGGGGGCGGAATACATTCTTCCGGGCGATAACAAGGCGCGGGATGCGGCGCGAGCCGGGGCACCGGGAGAGAAGCCATGATGGACGGCGATATCCGCAAGAACACCTATGACGACGGCTCGACCGATTTCGAGACGGGCGAACAGCGCATCCGCAACTTCAACATCAACTTCGGCCCGCAGCACCCTGCGGCCCACGGCGTGTTGCGTCTGGTGCTGGAGCTGGACGGCGAGATCGTGGAGCGCTGCGATCCGCATATCGGCCTTTTGCACCGTGGCACCGAAAAGCTGATGGAGAGCAGGACCTACCTGCAGAACCTGCCCTATTTCGACCGCCTCGACTATGTGGCGCCGATGAACCAGGAACATGCCTGGTGCTTGGCCATCGAACGGCTGACTGGCACCGAAGTGCCGCGCCGGGCCAGCCTGATCCGGGTGCTTTACTCCGAGATCGGCCGCATCCTGAGCCACCTGCTGAACGTCACCACGCAAGCGATGGACGTGGGCGCGCTGACCCCGCCGCTCTGGGGCTTCGAGGAACGCGAGAAGCTGATGGTGTTCTACGAACGCGCCTCGGGTTCGCGGCTTCATGCCGCCTACTTTCGTCCCGGCGGCGTGCATGTGGACCTGCCCGATGCGCTGGTGGAAGACATCGACCTGTGGGCCGTGGCTTTCCCGAGGCTGCTGGACGACATCGACAGCCTTCTGACCGAAAACCGCATCTTCAAGCAGCGCAATGCCGACATCGGCATCGTGACCGAGGATGACATCCAGAAATGGGGCTACTCTGGCGTCATGGTGCGGGGCAGTGGTCTTGCCTGGGACCTGCGCCGCAGCCAGCCCTATGAGTGCTATGACGAGTTCGACTTCCAGATCCCCGTAGGCAAGAACGGCGACTGTTATGACCGCTATCTCTGCCGCATGGCCGAGATGCGCGAGTCGACCAAGATCATCCGCCAGGCCTGCGCAAAGTTGCGGGTGGAAAAGGGCGACGTTCTGGCGCGGGGCAAGATCACCCCGCCGAAACGCGGCGAGATGAAGACCTCGATGGAGGCGCTGATCCACCACTTCAAGCTTTATACCGAAGGCTTCCACGTCCCCGCAGGCGAGATCTATGCGGCGGTCGAGGCTCCGAAGGGCGAGTTTGGCGTGTATCTCGTGGCCGATGGCTCCAATAAACCCTACCGCTGCAAGATCCGCGCGCCGGGGTTCCTGCATCTGCAGTCGATGGACTACATCTGCAAGGGCCACCAGCTGGCGGACGTGAGTGCCATCATCGGCACGATGGACGTGGTGTTCGGGGAGATCGACCGCTGATGCCGGACGTGACGATCAACCTCTGGACGTTGATCCTTGGGGCAGCCTCAGGGCTTGCTGCCGTCTTCGGTGCCCGGATGGGCAATCGTTTTGTCATGGGTGCCGTGCTGGGTGCCGTTACCGCTGTCGTCCTGACCATTGCCCGGGGATTTGTCTGAACCATGCTGCGCCGCCTTTACAAAGACCAGCCCGCGTCCTTCGCCTTCACCCCGGCCAACCTGGCATGGGCGAAAGGTCAGATCTCAAAGTATCCCGAAGGACGGCAGGCCAGCGCGATCATCCCGCTTCTGTGGCGCGCGCAAGAGCAGGAGGGCTGGCTTTCCCGCCCCGCCATCGAGCATGTGGCCGAGATGCTGGGCCTTGCCTACATCCGCGCGCTGGAGGTGGCGACCTTCTACTTCATGTTCCAGCTGCAGCCGGTCGGGTCCGTCGCGCATATCCAGATCTGCGGCACCACGAGCTGCATGATCTGCGGGGCGGAAGACCTCGTGGCAGTTTGCAAGGAGTTGATCGCGCAGCAGCCGCATACCCTTTCCGCCGACGGCAAGTTCTCGTGGGAAGAGGTTGAATGTCTGGGGGCCTGCGCCAATGCGCCGATGGCGCAGATCGGCAAGGATTACTACGAGGACCTAACGCCGCAGGGCCTGCGCAAGCTGATCGCCCGCTTCTCGGCCGGGGAAGTGCCGCTGCCAGGTTCGGAAATCGGGCGCTTCGCAGCCGAGCCTGCAAGCGGACTGACCTCGCTGGCCGACATGACCGCAGGCCGTGCCGCTCATAATGCCAGCGTCCAGCTGGCCACTGACCTCGGCGACACCGTCAAGCGCATCGACGGGACCGAAGTCGTGCTGACGACGCCCTGGCTTGGCAAACCCGCAGCCGTGACGCCTGCCCGCAACGCCCCGGCGGAAGCGACGCCTGCCAAGGGCGAGCGGGTGGACGGCACGGGCACCATGGTCCAGGAGGCCCGGGCCACCTCGAAGGGCAAGCCGGTGTCGGACGGCAATTCGGCGCTTGCAACGCCGCTTGCCACGCCCGAGGCGAAGGCCCCGCCCTCAGGCGGGACGAAGCCTGCGGCGCTTGAGGCGCCGCGCGGGGGCAGGGGCGACGATCTGAAACTGATCGTCGGCATCGGCCCCAAGCTCGAGGCGCTGTGCAACCGGCTTGGCTTCTTTCACTTCGACCAGATCGCCGCCTGGACCGAGGCGGAGATTGCCTGGGTCGACGACAATCTGGAAGGCTTCAAGGGCCGCGTGACCCGCGACAGGTGGGTGCCGCAGGCAAGGATCCTTGCGGCGGGAGGTTCGGTCGCTGATGCCGAACGTGCGGCCAAGGCGTAGCAGACGAGAGTTTGAGAGAAGGACGAAGGCAAACGGAAACAAGGCCCGCCAAGGGCCAGGCGACCAGAGGGAGTGACACGGAAAATGCGTAAGGCAGAGAACATGAATGCCCCCAATCTTTGGGGTTGGGTCATCGCGATAGCGGCCGGTCTTGCGGCGTTTGGCGTACTCGCTGTCGTAGGTCGCTTCGACCTCTTTCCCGCGGGTGCAATGGCTGGTGGCGTGGCGTTGGTCGTCGGGCTGATCCTTGGGATGCCCTGGGGATCGTCCGGTGCGGCCCCCTCGGCGCGGCCTGTCGCAACTGCACAGGCTCCGGCAGCCCATCCCGTGGCCCAGGCGGTCAGCGCCCCGGCGGCCTTCATGGCCTCTCCCGTGGCAGCCCCCGCAGCCCCCGCAGCGTCCACCGGTCCGCTGCGTCTGAAGGAACCTCGCGGCGGCCGGGGGGATGACCTGAAGCAGATCGAGGGCATCGGCCCGGCGATGGAAAAGCTGGTCAACGACATGGGCTTTTACCACTTCGACCAGATCGCCAGCTGGACCGAAGCCGATGTCGCCCTGATCGACGCCGAGATGAAGAATTTCAAGGGCCGCATCACCCGGGACCGTTGGGTGGCGCAGGCCAAGATCATCGTGACTGAAGGGCTTGAGGCGTTCCGCCTTCGGGCCAAGTCCAACACCTACTGAGGCTCTTGTGGAACGCCCCGATCCAGCCGAGTTGAGGCGCGCAAGCCAGGCGCGGCTGGTTGCCATCGTTCTGGTGGCGACGATGCTCCTTTGGATCGGGGCGCAGGCCTTGGGCGCACAGATGGGATGGGAACCGCGCTTTGCGTTCCTCTTCGATCTGGCGGCCCTGGCGGCGTTCCTCTGGGCCTTGGTGGTGACATATCAGATCTGGCGGGGACGCCGGGGTTAGGAAGCGAAGTCGATGCTCAAGGATCAGGACCGCATTTTCACCAACCTCTACGGGATGCATGACCGCAGCCTGAAGGGCGCGATGTCGCGTGGGCACTGGAGCGGCACCGCCGAGATCATCCAGCGCGGCCGCGACACCCTGATCGAGCAGGTCAAGGCGTC
>JANPJZ010000271.1:0-12312 GCA_031425795.1 Rhodobacter sp. | reverse complement strand
ACAGGCGGGCGGGTCATGGTCGCCAGCGCTACCCCGGCGCTGCGGGTGGCGTCAATGCCGGGCCCTGATGAAAGCCGTACTTGCCTTGCGGCCCGGCTCTCGTTCATTCTGGACCTCGCGTCCCCCTGCTGCAGGATGGTTCCATGCGTTCGCTAGCCCATGCCACGGTTCTTGTTGCGGCCACCATGTCGCCTGCTTTGGCCGAACAGATCGCCGGGTCGCAGTTCGCAACCGGGTCCTGGACAGGGGCGGCCTATACCGACGACGCCACCGGCGGGTTCCTCTACTGCGACGTGTCGGTGTCCTATACCACGGGCGAGATCCTGTGGCTGGCGCTGTACAACAACGACATGCTTGCTGTCCTGATGACCCATCCCGAAGTGCGCTATGAGACCGGCCAGACCTTCGACGCCTGGCTGATGCTTGAGACGGGCCTGCCGATCCGCCAGACCGCAGAAGCCTGGGACGAGGCCTATGCCGGAATGACGCTGGCCGGAATTGACAGCTCGATCGAATTCCTTACCGCGGGACAGTGGCTGCGGCTTTTGGGCATCGGGATGGACGGCGCCTATGACGTCACCAACATTCAAGACGCACTCGCGATGGCGCGGGCTTGTCACGCAAAGAACTCCGGCAGCAACCCGTTCGCCACGGTCGGGCCGTTGCCAACGCAGCCGGTGCTGGTCGAGCCTGTCGTCGAACCCGTGCTGCCCGGGGCAGTGGAGCCTGCAGTCGAACCGGTAGCAGAACCCGTCCTCGGCTCTCCGCCGCCGATGCCGAAGGTGCCGGACCTCACCCCCAAGACCGGCGGCGGCATCGGCACCAGACCAGGCGGGGCGCTTGGTACACCCGCGCCAAAGCCCTCACCCTAGCGGCTACTCCGCCGCCTCCATGTAGCTTTCGACCGGCGGGCAGGTGCAGATCAGGTTCCGGTCGCCATAGACGTTGTCGACGCGGCCCACCGGCGGCCAGTACTTGTCCACCCGGAACGCACCCGGCGGGAAGCACCCCGTCTCGCGGGAGTATTTTCGGTTCCAGTCGCCGACCAGCGCCGCCACCGTGTGCGGGGCGAACCGCAGCGGCGACTCCTCCGACGTGATCTCACCCTTCTCAACCGCGCGAATCTCCTCGCGGATCGACAGAAGCGCCGTGATGAAGCGGTCGATCTCGGCCTTGGTCTCGGACTCCGTCGGCTCCACCATCAGCGTGCCCGCCACCGGCCAGCTCATCGTCGGCGCGTGGAACCCGTTGTCGATCAAACGCTTGGCGATGTCGTCCACCGTCACGCCCACCTCGGCGAAGGGGCGGGTGTCGAGGATGCACTCATGCGCAACCCGGCCCTTGTTGCCCATGAACAGGATCGGATAGCTGCCGCCCAACCGCGCCGCGATGTAGTTCGCGTTCAGGATCGCCACACGCGTCGCCTGCGTCAGCCCCGGCCCGCCCATCATCAGGCAGTAGGCCCATGAGATGAGCAGGATACTGGCCGACCCGTAGGGTGCCGCGCTGACAGCCCCATCGCCCGCAGTCTCCGGATGCCCCGGCAGATGCGGCGCGAGGTGAGCTTTCACGCCAATCGGCCCCATCCCCGGCCCGCCTCCGCCATGCGGGATGGCAAAGGTCTTGTGCAGGTTCAGGTGGCTCACGTCTCCGCCGATCTCGCCCGGCTTCACCAGACCCACCAGAGCGTTCATGTTTGCGCCGTCGATGTAGACCTGCCCGCCATGATCATGGGTGATCTGGCAAATCTCCCGCACCGTTTCTTCAAACACGCCATGCGTTGAGGGATAGGTAATCATGCAGGCTGCAAGCTTCTCACCCGCCGCCACCGCTTTCGCCCGGAAGTCCTCCACATCCACGTCGCCATTCGGGGCGGACTTGACGACCACGACATCCATCCCCGCCATCTGCGCCGAGGCCGGGTTGGTGCCGTGCGCCGAGGTAGGGATCAGGCACACGACCCGCTGCCCATCCCCCCGCGCCCGGTGGTAGGCAAGGATCGTCAGCAGCCCCGCATACTCCCCTTGCGCGCCCGAGTTCGGCTGCATCGACATCGCGTCATAGCCGGTGATCTCACACAGTTTGCCCGACAGGTCGCTGATCGCCTCATGATACCCCGCCGCCTGATCCCTCGGCGCAAAGGGGTGGAGTGACCCGAACTCCGGCCAGGTGATCGGCATCATCTCCGCCGCCGCGTTCAGCTTCATCGTGCATGAGCCGAGCGGGATCATCGCCCGGTCCAGCGCCAGATCGCGGTCCGACAAGCGGCGCATGTAGCGCATCATCTCGGACTCCGCCCGGTTCATGTGGAAGACCGGATGCGTCAGGTAATCGGTCACCCGCAGCATCTCCTCCGGGAAGCCCAAGGTGGCCCGGTGCGGCGGGACACCATCGATCCCGAAAGCCTTCAGCACGCGCACCAGCACGCGTTCGTCGGTCGTCTCGTCCAGGCTGATCCCGACCCGGTCCGTGCCGATCTTGCGGAAGTTCAACCCCTCGGCCCGCGCCGCCGCAAGGATGCCCGCCTGCCCGACGCCGACCTCCACCGTGATCGTGTCGAAGAAGGCCCGCGGGTCCACCTTTGCCCCCGCCGCCTTCAACGCCCGCGCCAGGCGTTGCGTCAGGAAATGCACCCGCTCCGCAATCGCGCGCAGCCCCTTCGGCCCGTGGAAGACCGCATACATCGACGCCATCACCGCCAGCAAAGCCTGCGCGGTGCAGACGTTGCTCGTCGCCTTCTCGCGCCGGATATGCTGCTCCCGCGTCTGCAGGCTCAGCCGGTACACCCGCCCCCCCTGCGCGTCGATCGACACGCCCACGATCCGCCCCGGCATCTGCCGCTTGTGCGCGTCCTTAACCGCCATGAAGGCGGCATGCGGCCCACCATAGCCCATCGGCACGCCGAAGCGCTGCGACGAGCCCACCGCGATATCCGCCCCCATCGCGCCGGGCTCCTTCAGCATACAGAGCGCGAGCAGGTCCGTCGCCATGATCGCGATCGCTCCGACCGCGTGCAAAGTGGCGATGCGCTGGGTGAAGTCGACCACATGGCCATAGCTGGACGGATACTGGAAGATCGCCCCAAACACCTTGGCCGGTTCGAGCGCCCGCACTTCGTCCTCAATGATCTCGATCCCCAAGGGCAAAGCCCGGGTTCGGATCACGGCAATCGTCTGCGGATGACAGAATCGATCCACGAAGAAGGCTTTCGCCTTCGACTTCGCCACCCGCTCCGCCATCGTCATCGCCTCGGCCGCCGCCGTCGCCTCGTCCAGCAGACTGGCGTTCGCCACGTCCAGCCCGGTCAGGTCGCAGACCATCGTCTGGAAGTTCAGCAAAGCCTCCAACCGCCCCTGCGCGATCTCGGGCTGATAGGGCGTATAGGCCGTATACCATGCCGGGTTTTCCAGGATGTTTCGCTGGATCGCCGGGGGCGTCACCGTCCCGTAGTAGCCCTGCCCGATAAGCTGGGTCATCACGCGGTTCCTGCCCGCAACCTCCTTCATCTTCGCCAGCAACTCATGCTCGGCCAGCGGCGCCCAGGTCAAAGGCTCCGCCTGCCGGATCGAGGGCGGGACGGTCTGGTCGATCAGCTCATCCAGCGTGCGCACCCCCACGGCGGCCAGCATCGCCTCCATCTCCACCGGAGAAGGCCCGATGTGGCGGCGGTTGGCGAAGTCGTAGGGGTTGTAGTCGGTGGGCGTGAAGGTCATCGCTGTCGATCCGGGCCGCACGACCCGCTCCCTTTCATCTTTGTTCAAATATCCCGGGGGTGCGGGGGCTGGCCCCCGCGCGCCGCCAGCCTCATCCGATCAGGTCCAGATACTCGTCCTCGTCCATGAACTGGTCGAGCACGCTCAGGTCATCGAGCTTCATCTTGAAGAACCAGGCCGCCCCCGTCGGGTCCTCGTTCACCAGCGCGGGCGCATCCACCAGCTTGGCGTTGACCTCGACAATCTCGCCATCGACCGGGGCCAGGATGTCCGATGCGGCCTTGACGCTTTCGATCACGCAGACCTCATCGCCTTCCGCCACCATCGTCTCGGGTTCCGGCAATTCGACGAACACCACGTCGCCCAGCTGGGTCGCGGCGTGTTCGGTGATGCCGACCACCACGAGGTCACCCTCGATGCGCAGCCATTCATGATCCTTGGTGTATTTCATCGCGTCCTCTAGCGTTTGTAGGTTGTCGGTTGGAAGGGAAGGTCACAGACCGTGACCGGCAGCCGCTTGCCGCGCACCTCGCCTTCCAGCGCAGTGCCGGTGACGGCGAAATGGGTGGCGACATAGCCCATCGCAATAGGGGCTTCGACCGAAGGTCCGAACCCGCCGGAGGTGACGGTCCCGACCGGCGTGCCATCCTCGGCGAAAAGCTCCACGCCCTCGCGCATCGGGGCGCGACCGTCGGGCCGCAGGCCGACGCGGCGGCGTTCCGGCCCTTCGGCCAGCTCCTGCAGAATGCGCGGGGCACCGGGGAAGCCGCCTTCCCGAGCGCCACCGGCACGGCGGGATTTCGGGATCGCCCAGATCAGCCCGGCCTCGACCGGGCTGGTCGTCTCGTCGATGTCATGGCCATAAAGGCACAGCCCCGCCTCAAGCCGCAGACTGTCGCGCGCCCCGAGCCCGATGGGCGCGACACCTTCCCGCGCCAGCAGCTTGCGCGCAAACGCCTCTGCCTCCGCTTCCGGCAGCGAGATTTCGAACCCGTCCTCGCCCGTATAGCCGGAGCGGCTGACCCAAACGTTCCCGATCACCCGATGATCCATGAACCGCATCGCCGAAACCTCCGGCAGCAGCTCCGACAAAGCCGCCTCGGCCCCCGGCCCCTGCAGCGCCAGCAGCGCACGGTCCGTGACAGGCTCCACCGACACCCCCGGCATCATCGCGGTCATGTGGGCCACGTCCTCGACCTTGCAGGACGCATTGACGACCACATAAAGATGGTCGCCCCGGTTGGTGAACATCAGGTCATCCAGAATACCGCCCCGGTCGTTGGTCAACAACCCATAGCGCTGCCGCCCCTCGGCCAGCCCCAGCACATCGACCGGCATCAGCCCCTCGAAGGCCAGCTTTAGATCATCCATCGAGCGCTTCGGCCGCAGGATCACCTGCCCCATGTGGCTGACGTCGAAGAGCCCGGCGCTGGTGCGCGTGTGCAGGTGTTCCTTCATCACGCCTGGCGCATATTGCACCGGCATCTCGTAGCCGGCAAAGGGCACCATCTTGCCCCCCAGTTCCACATGCAGGTCATGCAGACCCAGCCTTGTCAGCCCGCCGTCAAGGTCGGCCATTGCCGTTCCCCTTACCCTTGGCCGGAAACATGCCGGCATCGCCCGGGCAGGCCAATCCCTGCCCCTCGATGCCCCCTCTGTCCTTGCGCCCGTCCCGTCTTCAAGGATTTGGCGCGCCTGAGATCGTTATCCCTTCGGCGTCCCGGCTGCCCGGGCTCTCTCCAGAGTCTGTGGTCAGAAACGGTCCCTTGCGCCTGAGAGTTTACCGGGGCGGTTGCTCCTTCGGCACCGATGGGCGCGAGGGCCCGCCGGATTCTCCCGAACCTGACGCCTGATGGTTAGCCCATCGCCGCGCCGGGCGGCAAGGGGGAATCGGATACGACCCTATGTCCTGCGAATGCGACCCGTGGCCGTCAGGCCCGCCGCTCTCCGGGGCTCGCCACCGGCTCTGCCTCGGGTGCTGCATGCACCTCAAGCCGGGGACCGCGTGACGGCGGCACGGCGGGTGAGCGGATCGCCAGAAGCGCAAGCCAGGCCGCCGCCAGCCCGAAAACAACTCCGCCCAGCGCCTGCCCGATCAGGACGCCCTCTGCCCCCCACATTCCGCCAAGCCACAGCGCCAAGGGGATCGTCCCCACGGTATGCCGACCCCAGTTCACAACTGTCGACCAGAAGGGGCGGCCCAGGTTGTTGCAAACGGCGTTGCCGACAAAGATCATTCCGTTGAAAAACCACAACAGCGCCAGTGGCCCGCAGAACAGATAGACGATGTCCCGCGTGGCTCCTTCAGCCTGGAAGGCAACGGCAATCGGCGCGCGCAAGGCAAACAGCAGCGCCGAGACGACGACGATCACCAGCCCGGTGAAGATCAGCCCGTCCCAGAACGCCCGCTTCACCCGGTCCATCTGCCCCGCACCGAAGTTCTGCCCGATGATCGGCCCCAGCGCGCCCGACAAAGCGAAGATCACCCCGAACGCCACCGGCGTCAGCCGCCCCGCAATCGCCATCCCCGCCACCGCAGCTTCGCCGTAGGCACTCGTCGCCCGCGTCACGAAAGCCTGCCCGACCGGGGTCGCCACCTGCGTCAGGATCGCCGGCACCGCAATCGCCCAGATCGGCCCCATGTCTGCCACCACCTGCCCCGGCGTCGGCCGGTCAAACCCGCCGTAGTGCATCACGATCGGCCGCAGCGCCATGAGCGCGATCACCACGCGCGCAACGACGCTGGCAATCGCCGCGCCGGTCAGGTCCCACCCCAGTCCGAAGATCAGGATCGGGTCCAGCACCGCCGTCGCCACCGCGCCCCAGACCGTCGCCATCATCGCCGCGCGCGCGTCGCCATGGCTCCGCAGGATCGCCCCCCCGATCATCCCCACCATCAGCAGGGGCTGCGAGGGTGTGACGATTGCCAGGAAATGCACCGCGAGCTCAGCCGTCTGACCGGTCGCCCCAAGCAGCGCCACCAGCGGCCCCAGCATCAGCCAGACCCCGGCGGCAAAGACCGACCCGAAGACGAAGCCGATCACCAGCCCCGTCGTCGCCCGCGCCCGCGCCAGCGCAGGGTCCCGCGCGCCCAGCGCCCGCGCAACGAGAGCGCCGACGGCAATCGACATCCCGATCCCGAAACTCGTGGTGAAGAACAGGATCGCGCCGGCATAGCCGATCGCCGCCGCCAGCTCCGCCCGCCCCAGCATAGAGATGTAAAGCATGTTGATCAGATCGACGACGAACACCGCCATCAACCCTACGGAGGAGGTCAGCGCCATCACCGACACATGCCGGAAGAGGTTCCCCTCGACGAACTTCGCCTGCTGCCCAGCCATTCCCGATCCTCCAGACGAAGGACTCTGGCCCTTTCATCTTTGCTCAAATATCCTCGGGGGGTCCGGGGGGCGAAGCGCCCCCGGCGGCCAGCCCCAGGGTTCAGACCACCGGCACTTTCCGCAACAGCGGCATCACATCGGCCATCTCCGGCCCCGCGTCCCGCCCCGTCAGCGCTCGGCGCAGCGGGCGGAACAGGTCCTTCCCCTTGCGCCCGGTCGCCTGCTTTACTACCGCCGTCCACTCGCCCCAGGTCGCCGTGGTCCAGGGCTTCGCTGGTAGCAGCGCCAGCGCCTGCCGCACGAACTCCCGGTCCGCCTCATCCACCACCGGCTCGGCCCCGTCGTGGAACAGGGTCCACCACTGGCCCAGATCGTCGAGGATCGTGATGTTCCCCTTGGATACCGCCCAGAACGCCTCGGCCTCCGCGTCGGGAACGCCCAGACCTGCAATCCGTTCCTGCACCGCCGCGAAGGGCAGGGCCTGCACATGATGCCGCGTCAGTGGAAACAGGTCCTCCGCATCGAATTTGGTCGGCGCCGCCCCGAAGGAGCCGACGTCGAACCCCGCCACCAACTCGTCCATCGACCCCACGAGTTCCACCGGCTTCGACGACCCCAGCCGCGCCATCAGGGACAAAAGCGCCATTGGCTCCACCCCCCGCGCCCGCAGGTCGCGCAAGCTCAACACGCCAAGGCGCTTGGACAGCTCCTCCCCCTGCGGCCCGGTCAGCAGCGAATGGTGCGCAAAGGTCGGCGGCACCCCACCCAAAGCCTTCATGATCTGGATCTGCGTCGCGGTATTTGTCACATGGTCCGCGCCGCGCACGATATGCGTGACTCCCATGTCAACGTCATCCACGGACGAGGCGAAGGTATACAGCACCTGCCCATCCGCCTTGATCAGCACCGGATCGCTGACGGATGCCGCATCGATCGAGATCTCCCCGATGATCCCGTCCGCCCACTCGATCCGCTCCAGATCCAGCTTGAAGCGCCAATAGCCCTGCCGCCCCTCGGCGCGATAGGCGTCCTTCTGCGCTTCGGTCAGCGACAAGGCCGCCCGGTCATAGACCGGGGGTTTGCCCATGTTCAACTGCTTCTTCCGCTTCAGGTCCAGCTCGACCGGGGACTCGAAACACTCGTAGAACCGCCCCGCCACCTTCAACTGCTCGGCCGTCTCGGCATAGCGCGCCATGCGCTTTGACTGCTGCTCCACCCGGTCATAGCGGATGCCGAGCCAGTCGAGGTCCGCCTTCAGCCCGTCGATGTATTCCTGCTTCGACCGCTCCTGATCGGTGTCATCCAGCCGCAGGATGAACTGCCCGCCGGCAGCCCTCGCAATCAGATAGTTCATCAGCGCCGTGCGCAGGTTTCCGACGTGGATCCAGCCGGTGGGCGAGGGGGCAAAGCGGGTAGTGACAGTCATGGGGGCAGGCTCCTTGGAAGGCCCTTCCCTGTCACAAGCCCCCGGCTTTGTCCAGTTTGCCCCAACCGCGCCGCATCCCGTGGCAACGCCGTCGGGCAGGGCTCGATGCCCTGCACGACGGCACCCAGCTCAAGGCATCGCACCGGCTTTCACACCGGATGCACCGGCCAGCGCATCCCGAGGTCCGCCACCCCCGCCCGGATCACTGCGCTCAAGGTGCCCTCGTCCACCAGTGCAAGGCGCTTGATGTAAAGGCAGCCCTTCCCAAGCCGGTGCGGCCCAAGGCCCGGCAGCAGCGCCTCCACTTCCGACCCGCCGACCAGCCCGTAAAGGGCCCATTCCGCCGCCCGCGCCGCGAAACCAACCGCCAGGCTCTCGCCGCCATGTCCGCTGTCATAGCGATACGCATACCGGCCAAAGCCCACCATCGACGCTCCCCAAAGCCGAGGCTCCCACCCCGTCGCGTCTGCAAAGATCGCGAGCAGCCGCTCCGCATCCTCCCGCCGCGCGGGCTCAAGTCCGGAGCCAGGCCTTCCGGTCCAAAGCTGCGCTCTTCGTCTTCGCGTCCATCGCCTTGTCTGATCCTGGCATGGACCGCCCCTTTCCTCACAGCCGGTCAGCGCCTATCTTTGTCGGATGACAAACCCGGCCCCCAACAGCATCGCCCCGTCCCTCGCCATGATCGAGCAGCTCGCCCATGAGGCGATCTCGACCCTTCCCGACCCGTTCCGCGAACCCGCCACCCACATCCGCCTCCGGATCGAGGATTTCCCCGAGGACGAGATGGTTGAGGAACTGGACCTGAACGATCCGTTCGAACTCACCGGGCTCTACGAAGGCATTCCGCTGACCGAGAAATCTACCACCGATCAGATGATTCGCCCCGATGTGATCTGGCTCTTTCGTCGCCCGATCCTCGATGAATGGGCCGAACGCGGCGACGTCTCGATTGGCGAACTGGTGACCCATGTCGTCGTGCACGAACTCGCGCATCATTTCGGCTGGACCGACGAAGACATCGCCCGCGTCGACCCCTGGTGGGAATGACCCGCCCCCGCGCACTCGCACAAGGGTTGTGCACCTGCGCACCTTGCTTGACGTTCCCGTGACCAGACAGGGTCGCGCGCTGCCCTATCCTTTCGGTCATCGCAACCGAATGGAGGACCGCATGACCATCCTTTCCCGCCGCCAGGCCATTGCCGCCGGGCTTGCAATGCCGCTGGCCGCAGGTTTCCTGCCCCGCGCAGCCCAGGCACAAGAGACCATGCTGGGATCGGGCTTTGCGCCCTGGAACCGCTTCAAGCTCGGCAGCTTCGAAGTGACGACTCTCCTGGCCGGCACCCGCTCGGGCGACAAGCCGCAGGAAACCTTCGGCACCAATGCCAGCGCAGAGGATTTCGCCGCCCTCTCCGCCGCGAACTTCATCACCGCAGACATGACCCAGAACTTCTTCACCCCGACCGTGGTGAACACCGGGACCGAGATCGTTCTCTTCGACACGGGCCTTGCCGCCGAAGGCACCCTTGCCGCCCTGACCGCCGCCGGCATGACCGCCGAAATGGTCGACGTCGTGGTGCTGACCCACATGCACGGTGACCACATCGGCGGGTTGATGGGCGCGGATGGCGTGACCCCGACCTTTGCCAATGCCCGCTATGTGACCGGCGCGGTCGAACACAACAACTGGGCTACCGCCGCCAACGAAGGCTTCGACAAGAACGTGAAACCCTTGAACGACAAGATCACCTTCCTTGACGATGGCGGCAGCCCGCTTTCCGGCATCACCGCCATGGCCGCCGCGGGCCACACTCCCGGCCACATGATCTACATGATCGAATCCGACGGCCAGCGCCTTGCAATCACCGCCGACACGGCCAACCACTACGTCTGGTCCCTGCAGCGCCCGGATTGGGAAGTGCGCTTTGACGCCGACAAGGCCGCTGCCGCCGCGACCCGCAAGCAGGTCTTCGGCATGATCGCGGCCGACCGCATTCCCTTCATCGGCTATCACATGCCCTTCCCGGGCCTCGGCTAGGTCGAGGCGCAAGGCGAAGGCTTCCGCTATGTGCCCGCCAGCTATCAGATGATGCTGAACGGCTGATCCCGGGACCAAAATCCTTCCAAGGATTTTGCAAAAGTTTTCAAAAACTTTTGCCCCCCATTCTGCCCCCGGCGTGCACCGTCGGGGGCAGTTCCATTTCCGGCGCAACGCGGTATGATAGCGGTAACAAAAGGTGCCGCATGACCCAAAGCCCGATCCTGACCCTCACGCTGAACCCGGCGCTCGACATGGCGACCGAGGTGCATGAGATGACCCCCGGCCACAAGCTCCGCTGCTCCGAGCCGATGCTTGACCCCGGTGGCGGCGGCCTCAACGTCTCCCGGGCCATCAAGGCTCTGGGCGGCGACAGCCTCGCGCTGGTCGCCATCGGCGGGCTGACCGGTGACCGCCTTGCCGGGCTGATCAGGGGCGAAGGCGTCACCTTCCTGTCGATCCTCGGCCCCGGCGAGACCCGCCAGTCCCTGACCGTGAACGAGGCGACGACAGGCAAGCAATACCGCTTCATGCTCCCCGGCCCCACCTGGGGCGAGGCGGAGCGGGCCCGCGTCTTCACTCTCTTGCGCGCCACCGCACGACCCGGCGGGCTGTCGGTGATTTCGGGCAGCCAGCCCCCCGGCGTTCCGGTCGATTTCCCCGCCCAGCTTGCCGCCTCGATGCCGGAAACCCGCGTGGTCCTCGACACCTCCGGCGCCACCCTGATCGAGGCCGTGCGCCACCCGATCCCCGGCCTTGCCGTCCTGCGCATGGATGGACCCGAGGGCGAAGAACTTGCCGGCCGCCCGCTGCCCACCCGCGCCGACACCGCCGCCTTCGCGCAGTCTCTGGTCCATGCCGGGGTCGCCAAGACCGTGATCGTGGCACGCGGGGCGGAAGGCAACGTGCTTGCCGACGCCGACAACCGCCTCTTCGCAGCCGCTGCCAAGGTGCGCGTGAAGTCCACCGTTGGCGCGGGGGACAGCTTTGTTGCCGCTTTCGTCCTCGCCCTGTCGCGCGGCCAGTCCAACGCCGAGGCGCTCTCCCTCGGCTCCGCCGCCGCTTCCGCCGCCGTGATGACCGACGCCACCCAGCTGTGCCGCCCGGAAGACGTCATGCGCCTTTTGCCGGAATGCGCGGTGACGGCGGTCTAGTCGATTTCTTCGAAGAAATCGGACCGGACTTTTCGAAAAGTCCGGTCTCGCCCAGCCTCAGAACGCGATCTTGGCCGTCACCGTTCGGTGGTCCTTATGGCCATGGCACCACCACGATGTCGCCGCGCGCGGCCTGTCCTCGCCGAAAATCGCCGCACCAGCGACCTTCGCCCCGCACAACAGGTCGGTCTCTCGCCGCCTCCTCATGTCGCGGGATGAACTGCGCGGTCGTCGGCCAGCTCACTGCCACCGCCCTTCGGCCTGCCTCTACCGCTCCGGCCGTCCAGTGCTGAAGGGTGGGATTGCCCCCGGGTGCGACTGCGCGGGCCCGTATTCAAGGCCAAGCAGTTGATCGGGCTGATCGGCTTCCTCATCCTGATGGATGTTGAAGATCCAGACCACCTTGGCGCCCACGTCCAGTGAAACTCCAAACCGGGCTATGCCGCGCATCTCAAGTGCAGGATCAAGGGTTGGGGCGTCGGAATCCAGCCACCGCCTCGCCCAGATGCCGGAGCTTTGCTCGCAGCCCCATCCGGTCGATCCAGTCCTGCATCGCTGCGGTCATTGGACCGTGCAGATCGACCCCTGCCAGTTCTGCTGCGGCGCGCAGGTCTGCCATCTCCGGCCAGGACATGATGATGTC